>JAVEEN010000142.1 GCA_030840445.1 Pseudonocardiales bacterium
CCGCGGCGCTCACGCTTGGAGGTGCACAGGTGCTCGTTTCCACCTTCATCAGCCCGGTGATCGGCGGACTGACCATCGTAGTTCTGGCAGCCCTCCTCCTGCGCATCCGGCCCGCGGGGTTCGGCAATGGCTGAACTCGCCGCCACACCCGGGACCCTGGCCCGGCGGGCCTTTGCTGGCCGGCTCGTGCCCGGGTCGATAGCGGGACTGGGCATAGTCGCGGCCGTCGCAGGGCCCTCTCTCCTCGACGCCTACACCATCAACATCCTCGTGCGCTCCTTCCTCTACGCCGCGACTGCGCTCACGGTGGACATCCTTTGGGGCTATACCGGCATCCTCACCTTCGGTCAGGCCGCATTTTTCGGAATTGGGGCGTATGCTGCTGGCATCGCCTTCACGTATATGGACTTCTCGCTACAAACCGCAGTGCTGGCGCTCGTGGCGGGTTTGGCCGTTTCGGCGATTGTGGCCGGCGTAACCGGGTGGATATCGTTCTTCCACGGCGCATCGCCGCTGTATGCCGCGATCGTGACGTTGGCGCTGCCGATCATCCTCGTGCAGCTCCTCTACTCCGGCGGAACCTTTACCGGCTCATCCAGCGGGCTCGTGGGCTACAACACCTTCGATCTGTCGGTAGAGGCGTGGTTCACGATCTGCGGCATCGGCCTCGTGGTGCTGACGACGGCGGCCTGGTTCTTTGTCAATAGCGATTTCGGCCGGGTGCTGGTCGCGATCCGCGAGAACGCGCAGCGCTGCACATATCTCGGGATCAATGCGCCGCGGGTCAAAATCCTGCTGATGGTGGTCATGGCAATGATCGCCTCGGTCGCTGGCTATGCGTACGCCGGCTATACGGTGGTCGTCGCGCCGGAGATTGGGAGCTTCGTGTTCGGCACCGAGTTGGTGATGTGGGTCGCGCTCGGCGGGCGTGGAACGTTGATCGGCCCGGTGCTTGGCACGATCGCCATCGACCTGATCAGCGCCTACCTGTCCGGCAATCTGCCGTATGTCTGGAAGCTGATCATCGGTTCGATCTTCGTGCTGGTGATCGTAGCGCTGCCGCAGGGGATCGTACCAGTGCTCAAGACTGGCCTGCGGCGCCTGTGGTCGGCTGCCACCCGCCGGGATGCTGCGCCGTGCGTCGCAGTCCCGGCACTTATTGAAGCCCCAGAGGGACGCCGCGCCGGCATCGACTCGGATGCACCGGCCTTGAACGTCGCGGATCTGGCCTGCTCCTATGGCAGCCTTAAAGTACTCGAAGGCGTGGCGTTCAAGACGCTGGGGAGCGAGCTCTTGGGCATCATCGGGCCGAATGGCGCGGGCAAGACCACGCTCATGCGCTGCCTTTCGGACGGTTATGAGCGCACGGGCGGGACGGTCGCGGTGTTCGGAAAGGCCATTGCGCGCACTCCGCCGCAGCGCGTGGTTGGCTTCGGTATCGGTCGAAGCTTCCAGACCACCAGCCTCTTCGAAACTCTAACAGTGGCCGAATGCCTGCGTCTCGCCCGCTACCGGCTCGACGGAACGAGCATGCTGAGTCATGCGCCGACGCTCGCGCTGCCTGACAGCGCCCACCGCGTCATCACCGCGACTGGCCTCGACCGGCAGCTGGCGATCGAGTGCCGACATTTGTCCCACGGCATGAAACGCGCGCTGGAGCTGGCGATGGTGCTGGCGCTGGAGCCAAGTGTGCTGCTGCTTGACGAGCCGACTGCCGGCCTCACCAAGCCCGAGCGCACGCTGATCGGCAGTATCCTGGTCGACCTCGTCCAGCGCGAGGGCCTCTGCACGCTGATCATCGAGCACGACCTGGACTTCGTCCGCGAAATCTCCACCCGCATCATCGTGCTGCATCAGGGCAAGGTGGTGCTGGACGGCTCGGTGGCCGAGGTGGTCGGCTCCGAGCTCGTGCGGACGATCTATGCGGGCGGCGCGCATCAGGAGCTGGCGCCATGAGCCCAACCGTCCTCGACATTGCCGATCTGAGCAGCGGGTACGGCGAAGCCGTGGTACTGCGCAATGTCTCGCTCAGCATCCGGGCCGGCGAAATCTTTGCCCTGCTTGGCAAGAACGGCATGGGCAAGAGCACTCTCCTCAAGACGGTACTCGGCTTCCTCCCGGCCAAGCGGGGAAGGATCAAGCTGTTCGGGGAGGACGTCACCGCCCTGCCCACCCATTTGATCGCGCGCAAGGCCATTGCCTACACTCCCCAGGAGCAGACGCTGTTCCAGGACCTGACGGTAGAGGACAATCTTCGGCTCGGCCTCCGCGACGATCGGGGCTTTGCCGAAGGGTTGGCCCGCGTCCGCGAATACTTCCCCATCGTCGGGAAGCGTCTGAGCCAGAAGGCCGGCACCCTCAGTGGCGGCGAGCAGAAGATGCTGATCGTCTGCCGCGCACTGCTCGGCTCGCCCCGCCTCGTGCTGATCGACGAGATCTCGGAAGGGTTGCAGCCGTCCATGATCCAGCGCCTGACCGAGATCCTGTTGGCGGAGCGCAAGCGCACGGGGACGGCGATCTTCGTCGTGGAGCAGAACGTGCCATTCGCGTTTTCCCTGGCGGACCGGT
>JAVEEN010000143.1 GCA_030840445.1 Pseudonocardiales bacterium
TGGACTACGGGCCGAAGGTGGGGCGCAGCGGGAAGGACGCGTTGCCATCCGCGGCAACCTTCACTGCCAGCACCTGGTGCAGTTGGATCCCGTTGGTTTCGAAGCCCAATCGCGAACCCGCCATGTACAGGCCCCACACTCGTGCGGTGGCGTCACCGACATCGGCCACGCAGGCGTCCCAGTTGCGTTCGAGGTTCTCGCACCAGGCTTTGAGAGTCAGCGCATAGTGCTCACGCAGATTCTCCTCATGCCTGACCTCCAGCCCGGCGTTCTGGGCCTCGGTGATGATCCGGCCGGATCCCGTCAATTCCCCGTCGGGAAAGACATAGCGGTCGATGAACAGGCCGGGCAGCGCCCGTTGCTTGTTATCCGGACGGGTGATGCAGTGGTTCAGCAGCCGGCCACCGTCGCGCAGCCGATCCTGGATGAAGGAAAAGTAGGCGGGGTAGTTGCGGACGCCGACGTGTTCGAGCAACCCGATGGATGACACCGCGTCATAGTCGCGACCGGGCGCGTCCCGGTAATCCGAATGCAGCACCTCGGCCGACCCGACCAGCCCTTGTCGCTCGATCTCGGCCTGGGCCCACTTGGCCTGCTCCGCGGACAGCGTCACGCCCACGGCCTTGACCCCGTAGTGCTTGGCCGCGTGCCGGACCATGCCCCCCCAGCCACAGCCGATGTCGAGCAGACGCATTCCCGCTTCCAGACCGAGCTTGCGGGCGACGAGGTCGAACTTCTCCTCCTGCGCCTCTTCCAGGCTGGCGTCCGCCTTCGGATAGACAGCGCAGGTATAGGCCATGGACGGGCCGAGGACCTTCTCGTAGAACGAGTTGGACACGTCGTAGTGATGATGGATCGCGTCGGCGTCGCGGCTACGGGAATGCCGCAGGCCCTCGACGGTGCGACGCCAGCGCGGCAGGCTTTCCTGCGCGGGCGGCGACGGGGGCACCAGGTTGTGCACGCCGAGCGTCCGGATCAGCTCAATCGCTTCGGACGGGCTCGGCCGCCGGAATCGCCATGATTCCAGGAGCTTCATGGCGTGATACGGGTTGCCGGGGTGGGCGCCGCTCAGCTGAAGATCACCACTGATGTAGGCGCGGGCCAGACCGAGGTCACCCGGTGCCGTGGCGAGATAGCGAAGGCCTCGCTCGCTCACCAGGTTCAGCTTGATCTCCGCGTCGTCCGGACCGAATCTGCTGCCGTCGTAGGCGGTGAACTGCAGCGCAGGTGCCTCGATGGTCAGCGTCCGGACAATGTCTGCGATCTTCATCGTCGCCCTACCGCCTTCTCGTACATGCCTGTCAACCGATGAGCCGGGTCGTACCGATCCTTCAATTGCGAGTAAACCGCGCCGCCGTACATGGCGCTGAAGGTGTCTCTGTCGTAGTAAGCGTCGGAGTAGAGAGATTTATGTCCGTGCCTGCTGGCCACGGCGTCCTCGATGAGCCGGTTGACGTCCCCGTCGGCACGTCCGGCCTCGATCGGCACCGTTCCCCAGAAGCCCACGTTGACGTAGACCTCCCCCGGCTGCAACGGGTACAGCGGCCAACTGGGAGCCGCCGGATCGTCGCTGTGGCGCAACCGCAACGGGCACAGCCACACCGGTGACATGGGCACCTGCCCGGCGAACCAGCGCAGGAAGTCGGCCGTGTGCTCCAAGGGAATCTCGACGTCCTGGACCACCCGTTCGCGGGGGCCGATCCGTTTGAGCTTGTCGATCTTGGCCGCGATCGAGAAGCGGTGATCGAGGCCGACGAGGCGGTGGTAGAAGTCGCTGCGGCGGTATCTCGCCGGCCAGAGCCGCCGGATCGTCGGGTTCTGCACTCCGAAGGCTCCCGAGCACCAGAACCAGTCGGTGTCCCAACGCCAGATGTAATCGCTGACGGTGAGGCAATCGCGCTCCCGCTCGCGGATGGAGCGGTAGAAGATCTGCTGGCCCGTGTAGTCGCTCGGCTCGGCCTGACCGGCATCGGTTGGCCAGTCGGCCCACCGCCCGAGTGTCAGGTAGGCCTCGCCCGGCGCGAACACCACACCATCGAGGAAGTCGACCGGTTCACCGTCCCAGGTTCGCTTGGCGGTGATGTCGGCGACCGCACTGCACAGAGTGTCCAGATCATCGAAGCGGACATGCCGCAGGCCGACGTATGGCTTGACCTCGTCGAGGGCGATCCGCAGCCGGACCGCGTAGCCCAGGCTTCCGTACGAGTTGGGGAAGCCGGCGAACAGATCGGGATGCTGTTCAGGGCTGACCGTGAGCAGCTTGCCTTCCCCGGTGAGGATGTCCATCTCGAGGACCGACTCATGCGGGAGCCCGTTGCGGAACGACGACGATTCGATGCCCAGGCCGGTGACCGCGCCGCCCAGGGTGATCGTCTTCAACTGCGGGACCACCATCGGCATCAGTCCGTAGGGCAACGTCGCTTCGACGAGTCGCTCGTAGGTGCACATCCCTTGCACATCGGCGGTTCGGGCCTGCGGATCGACGGAGAGCACGCCGTCCAAGCCGGCGATGTCGAGTCCCGCGAGGTCCTTCGCGGCGGTACGCGGGCGGAAGAGATTGGAGGTGCGCTTGGCCAGGCGGACCGGCTGGCCGGGCGGGATGGCAGCATAGGACGCGCGCAGTCGCGCCACTGCGCCGACATGCGCCTGAGAATCGACCATGACTGTGCTCATCGGCTCACATCTTAACGGCGGAGTGTTTCGTCTGGCTAACGACTTCGGCCCGGTGCTCGGTGCGCTTCCGGCTGGCCGGTCCCGGGCCCGCAGCACACCGCTCGGGGCCTACGCCACGCCCGCAGCGTCGGCCAATTGGCGGAGGCCGTTCACGATCCCGCCGGTCAGGTCACCATTGGTGAACGAGGCCCGCATCGCCAGGGCAGCGAGGCCGGCGATCCGGTTCGGGATGCGCTCGGCCGATGCTCCCCCGGTCACGATCTCGAGCCGACGCTGGCCGGGCGAAATGGCGATCAGCAGCGGCGACTGA
The DNA here is from genome assembly GCA_030840445.1 of Pseudonocardiales bacterium. Lineage (GTDB taxonomy): Bacteria > Actinomycetota > Actinomycetes > Mycobacteriales > Jatrophihabitantaceae > Jatrophihabitans_A. Next base: position 2,984 of record JAVEEN010000143.1, read on the forward strand.
TGCCTCGCGGCCAGCTTGTCGAACATCTGTTCGGCGGTGGCCCGGGTGTTGCCGGGGAGGTGCCCCACGTACACGCTGAACAGCAGCCCGGTCTCGTGGGAGGCCAGCGTCAGGGCTTCATCGATCCGGGACAGCTGAGCCGGCTTGAACGGACGATCGGGGCTTATCTCGGGAACCCGAGGCGTGGTGAATTCGCGCTGCACGCCCGGCAGCAGCGATGTTCCGGTCTCGGCCCGTCCGCTGGGAACCTGCATGTCACCACTCACCGCTGGCACCGCCTGACGCCTTTACCGGCTCGGCCACCGCGCCGGAGATCGCAAGCCGGGCGCCCGCCTCGGCGGTACCGGCTGATTGCAGCGATGAGACCGGCCCCGAGTGCTCGGGATGCGGCAGGTACCAGACCGGTTTGTACGGCCAAGGCGCACCGGGCCGGTATCGCGGCGCACGGACCGCGCTGGGCCCGAGTGTGAGTACCGCAAAGACCGCGAACAGGCCAGCGGGGATTCCCACGAAAACCAGCACCGTCTCGACGATGCTCATATGCGCCCTCCAGCCCGACCGCGGTGCGCGCTCTGGTGAGCGCACACGTCTATCAGGCCAACACGGTATCGAAACACCTACTCCGTCCAGATCGCTGGGTGGCGCTTTGACCACGGCGCGGCGGATTCGATCTGGGCCGAGAGGGCCAGCAGTGCCGCTTCACCAGCTGGACGGCCGATCAGCATCACCCCGACCGGCAGCCCTTCCGGTGTCCAATGCAGCGGCAGACTGGCGGCGGGCTGGCCGCTGGCGTTGTACACCGCTGTCCACGGGGTGAACATCTTCTGCCGCTCGAAGTCCTCGGCCGGATCCACCGGTTCCTGCTCGGTCCCGCAGAACCAGCCGATCGGGCGCGGTGTCATGGCGAGCGTCGGGGTCAGGATCGCGTCGTAGGACGAGGTTGCCGCGATGTGCTGGCGGCTGATCAGGGTCAACTGCCCGAGCGCGGTGGCATATTGCGGTCCGGTTACCGCCCGGCCACGCTCCCGTAGATAGCGCGTCAGTGGACGCAATTCCGATTCCCGCTCCTGGTCGATCGGTGCGCCATGTGAGGCGACTGACCAGACGGTCTCGAAAGCCTCGATGGTCTGCGGTGGGATGGGCAGGCCTATGTCGATGACCTCGTGGCCGAGGCTTTCGAGCAATGCGCTGGCGTTCTCCCACGCGGTCCGACATTCCGGGTCCACCATCGCCCCCGGAATGGGCGGCTCGATGTACCGGCCGATCCGCAGCCGACCCGGCACGCGGTCGCACCAGCCGAGATAGGACTCACCGCTGGGCAGCGGCGGCGCCCAGTGCGGGTCTCCGGGTTGGGGGATCGCGGTGGCATCGAGGAAGGCGGCCGCATCGCGGACGGTGCGGGCCAGTGGACCTAGTACCGACAGGCCGGACGAATCCGCGTCCAGCGGCCCCCGCGAGACCCGGCCCCTGGAGGGCTTCAACCCGAACAGACCGGTCACGCTGGCCGGGATCCGGATGGATCCGCCTCCGTCGGAGCCTTGCGCAATGGGCAGGAACCCCGATGACACGGCCGCCGCTGCCCCGCCGGAGGACCCACCGGCGAGCCGCGTGGTGTCCCAGGGCGTGCGAGCGGGTGGGCCGATGTCTGTCTCGGTATAACACGGCAGCCCGAGTTCCGGGGTGGCCGTCTTGCCGAGGGAGATGGTGCCCGCCTGCCGCAACAGGACAACGACGGAGTCGTCTATCGGCGGCACGAAGTCCCGGAACAGGGCCGATCCCAGCTTCGTCGCAACACCGGCTGTGAGGTTGAGATCCTTGATGCCGATAGGCACGCCGTGCAGTGGTGGCAGCTCCGCACTCGTGGTGGCAGCGAGGACGGCGGCTTCGGCAGTTTCGGCCTGCTTGCGAGCCGCATCGGCGGTCACCGTGACGAACGCCCCGATCCGCTCGTCCAGGCGCTCGACCCGGTCGAGGTAATGATCGACCAGTTCGACCGGGCTGACCTCGCGCGATCGAATCGCGGCGGCCGCTTCGAGGGCGCTCAGGTCGTGCAGTTCGGCCATGGCGTGAGGCTACCCAGCGGCCGGCTCAACTGGCTGAGGCCGCCACCGGAGCGAGCGCCGGGTCATACCCGAGGTATCGGTCCCAGGACGGATCCCGCTTAGCCCAGCCGAGAACCAACGCAACCGTGGCCGAGGGCTGTACCGGCGACCGTGGCAGCGTCCAGCCGATTTCGGACAGCAGCCGGCTGCCCTTGCGGTGATTGCAACGCGCGCAGGCCGCAACTACGTTCGTCCACTCATTGCGGCCACCCCGGGAACGGGGAACGACATGATCGATGGTGTCCGCGCGCACCGCGCAGTAGACGCACCGATGGGCGTCCCGGGCCAGCACAGCCCGCCGCGTCAAGGGGATCTGTCGACGGTAAGGAACCCTGACATACCGGCACAGTTTTACCACGTGCGGAATCTGGATGGAGGTGGTCGCCGAATGCATCAACTCGTCACCGGCTTCGACGATGACTGCCTTTTCGGCGAGCAGCAGCACCACGGCGCGTCGCGTAGGTACGACGCACAATGGTTCATATGACGCATTTAGCACAAGCGTCCCCGCCACCGGCCTCACCTCCGAGTGTGGTAACAGTCAACCTGACCGAGCGGGATCCCGCACCCATTAATCGCCGACGACACAGATTCACGTCCACGTCGCCCCTGCCTCAATGGGACACCGCCCGCGGACTCACCTGAGCCGGGTGGTCTCTCGCACTCTTGGGCACCGTGCAGTCAACACCGCAACACGCGAAGGGCTTCTGGCACGACCATGCCACTGGGCTGATCACCCACCCGTTGCACATCATCGCCGTGGTTGCGGTGGCACTCCCGGTCCGGGCGGTGGTGCACCGGTCAAGAGCGCCGTGAGCTTCCTGGTGTTCGTGACCGGGTTCCTGATCATGCTGGGCGCTGACCGGCGAAGATACCGCCCGGGGTCATCGGGTCGATTAGCAGCAGGGACAATGGAGAGGTGCCGATCTCTCCCCCAGCGTCCGACCAGTTTTGGGGCGCCCCGTCGTGGTAGACGCGCAATTCTTCGAACGAGCGGGCGGCGAGCAGACCTTCAGGTCCCTGGTCGAGCGCTTCTACGAGGGCGTCGCGTTCGATCCCCTATTGCGCCCGCTCTATCCGGAGGAGGATCTAGGGCCCGCGGCCGAACGGCTGACGCTGTTCCTGATCCAGTACTGGGGTGGGCCGTCCACCTACTCCTCGACCCGTGGCCACCCGCGACTTCGGATGCGGCACGCGCCGTTTGTCATCGGGGAGGCCGAGCGCGATTCTTGGTTGCGCCATATGCGAGCTGCACTCGATTCACTGGACCTGCCCGAGGACATCGCCGGACGTATCTGGGACTACCTCGTCATGGCAGCCGACTCGATGCGCAATACCCGCGCGTGATGTGACCCGATGCATCATCCGCCGAACTTGCACATCCTTCTTGATCGATACAGAATGTAGTTCTATAAAGGCTTTCAGCCCGGCGGTTACGGGCTAGGCTGCAGCTTCGAGCCCATCTCACCACCGCAAGCTTCCGGAGGAACCTCGCGTGTCCGACGCTCATCAGAACCAGCACGACCTCAGCGCCAAGCCCGACCAGCGAGCGGCCCGATCCGCCGACTACACAACGAACCTCGATCTGGAGGGAGCAGAGTTCGGCGGCGAACTCAACGGCGAAGAGCTGACTGCGGAATACCGCAGCGGGTCGGACTGGTGGCGCACCGCGGTCTTTTACCAGATTTATCCCAAGAGCTTCGCTGATGGCAACGGCGACGGGATCGGTGACCTCATCGGCGTCAAGGACCGGCTGGATTACCTGGCTCTGCTGGGCGTGGACGCTCTTTGGCTGAGCCCGTTCTACAAATCGCCGATGGCCGACGGCGGCTACGACGTGTCCGATCCCACGGACGTCGATCCGATGTTCGGCACGCTGGCCGACTTCGACGCGATGATCACCGCTGCCCACGAGCGCGGCATCAAGGTCACCGTCGACATCGTCCCGAATCACCTGTCCGATCAGCACGTCTGGTTTCAACAGGCGCTCGCCGCCGGCCCGGGCTCGCCCGAGCGTGCCCGTTTCATCTTCATGGACGGCCGGGGACCTGACGGCTCCGAACCACCCAACAACTGGCCGTCGATCTTCGGTGGACCGGCATGGACACGGGTGCCGGACGGCCAGTGGTACCTGCACATCTTCGCTCCGGAACAGCCGGATGTGAACTGGGCGAATCCGGAGGTTCCGGCGGAGTTCGAGCGAATTCTGCGTTTCTGGCTGGAACGCGGCGCCGACGGTTTCCGGGTGGACGTCGCACACTCGATGGCCAAGCCGGAAGGCCTGCCTGACATGGATTTGACCGCGTATCAGGGTCCCGGAACGCAGCTGAACCCTGATCTGCGCTTCGACAACGACGGGGTGCATGAACACCTGAAGATGTTCCGGCGAGTCATCGACAGCTACGAGAACCGGATGGCCGTCGGCGAGGCCTGGGTGGCCAATGATGAGCGGCTGGCCCTGTACGTGCGTGGTGACGAGCTGCACCTGACGTTCAACTTCCGCCTGGTGGAGGCGCCCTGGTCGGCCGAGTCGTTCCAGAGCGCGATCGACAACTCGCTCACGGCCATGGCCGAGGTAGGTGCGCCGTGCACCTGGGTGCTGTCCAACCATGACGTCATCCGGCACACCACCCGGTACGGCGGCGGCCCGGTCGGGCATGCGCGCGGCCGTGCGGCAGCGCTGGTGCAGCTGTCCCTGCCGGGAGCGGCCTACTTGTACAACGGTGATGAACTCGGACTGGAGAACGTGAATCTGCCCGACGAAGCCCTGCAGGATCCGACCTGGGAGCGTAGCGGCCACACCGAGCGCGGCCGGGACGGTGAACGGGTGCCCATGCCATGGGAGGGAACCGAGCCTCCGTTCGGGTTCGGTGCCGGAGTTCAACCGTGGCTGCCCGTGCCGCCCGAGTGGGCAGCTGTCACCGTCGAAGCTCAGCTGGACGACGAGGGTTCGACGCTGTCGTTGTATCGGCACGCTCTGCGGCTTCGCCGGCAACTCCCTGAGCTGCACGGCTCGGCTTTCAGTTGGCAGCGGGGGCCGCAGGGTTGCTTGGCTTATCGGCGGGGGTCCAACCTGGTCGTCGCACTGAACGCCGGCGATGTGCCGGTCGAGCTACCGCCCGGCGAGGTGTTGCTGTCCTCCTCGGCCCTGGAAGGAAACAAGTTACCTGCCAATACCGCGGTCTGGCTTCGGGCCTGACGCAGGCGATGCTCCGACGTCTGGCCGTTCGCCGACCTTGCGCAGCCAACCAGCGCCAACCGTCGCGAAGGGTTCGATGCCGGCTGTAACCGCGCGCATCAGCCAATCCGCGGTCGCCCTGGCCTGCGCTATCACCGCGGGTGGATAGCCGTAGCTCAGTTGGTGGGCGGCGAATTCATCCTCGTCGAGCAGCCGGACCTCGCCGGTAGGCAGTCTGACCACGTCCAGATCGAGGTCGTCGGCGCGCACCGTGTTGCCCTCGACCGTGACTGGTCCGGTGACGTCGATGTACAGCTCGTACTTGCCCGAGGCGTTGAAACTGGCCACCCAGTTTCCGGTGGCGGGTAGCAAGACCGCGAAGTCGCAAGGCCAGCGAACGGGAGGCTCGCCACCGCGTTGCAAGCAGGTGCCGGCCGGTGCTCCGAGCCATCGACCGTAGTCGTCGGTGCCCATCAGAACGGCGTCGAAGTGCCAGTGTGGATGACCACCCCACTTGGTGGACTCGTAACGCATCACACTGGCGTCCGTTCGGTTACGGGCGGAATCCGCCGAGCAGGCCGAGAAGGTTGCCGCCGGAACTGACGAAGGTCGAGCCGAACGGGGCCGCCAGCCGGATCCAGCCAGGGGCAATGTCGACCGCTGCCGAGGACCCCGGTGGCAGGAAGCCCATCCGGGTCAAGCCGCTGAGTGCCCCTAGCGGCACGTCCACGGTTTGGTCACCGGCGGTGGCGGTCAGGACGATCGCCTTGACCAACGCCTCCTGACCGGGCTTGGTGGTGGTGTCCCGAGCGAGCTGGGCGCCGGCGCGCACGAGGTCGCGCACAGCCGTATCAGGAACTGTCTCGATCCGCTGCCAGCCGGCGCGTGGCGGCAACGCGCTGAGCCAGTGGGCATCACGGTGCGGCGGCTCCCCTGCGCTGCCGCCACCGTCCACCCACTGCAGGAAATCCACCGCGGAGACCGTCGCGTCATAGGAATCAGAATCCGTGGTCGCGACAGCACGGCCGGCGATCACCTCATACGGCAACCGGACGAAACCGGCCACTTGATCGGCCATGCCGCGGAACCGGAGCACAGCCAGCGGATCTATTAAGACGGCACGCTCGGCCATCGGTGCGAAATCACTGAGGACCGCCGGGGCCGGTAGCGAGGTGGCGGCCATTCAGCTGCCGCCCTCAACGGTGCCGGCATCGTCGTGGCCGCTGAAGCTTTGCAGCAGGTGCCGCTCCTCCGCGGTCAGCCTTCGCGGCCTGTCGTTCGTGAAGTCGAAGGTGACCAGCTTGGTGGCTGCTTTCGCGGCCAGAGCGGACCCGTCGAAGACGTCGTAACAGACCCGGAACGAGGCACCACGAATCTGGTCCGCCCAGAGTTCGAGCCGCAACGGCTCCGGATGGTAGATGACCGGCTTGAGATAGGTGATTTCGTGGTGCGCAACCACCGTTCCCTTGGCGAACGAGGAGTCGTAGCGATCGAAGAACATCGAGACCCTCGCTTGTTCCAGGTAGGCCAGATACGCGGTGTTGTTGACATGGCCGTAGGCGTCCATATCCGACCATCGCATGGCGCACCTGGTGATGAAGCGTGCCATTACCGCCACCGGCGCTTGGACACGAGCACGCCGATCAACACCGCGTCCCGACCCGGCTGCGCATCTCTGCGGATCAGTCCCGAGTGAGCTTGCGGTGCGTGACGGCGTGCGGACGGGCCGCCTCGGCACCCATCCTTTCGACCTTGTTCTTCTCGTACGAATCGAAGTTGCCCTCGAACCAGAACCATTCGGCCGGATTGTCGTCAGTGCCCTCCCAGGCGAGGATGTGGGTGGCGACCCGGTCGAGGAACCACCGGTCGTGACTGATCACGACGGCACAACCGGGAAATTCGAGCAGGGCGTTCTCCAGTGAGCCGAGAGTCTCGACGTCCAAGTCGTTGGTCGGCTCGTCGAGCAGCAGCAGGTTGCCACCCTCTTTCAAGGTCAACGCAAGGTTCAGACGGTTCCGCTCGCCGCCCGACAGCACTCCCGCTGGTTTCTGCTGGTCCGGTCCCTTGAAACCGAAGGCCGACAGGTACGCCCGGCTCGGCATCTCGACCTGACCGACCTTGATGTAATCGAGTTCATCGGACACCACCTGCCATACCGTCTTGGTTGCGTCGATGCCGCCGCGGCCCTGGTCGACGTAACTGATCTTGACCGTCTCCCCGACCCGAACCTCGCCAGAGTCCGGCTGTTCGAAACCGACGATGGTCTTGAACAGGGTCGTCTTGCCGACACCGTTCGGACCGATGACTCCCACGATCCCGCCACGAGGGAGCGAGAACGACAGGTCCTTCACCAGCAGCCGGTCGTCGAATCCCTTGTCCAAGTGACTGGTCTCCACGACAACAGTGCCAAGTCGTGGGCCCGGCGGGATCTGGATCTCCTCGAAGTCCAACTTGCGGGTTTTCTCGGCCTCGGTCGCCATCTCTTCGTAGCGCTGCAGCCTGGCCTTGGATTTGGCCTGCCGCCCCTTGGCATTCTGACGCACCCACTCAAGCTCTTCGGTGAGCCGCTTCTGGAGCTTCTGGTCCTTTTTGCCCTCGATCTTGAGCCGCTCGGCCTTCTTCTCGAGGTAGGTCGAGTAGTTGCCCTCGTAGGGGTGCGCCCGCCCTCGGTCGAGTTCGAGAATCCATTGCGCCACGTTGTCGAGGAAATACCGGTCGTGGGTGACGGCCAGAATGGTACCCGGGTACTTGGCCAGGTGCTGTTCCAGCCACTGCACGCTTTCGGCGTCCAGGTGGTTGGTCGGCTCGTCGAGCAACAGCAGGTCCGGTTGCTCGAGCAGCAACTTGCACAGCGCCACTCGACGTCGCTCTCCACCGGAGAGGTACGTGACCGGTTCATCGCCCGGAGGGCAGCGCAAGGCGTCCATGGCCTGTTCGATCCGGGAGTCGAGTTCCCAGCCTTCGCCGTGCTCGATCTTCTCCATCAAGTCGCCCTGCTCGGTCAGCAACGCATCGAAGTCGGCGTCCGGGTCGCCCATGGCCGCCGAAACCGCCTCGAACCTGGCCAACCAAGCTCGCATCTCGGCCACGGCGTCTTCGACGTTCTCGCGCACCGTTTTGGATTCATCGAGCGGCGGCTCCTGCTGGAGCAGCCCGACGGTTGCCCCGGGCGCAAGCAACGCCTCGCCGTTGGACTCCTTGTCGAGCCCCGCCATGATCTTCAGCACGGTCGACTTCCCAGCCCCGTTCGGCCCGACCACGCCGATCTTTGCGCCGGGCAGGAACGCGAGCGTGACGTTGTCGAGGATGACCTTGTCGCCGTGCGCCTTGCGGACGCGGTTCATGGAGTAGATGTACTGAGCCACTGGGAGTCCTTGCCGCCTTCGGTCGAGCCTTGGTATCGATGTCCTCCCAGTGTCCCAGTTCCAGCTCGGTGCGCGAACCCCTCCCCCGGGGCAACGGTCGAGGCGGCCTCAGCTCGCAGTCGCCAAAGTGCGTCCCGGGATCTGTTCGGCTGGTGCGAAGTCGCCGGACGGGTCGGAGAGCATCTCGTATTCGCCGACGTCGTCCGTGCGCTCGGGAAGTCCGTCCGGATCGAGGACGACGGAACCGGACAAGCCCCGCTTACGCCGTTCGAACTTCGCGACCCCGCGGGACAGGTCATGCCCGATCGATTCCGGTTCGATCTCGTAGCTGACCCGGTTGTTCTCGTCCTTGACGTACTGCTTGGAGTACAACTTGCCGCGGACCACGATCGGGTCACCCTTCTTGATGGACAACGCCACATTCTCCGCGAAGTCCCGCCAGAAGGTGATGTTGACGAACAGCTTGCGCCCGTCCGTCCATTCGCCGGTTTCCCGGTCCTTGCGGCGCTGAGTCTGGGCGACCCGGAACGAGACCCGCGCCACTCCGGCGTCGGTGGCCTTGAGTACGACCTCGTCGACGACATTGCCGATGATCGTGATGCTTGATTCGGACATGGTTGCTACTCCCTCTCGTGTACCGGTCTTCTTGCCGGGGCCCATGCGGGCTGTCACCACTAGACCCCGCCGAGACCGACCGGAACGGATCGAAGAAGGAAATGTGGAAAACCGGTGACGCTGGGGACGACGCGCCCGAAATTGTCGGTGGCTCGTGCGGCAGGCCGAGGGATCCGCTCAGCTGACCCGACGCATCGATGAGAACGAGCGTCGGTAGGCCGTCGGTGCCACCCCGGTGTGACGCTGGAAATGGTGGCGCAACAGCGCCGCCGTTCCGAAGCCGGAACGTTGTGCAATGGATTCGATCGGCTCGTCGGTCGACTCCAGTTGCCGGCGGGCATACAGCACCCGCTGGCGGAGCAGCCAGGAATGCGGCGTCGTCCCGGTGGCCTCGTTGAAGCGTCGCGCGAAGGTACGCGGACTCATGTTGACCCGGGACGCCATGGTGTTGACGGTGTGCACTTCCTCGAGTTCTTCGAGCAGATCGTCCATAAGTTCGGCCAATCCATCGGTGCCGCAGGGAGGCACCGGCACATCGATGTACTGGGCCTGCCCGCCGGCCCGATGCGGTGGAACGACCATCCGGCGGGCGACGGCATTGGCCACCTCAGCGCCGTGCTCGGTGCGCATCAAATGCAGGCAAAGGTCCAGACCGGCCGCCGTTCCGGCCGAGGTGTAGACACGGCCGTCTTCGACGTACAGAACGTCCGGATCGACGTCGGCCTCGGGAAACCGGCGCGCGAGTTCAGCCGCGTGCCGCCAATGAGTGGTGCACCGCCGACCGTCGAGCAGTCCGGCCTCACCGAGAGCGAATGCACCGGAGCAAAGCGCCATCACCGCGGCACCGTGTTCGTAGGCCGCACGCAGGGTCTGGACCACAGCCGGCGGGATCACCGCTGGCTCGCCGGCCGAGACGATGACGAGGTCGGCGTCGAGGGCCTCGGCGAACCGGTGCTCGGTGGTGATGGTGAAGCCGTTGTAGGTCCGTACCGGATCCCCGTCCTCGGCCGCCACGTAGAAGTCGTACACCGGTAGACCCTGATCGGATCGGTCGATTCCGAACGCTTCGCACGCGACACCGAATTCGAAGGGATGGATACCAGGAAAAATCAGCGTCACGACCTTGTTCAACGGCATGAGAGCATCATGACTCCCAGGCTGGCAGAAAATCAACTATTAGCGTCCTTTCTGCCACTCGTGGCAGCATCTTTATCAGTGCAGACTTTCTGCCATGGTTATCTTCTTACTACTGCTGCTCCTTGGACTCGTTCTGGCCGGCCTCGGCGCCTGGGGCGCTGATTCCCGGGACCCCAACTACAGCCTGTGGCCACGATCGGACGGTGTCCGACGGTCGGGCGAGTCCGGTCGGCACGCCTAGCTAACATGGCCGCAAGCCCTCGTAGCTCAGCGGATAGAGCAGGCGCCTTCTAAGCGCTTGGCCGCAGGTTCGATCCCTGCCGAGGGCGCGCCCGCCCCCGGCATAATCCTCGAGCGTTTCCGCCAATCCCGCGGCTCAGCTGCCTGAGGTCAACGGCGTGATCACCGCGTCCAGTTCGGCCGCCAGCGCGAGGTCAGCAGCGGTGACGCCGCCGGACGAGTGTGTGGTGAGCGTTAGCCGCACTGTGCGCCAGGACAGGGCAACATCGGGATGGTGGTCCATTCGCTCGGCGATCGGCGCCATCAGGTCGAGAAAATCGATGGCGGTCCGAAACGACGGAAACTCCACCGTCCGCCTCAGTTCGGCGCTCGTCCCCGACCAGCCCGGGTCCAGAGTGCGCAATCGGTCGGCGATCTCGTCGGTTGTGAGAACGGCTCGGTCCATGTCCACCTCCGATGAACTAGCACGCTCCTGCGGGCCGGCCGAGGTACCCGGAACAGCCCACCGGAGGGCCTCGAATGGGGCCCATGGACAGTGTGGTGCTCTACGCTCGACAACCGTGAACGGACGCGACGACAAACTGGTGTGGATCGACTGCGAGATGACCGGGCTCGAACTCGCCCGAGACGCCTTGATAGAGATTGCCGTCTTGGTGACAGACGCCGACCTCAAGGTGCTCGACGAGGGACTCGACATCGTGATCGGCTGTGCCGACGATGTGCTGGACACCATGGTGCCGTTCGTGAAGCAGATGCATGAAACCTCGGGTCTGACCGAGCAGGTGCGCAACTCGACCGTCACGCTCGGCCAGGCCGAGAAACAAGTACTGGACTACATCAAGCAGTTCGTGCCGGAGGCCAAGGCCGCTCCGCTGTGCGGCAACTCGATCGCGACTGACCGTGGCTTCATCGCTCGGGACATGCCGGACCTCGATGCGCATCTGCATTACCGGATGATCGATGTGTCCTCGATCAAGGAGCTGGCCCGCCGCTGGTATCCCCGGGTCTATTTCGGGCAGCCGCAGAAGGGCCTGGCCCACCGCGCACTGGCCGACATACACGAGAGCGTGCAGGAGCTGCGTTACTACCGCGGCACGTTGTTCGTTTCGCAGCCAGGCCCGACCTCCGAAGAAGCCGCCGTTGTGGCGGCGGCCGCGCTACTGCCCTGAGCGGCCACCTACAAACGAGGTTGGGGTGAGTGACGGGACTCGAACCCGCGACATCCGCGACCACAACGCGGCGCTCTACCAGCTGAGCTACACCCACCATTACTCGTTCACTCACCTGGGTGAGCGCCTGAGCTGGCTCAGTCTACCTGCCGACCAGACCGGAACTCGACCGGGTTGGCTGGGCCATCCGGTGGTCGTCAATGCATCTGGACGTCGATGCATCTGGACGTCAATGCATCACCGGATGGCCGCCCAGTTGGGCAGCGCGGCAAGCTCGCGTTGACCGTGGATCAGTCAGACCGCGTACCAGCCGGTGCTACCGGCAGCCAGCCAGCGCTCCGCCGCATCGACAGCCGGAAGGCTCGAGCACACGAGCGCACCCCACTCGGCCGGCGGCATGAACGAGCAACCGTCGAACACCGTCACGCAGCTGATAGCACCCCGCCGGAAGGCCAGAACGTCCTCGCGGCCGGTCTCCAGCCATTCCAGGTCGGCTGCCTGATCCAGCTGCTGACGTGCATGCAATGCCCTGCGGTAGAACGCAAGAACGGAATCGGGGTCATCCTGCTGGCGATCTGCGGCGAAGTCGGCGAACCAAGCCGGCTGCGGTAGCCAGGGCGCGCTGACGGCATCGTCGGCCGAAAAGCCGAAGCTGCGGCCGGATGCGCTCCACGGCATCGGGACCCGGCAACCGTCCCGGCCGTACTCCGCATGCTCTGAGCGCGCCCAGATCGGATCCTGCCGGGTGTCCTCAGGAAGGTCCTGTACCTCGGGGAGCCCGAGCTCCTCCCCCTGGTAGAGATACACCGAGCCGGGTAACGCCAATACGAGCAGCGTGGCTGCGATCGCGCGGTGTGTCCCGAGCTCGACATCGACGGGCCCCCGAGCCCGGGTGCGCAGCGCATTGACGTCCGGGCTGTTCATCGGCTCGGCCTCGACCAGGCCGTACCGGGTCACCGAGCGATGCACGTCGTGGCTGTTCAGGGTCCACGTCGGGACGCCGTCGACCCCCTTCAACCCAGCCAGCGTTTCAGCGATTGAGAGCCGGAATGCCCCGGCCTCGAAGGGCTGCTGCAGCAGGTCGAAGTAGAACACCTGGTTCAGCTCCCCCGCCCGGATGTAGTCCGTGGCGTCGGCCGGCGGCAACCAGACCTCGCCGAGGAGGGTGAGGTCCCGACCGTAGCTGTCGGAAATCTTGCGCCAGCGCTTGAAGATTTCGTGCACGCCGGGCTGGTTCCACAGGTACGGGTTGTCGCCCGCTGGATCGGCCAGGTCGGGGAGCTCGGCGTGCTTGACCATGGCGTAAGCGACATCGATCCGGAAGCCGTCGATACCTCGGTCGAACCAGGTCCGGAGCACGTCGTCGAACATCTGCCCGACCTGCTCGTTCTGCCAGTTGAAATCGGGCTGCGATGAATCGAAGCTGTGCAGGTACCACTGCGCGTCGCCCGGGTCGTCATTGATCCGGGTCCAGGCTGAGCCGCCGAACGTGGAGCGCCAGTTGTTCGGCGGTTCGGCACCGTCCACGCCGCGGCCGTCACGGAAGATGAAGCGGTCCCGCTCGGGCGACCCGGGCGCCGCGACCAGCGCCTGCTGGAACCATTCGTGCTGATCCGAGCAATGATTGGGTACCAGATCCATCAGTAGTTTCAAGCCACGGTCGTGGGTGGCGGCCAGCAACCGCTCGAAAGCCGGCATGCCCCCGTAGCGGCCGTCGATCCGGGTGTAATCGGCCACGTCGTAGCCCCCGTCCCGGTTCGGGGACGGGTAGCACGGGTTGAGCCAGATGCCGTCCACGCCCAGTCGCGCGATGTGATCCAGCCCGGCGGTGACGCCGTCCAGATCACCGACGCCGTCGCCGTCGGAGTCAGCGAAGGACTTCACGTAAAGCTGGTAGATGATGCTGTCACGCCACCACTGCGCGGTCTTCTCGGATGGAACTGTTGTGCGAAGAACTGTCATTAGTTTCCTAGCGTGAGGTTGTCCAGGTTTATCGCACCGGTCTGACTGGCACCCCGCCAGACCACTACGGAATGCAACCCTGCGGTCAGCGTGATCGGGATGCTGAGAGTCGTCCAGCCGTCCCAGGTGCCTTGCGCAGGAAAGGTCGGTGCGGTCTCCTGATCGGTCGGTGGAGCTGGGGATTACAGAGTTGGCGACTCTGCCTCGATCACAACGAGTTGCCATAGCTGCGGAGGCGGCAGGTCGGCAAGGACGTAGTCTCCGTCGACTGTCAGCTCCACGTCGATCAGTCGGTGCTGAGCATCGGGGTCGGCATAGCTCACGCGCGGAAGCGCGGTGCCCATCCGCCGGATCCTCAAGCGGCCGCGGCCGGGGCTGCCGGGCCGCTGGCGAGGCGAGTCCCAGCAGGTGTCTGACTGCCCCGTCAGATTGACCAGATGCAGCACGTAGCGCTCTGACCCGTCGAGGTCGCGCACTGCGGTGACCCGGCGCCAGACCGTGCCGGGCCGCGCACTGTGCTCGACTGGCGCGTCTGGATAGCTCACATCGAGATCATCGTTGTAGGAACCGGCGAAACTACCGGTCACATCGGTGATGTCGGCACCGTAGAGCAGCTCACTGTGCGCGACGGAGAAGTCGTACCAGCGGTGTAGCAGATCGGCGGTGGACCCGGCCACCACGTGATTGCGCACGGAGTACGGATCCACCAGAATCCGGTCGGCCTCCCCGCAGAGCAGGTGCGACACCCCGTGCGAAAAGAGGGTGGCCATGGTGAGACCGGTCGCCGTGTCGGCCGCGCCGACGCCAACAGCCGCCACCTGGTCATAGACGTGCTGGTAGGCGGCAATCACCACCGGCTTGCCGGCCGCCTCGCGCTTGGCCCGAGTAGCGACCTGGGCTAGATCTTCGTATCCGACGTGCGGCGGCCACACCTCGATGTAGACCGCGTCCTGCGGCGCGCTCGCGGTGGCCCAGGTCGGGAAGTCGTTGACGTTGTTGAACACCAGGCGCGCCTGCGGTAGGGCCTGGCGTACGCCGCCGATCATCGTGCCGAAGCTGCGGGCCACGTCTACCACGGCGCCATCGGGCCGCTGGGCACGCTTGGGATAGCCGTACTGGTCCAGGTGAAAGCCGTCGAAGCCGACCTGGTCGATGGCCGCCTTCAGATCAGCCGCGAGGTGGTCAAGCCAGTCTGGCGCAGCCGGATCCAGCACGAATAGGAAGTCCCCGAGCGCGTAGGGTTGCCCGCTGGCGGTGAGCAATGCGTCGTGCTCCCACTTCGGCCATTCCTGCGGACCGACCGCGTACACCGCGGCATAGCCGAGGGCATCGGAGCCTATCCGGTGGCACGCCTCGATCAACTCCCGAACGGTGTCCAGCGACACCGGCTGGCCCAGTGCGTCGGCGTAGTCGTCGCCGCCGCCAAGCAGGTCGGCATGCCGGTATGCCCAGTCGTAGAACTGGACGCCGGTGAGGTGCAACCGGCGCAGATTGTCCTGCACTGCTGTGAGATTGCGACCCGGACGGTAGTCCACCACGAATCCGTAGCGCAGCACCGAACGGACATCGGCAACTACCTCGACCGCAGTCCTAGCCACGGTCTGGTCGGTCTGGTCGGTCTGGTCGGTCTGGTCGGTCTGCAGCTCGACGCTGTAGCCACCTACCGGCAGCGGACCTAGTTCTATCACGCCAGCACAGTGAACCGGGTGCGCTACCACCAGGTCGCCGAGCCGCCAGATCGAGAGGGTACCTGACTCGACACAGTCACGGATCTCGATAGCGACGGGCTCGTCCGGGCGATAGCTCGTGCGGGTGGGCAGTAGATCCGTCATCCTTTGACCGCCCCGGACGTCAGGCCTTGCACGAAGTAGCGCTGGAACAAGAGGAATACCACCAGCACCGGAACGATGGCGATTGTTGAAGCAGCGAACACCAGTCCCCACAAGGTCGAGTTCTCTCCCTGGAACAGCGCGATCGCAAGCGGCAGGGTCCGTTTGGTGGGCGAGTTGATGATCGTCAGCGCCCAGGTGAACTCGTCCCAACTACCGAGAAAGGTGAAGATCGTGGCAGTGGCCAGTGCGGGCTTGGCCAGTGGCAGGATGAGCCGCCAGTACCTCGTCCAGGCACCGGCACCGTCCACCTGCATCGCCTGCTCCAGCTCGACCGGGATCGCCTGGAAGAATCCGCGCAGAAGAAAGGTGTTCAGCGACAGCGAGAACCCGACGTAGAACACCACCAGACCGGCGAGCGAATCGATCAGGCCGAAGTACTTGGCCAGGAT
>JAVEEN010000156.1 GCA_030840445.1 Pseudonocardiales bacterium
TCCGCGCGCGGGTGCCAGGTATGGGTGATCGGTGATCGGTTCGGGTAATCGGTTCGGGTAATCGGTTCGGGTAATCGGTTCGGGTAATCGGTTCGGGTAATCGGCCGGCCCCGCCCGCAGTACCCAACTCCGGTGATCCACTCGCATTTGTGGGGGCTACAGCACCGGAAAACGGGAGATGATCACCTCACGGCCGGGCTATACCCGCCCGCAGTACCCAACTCCGGTGATCCACTCGCACTTGTGGGGGCTATAGCACCGGAAAACGGGAGATGATCACCTCGCATCCGATCACCTCGCATCCGATCACCTCGCATCCAATCACCGGGCCATTTCATCACTGCAACCATCAGCAATCCCGCGATCAGACCCCACAAGGCCGAGCCGATACCGGCCAGGCTGATACCCGAGACAGTCACGAGGAAGGTCAGGACGGCGGCGTCGCGATAGCTGCCGGCGACCCGGGCGTCGGCCTCGCTGGTGGCCGCGGCCAGGGCGGAGCCCAAGGTACCCAACAATGCCAGCCCGGCAACCGTCTCGACCAATCCCGCCGGTGCCACCGCCACCAATGCGGACAGACCGGCCGCGGCGAAACCGAAGACGATGTAACAGAAACCGGCGACGGACGACGCGATCCACCGGCGGTCGCGATCGGGATGGGCATCCGGTCCGGCGCACAACGCAGCACTGATGGCCGCCAGGTTCACCACATGTCCACCCAGGGCCGCACCGGCCACGGTGCCGACCCCGGTCCCGATCAAGGTGGGACGCACGGGGACCTCGTAGCCGAATCCCTCGAGGACCGCGATGCCCGGCACGTTCTGGGAGGCCATCGTGACCACGAAGAGAGACAGGCCCAACGTCACCGCCGATACCGAGAAACCGGGGGCGGTCGCCACCAGCGTCGGCGCCAGCGTGTGCCCGGCAAGTTGTGACCGGCCGGCCCGGCCGATGATCTCGACCAGCGCGACCAGCATCGCCGCCGGCACCGCCCAGCGCCGGGCGAACCTGAAGAGCACCAGCCAGGTGAGGATGATCGGCACGGCCAGTCCGGGTTGGTGGTGCAGCGTCGTCACCGGCACGACACACAACTCGAGCAGCACCCCCGCCAACAACGCATTGGCGATCGGTCTGGGAATCGCGAGGACCAGTCTCCGGAGCGAAGTGAACATCCCGGTGACGACGATCAGGGCGCCGCATACCAAGAAGGCCGTCACCGCAGTGGAGAACCCCCCATGCGTGGCGCCGGTGGCGACCAGCAGCGCGGCGCCCGGCGTGGACCAGGCGATGCTGATCGGTATCCGGTGGCGAAATCCGGCCCAGATCGCCAAGCCGCCCATGATGGCACTGACTGTGAGCAGGCCCGATGCGGCTTGGGCCTCGCTGGCTCCCACCGCCCGAAGACCGGCCAGCACCACCGTGAATGAGCTGGTGAACCCGACGAGCGCCGTGACGATGCCCGCGAGAACTGGCTGCAAGCGTTCCATTTGTGGAACGATACCGGTATGGCGGATTCCGTTGGCAAGCCAGCGGCACAGGCTGCGGGCTCGGCTCAGCAGCTATCGCACGTCGTAGGCCACCGGATTCGCTCGCTACGGATCGAACACGGCTGGTCGCTTTCCGGCCTGGCGCTCAAGGCGGAACTGGGCAAGGCCACCCTGTCCGAGATCGAGGCCGGACGCCGGAACCCGACCCTGGAGACGCTCTACGCGCTCGCGGCTCAACTCGAGGTGCCCTTGGCCGATCTGCTGGTTGAACCGGGTCAGCCGGTTGGACCGACGAGGCAGCTATCGGGAAAGGCCGTCACTGCCTCATTGGTCGAAGTCTTCGATGACCCTTCAGCCCCCGACACTTCAGCCCCCGACACTTCAGCCCCCGACATTTCAGCCCCCGACACGTCAGCCCCCGAGGGCGGGGTCACCACCGAGGTCTACCGGCTGGTCATCCGACGTGGGCGACGGCAGGTCTCGCCAGGCCACGGTCCCGGGGTCGTCGAACACCTCATCGTCACGGCCGGCACTGCGCGGGTCGGGCCGGTCGGTGCCGTTACCGATATCCAGGCGGGTGAGCACGGACATTGGGATTCCTCTGGACAGCATGAGTATTCCGCTGTCGGTGAACTGGACGTCCAGGCCGTGCTGATTATCCGGCACCCCCGCGGGCGCCGGGCGTTGACGTCGGCAACCACGCCTGAGCAGCCCCCTATGATGCCCCGATGAGCCGAACAACACCGTCCAGGATGGCCAAAAAGTTTCCCGGCGAGGATTCTGCAGCGTTGCAAAGGCTTATCTCAGACATGCCGGTAGCCCACGTCGCCTTCGTCGAGAACTCTCAGCCAGTCGTCCTGCCCATCGCCATCGCCTATGACCGGGGCTCGATCCTGCTCCACGGGTCGACCGGCTCACGGTGGCTGCGACTGATCGCCGGCGGTACTGCGGTATCGCTCGCCGTGACAGCGCTGGACGGACTTGTCGTCGCCAGATCCGCCTTCGAATCCTCCATGCATTACCGCAGCGCCGTACTGTTCGGCAACTGCGCCGAGGTCGACCCGTCCGAGCAGGAGCAAGCACTGGATCTGCTCACCGACGCCTTGATCCCGAACCGGGTCGGTGAAGTCCGCCGCCCGCACAGCAAGGAACTGGCGGCCACCCTGGTGTTGCGGATGACCGTCGCTGAGTGGACGTACAAGCTGTCAGACGGGTGGCCCGACGATCCACCCGAAGACGTTCAGTCGGGCACCTGGGCCGGCGTGTTGCCGCGGATCGCCCGGTATGAACGCGCCGATCCGGCTCCGGACCTGCCGTTGGATGCCGAACTGCCGGCGTCGGTACGCGCACTGCTCGGCGATTGACTCGCAGGGCCCCTCTGCAAAGGCCCTGCCTCGGAATCTGGTGCTGGCACCAACGAGCCGTTTCGCTCCAGTGCCGCCTGCAATCGTTCTCATTCAACCCTGCGGTGTCAGTTGGGTAAAGAACGCGTTTCTATGCCAGTTAGGGCTTTTCTACCTGTTGACGCCGATCCCACGTCTGGCTAACGTGCGCGGCACGGACATTACGCAAAGTAATGTTCGCATCACGGACAGTGTCCAGCCTGGTGGGTAGGTCCACCCTCGAAGGGGTCAGCAAGATGACGTTATCCATCAGATCTCGGTGCCAGCGCGGCCTGGTTGTCGGCTTGGCGGCCCTCGCCGCCATCAGCTTCGCCTCAGCGGTATCGAGCGGGTCTGCAGGCGCGTCACCGACGGCGCCGTCCGGTTTCCCCGCCACCACGCCGGCCCATCACAAGACCGCACGGTTGTGCGCCAAGCCTGCACGCGGGCACGCCGCCTGCATGGCCATCAAGCAGACGGACACGGTGGAACCCGCCAACATCACTCCGAATGCGGTCACACCGAACGCCACTCCCAGCGGCTATGGACCGAGCAGCCTGCAGTCGGCGTACGCGCTGCCGTCGGCCACCGCGGGCAGCGGGCAGACGGTGGCAATCGTGGACGCCTACGACGATCCGAGCGCCGAGTCGGACCTCGCGGCCTACCGCACGCAGTACGGACTGCCCGCTTGCACAACGGCAAACGGCTGCTTCAAAAAGGTCAGCCAGACCGGGTCGACGACGGCCCTGCCGAAGGCCGATACCGGGTGGGCAGGTGAGATCTCCCTGGATCTGGACATGGTCTCGGCCGTGTGCCCCAACTGCAAGATCCTGCTCGTCGAGGCAACCTCGCCCACCATGGCCAACCTCGGCGCTGCCGTCAACCGCGCCGTGACGATGGGCGCCAAGTACGTTTCAAACTCCTACGGCGGAGCTGAGGACGGCTCGGAGAACACCTCCGACAGCAGCTATTTCAACCACCCGGGCGTCGCCATCACCGCCAGTTCGGGCGACAGCGACTACGACGGCGGCTCCTATCCCGCAACCTCGAAGTATGTGACCGCCGTCGGCGGCACTTCCCTGACCACCGCCAGCAACAGTCGCGGGTGGTCGGAGAAGGTCTGGAACACCACCAGCTACACCGAAGGCGCCGGGTCCGGTTGCTCGAAGTACGTGGCCAAACCCGCTTTCCAGAACGGTATCTCCACCGGCTGCACGAAGCGTGCCGAGTCCGACGTTTCCGCCGTGGCCGACCCGGCGACCGGCGTCGCGGTGTACCAGACCTACGGCGGCTCCGGCTGGGCGGTGTACGGCGGTACGAGTGCCGCCGCTCCGATCATCGCGTCGGTATACGCCCTTGCCGGTACTCCCGGAGCAAGCGACGTCCCGAACAGTTACCCCTACGTCCACACGGCAAACCTCAACGACGTCACCAGCGGCAGCAACGGCACCTGCGGCGCGCCGCTATGCACCGCCGGAACGGGTTGGGACGGTCCGACCGGCCTCGGTACCCCGAGCGGAGTCACGGCCTTCAAGGCCGGTACCGGCGGCGGTCCGACGCCGGTGTCGGTGACCAATCCCGGATCCAAGACCGGAACGGTGGGCACCGCGGTCAGTCTGCAACTGTCGGCCAGTGGCGGGACCGCGCCGTACACCTGGACCGCGACGGGGCTCCCCTCCGGGCTTTCCATCAGCAGCGGCGGGCTGGTCTCCGGCAGTCCGACGACAGCCGGGAGCTACTTGGTCACCGCGACCGCGAAGGATTCGCTGAACGCCACCGCCGCCACCACCTTCAGTTGGACCATCAGCAGTTCCGGCGGCGGGAGCGGGTGCAGCGGGCAGAAGCTGCTCAATCCGGGCTTCGAGTCGGGCTCGGCCAG
>JAVEEN010000216.1 GCA_030840445.1 Pseudonocardiales bacterium
GGCCGTGGAACTTCTGGACCTGGTCGGGATCCCGAATCCCCAGTTGCGCGCGGGCTCTTTCCCGCATGAGTTCTCCGGCGGGATGCGGCAGCGCGCCATGATCGCCATGTCGATCGCCAACGACCCCGACCTGATCATCGCCGACGAGCCCACCACCGCACTCGATGTCACCATCCAGGCCCAGGTGCTGGATGTGCTCAAGAAGGCGAAAGAGGCGACCAATGCGGCGACGGTGTTGATCACGCACGATCTCGGGGTGGTCGCCGGCTTCGCCGACCGGGTGATGGTCATGTACGCCGGCAAGGCCGTGGAGACGGCAACGGTGGACGACATCTTCTACCACCCGCGAATGCCTTACACGATGGGCCTGCTGGGTTCGATTCCGCGCATGGACGTCGAGGAGAAGGAACCGCTTATCCCGATCGAGGGCACCCCGCCGTCGCTGCTGAACCTGCCACCCGGGTGCCCCTTCGAGCCGCGGTGTCCGATCGCCGTGGAGCAATGCCGTCAGACCGAGCCGGGCCTGGACCCGACCGACCGGGACAGCCACTTCGCCGCCTGCCACCGTAGCCTGGAGATCGCTCAGCGCCAGTGGAGCGCGGCCGATGTCTTCGTGCGGCCGGCGGTTCCCGAAGCCGCGGCGGCCGGCATCGCGCGCGAGGAGCGGCCGGTGGTGTTGCAACTGCAAGACCTGCATCGCGCCTTCCCGATCCGCAAGGGTGCGGTGATCCGGCGGACGGTCGGCTCGGTGCGGGCGGTGGACGGTGTCTCCCTCGACATCCGCGAGGGCGAAACCCTTGGGCTGGTAGGCGAATCCGGATGCGGAAAGACCACCACCATCATGGAGATCATGAATCTGCTGAAGCCACAGCAGGGCAGGATCGTGGTGCTGGGCCAGGACACCGCGAGCCTCAAGCCCGATGACCGGCGCACGATGCGCTCGGATCTTTCGATCGTCTTCCAGGACCCGATGGCGTCGTTGGATCCCCGCATGCCCATCGGTGACATCCTCGCCGAACCGATGTGGGTCCAGAAGATGCCCGACGCGAAGATCAAGGCGAGAACGGCCGAGCTGTTGAAAATGGTCGGTCTCAGCCCCGAGCACGCCAGCCGGTATCCGGCCGAGTTCTCCGGCGGTCAACGCCAGCGCATCGGTATCGCCCGGGCGCTCGCGCTTGATCCAAAGCTGGTCGTGCTGGACGAACCGGTCTCGGCCCTGGACGTCTCGATCCAGGCCGGCGTGATAAACCTGCTCGATGAACTAAAGTCCAGGATGGGCCTGAGTTACCTGTTCGTGGCCCACGATCTGTCGGTTATCCGCCACATTGCCGACCGGGTCGCGGTGATGTACTTGGGCCGGGTGGTGGAGATCGGCACGAGTAAGGACATCTTCGACCGTCCGTCCCACCCCTACACCCAGGCGCTGCTGTCCGCGATCCCGCTGCCGGACCCGGAGAAAGAGCGCACCCGCCAGCGGATTCTGCTCACCGGCGATCTGCCGAGCCCGACCGACGTCCCGAGCGGTTGCCGATTCTCCTCACGGTGTTTCGTGTTCGCCGAGCAACTTGACGCCGATCAGCGGGCCAGGTGCCAGTCCGAGGATCCCGGGCTGTACCCGATGAACGCCGACCACGGTGCGGCATGCCACTTCGCGCAGGTCCGCGAAGTGGTCTGAGTGGCTCGACGGTATGTAACCGTTGGGTTTCGGCGAGCAGGGTCAATGCGCCAATTAGGGGTCTGAATGATTCCGATTCGGCAACAGGGCTGGCTCTGCCGGCTGGAATTGCGTAGCAAGTAACAGGAACTGCGCAAAATGTCCCTGGAGCTGTTTTCCAGAACCCTGGAACTGCTCTCCAGAATTTTCCTGAGGAGGAAAGTGTGAGGATGCAAGCAAAGGTGGGTGTCGCCGCGATCGCGGTGGCAGCTATCTCATTGACGGCCTGTGGGAGCAAGGGCTCCAGCTCAGGCGGAAAGGCGACGGGCAACACCAAGTCCCAAGCCTCGTCGAATCTGAACCAGATGAACCCGGTCGCCTACGACCAGGTTCCTCAGGGTGGCACCCTCCGCTGGCCGATCGACAGTTTCCCGCCCAACTTCAATGTGCTCGACGTGGACGGCAACGAGCAGGGCATCAACGACCTGATGAACTCGACACTGCCGACGGTCTGGAACTTCGATGCCGGAGGCAAGCCGGTCCTCAACACCGTCGTGGTCGACAAGGCCGAGCAGACCTCGGCCACTCCGCAGACCATCGAATACCACATCAACCCCAAGGCCGTGTGGAGTGATGGCAGCCCCATCACCTACAAGGACTTCGCCGGCATGTGGCAGGCGGACAACGGCACCAACAAGGCGTTCAACATCGCCTCCGCGAACGGCTACGAGGAGATTTCCGCCGTCGACAAGGGCGCGACCGATCAGGACGTCAAGGTCACCTACAAGAAGGCCTACCCGGATTGGCAGTCCCTGTTCACCTATCTGCTGCCGGCCTCGCTGACCGCGACGCCAGCGTCATTCAACAAGTCCTGGGTCAACGGCCCGACGCTCGCCGGTGGCCCGTTCAAGGTCGGCTCCATCGACAAGACGGCCAAGACCATCACTGTCGTGCCGAACGACAAGTGGTGGGGCAACAAGCCCAAGCTCGACAAGATCCAGTACATCGTGCTCGACCAGGAAGCCCAGGCCAAGGCGTTGCAGTCCGACCAGGTCGACTTCGTCGATGTCGGTTCTTCGGTCGCGACCTACGCACTCGTCAAGGCGACCCCCGGCATCACCATCCGCAAGGCCGGCGGCCCGAACTGGCGACACATCGACCTCGGCAAGGCGGGCCCGCTCGCCGACCTGAAGGTCCGGCAGGCAGTCGTACTGAGCATCGATCGGGTGGGCGACGCCAAGACGCTGCTCGGCCCACTGGATTGGCCGGCCCAGGTACTCGACAGCCACATCTGGATGAACAACCAGAGCCAGTACAAGTCGACCTGCGGTGATTTCTGTACGCGTGACATCGCCAAGGCGGGGCAACTGCTGGAAAGCGCTGGGTACACCAAGGGATCGGACGGCATTTATGCCAAGGGTGGTAAGCCCCTCAACCTGTCGTTCGTGATCTCGGCAGGCACCAAGACCCAGGAGGACGAGGCCGCGTTCCAGCAGAAGGCGCTGCAACAGGCCGGCATCAAGGTCACCATCAAGCCGGTGCCCAGCGATCCGTACTTCCCGGACTACATCGAGGTCGGCAAGTTCGATCTGGCCATCTTCAGCTGGATCGGAACCCAGTTCCCGATCTCGTCATCCAAGTCGATCTACACCACCGACGGTGGCCAGAACTACGCCAAGATCGGCACACCGGCGATCGACGCGCTGTTCGACCAGGTGACCACGGAGTTGGACACTCAGAAAGCCCAGGATCTGTCATACCAGATCGACCAGAAGATCTGGGAGGAAGGTCATTCCGTCCCGATCTACCAGCGCCCCGAGCTGGTC
Organism: Pseudonocardiales bacterium; assembly: GCA_030840445.1. Taxonomy (GTDB): domain Bacteria; phylum Actinomycetota; class Actinomycetes; order Mycobacteriales; family Jatrophihabitantaceae; genus Jatrophihabitans_A. The sequence goes on from JAVEEN010000216.1 coordinate 3,481, forward strand.
GGTATCAAGGCCGGGCTGGAGAACATGGGTGCCCGCGGCTTTGCCAACATCATCTACCAGGACATCGGCTTCAAGAAGTAAGCAGGTCGGGCGACAGGCAGGCGCCGGAAGCTAACAATTTTTTAGCACCGGCGCCCGCTCACCGCCATCGCGCGCACCGGAGCCGACGTCTGCACGACCGCCGAACGGCGGGGGCTTGCATAACAATTGGACACAGGCCCCCGCCTTTCTGGCGGTCGAGGCGGATTATCGACTACGGTTCCTAACCGCGGGTCACCCTTCGATCACGATCTGGTCGCAAGGACGTCTCCGTCACCATCGTGTAATCGAAGAGATCTACCCTTCTCTTCGGGTTTGCGGTTACTGCACATCCGCAGTGCTGCGTTGTAGAGGGAGGCAAACGGCTATATGTCAGTGACACCGGCGGGTCCGGAGCTTGCTGAGACCGAGGAGTTTGCCGACCACCTCGCCACCGAGAGCACCAAAATCGCTGGCCGTACGCCCTGGCAACTTGCCCGAGCGAGGGTCCGTCGCGACCGGACCACCATGATCGCCTTCGTCATTCTGTGCGTAGCCGTGCTCACGGCCATCGTGGCGCCGGTGTTGTCGAAGTTCGGCATCCTCCAGCCCTATACCGAGCACCAGAATCTCGTCGGGGGCCTGGGGTCCAACCCGACCGGCTCATTCGGCGGCGTAAGCAGCAGCCACTGGCTGGGTGTGGTGCCGCAAACCGGCTGGGACCTGCTGTCCCGCCTGATCCTGGGCATCACCCTGTCGCTGCTGATCGCCACCTCGGCAACCGTGCTGAGCCTGGTGCTCGGCACCATCGCCGGACTCATCAGTGGGTTCCTGGGAAAATGGCCGGATTTTTGGATCAGCCGAAGCATGGACCTCGTCCTGGCCTTCCCCCAATTGTTGATGCTGCTGGCGCTGTCTTCGGTGATCATCGACCGGATCACCAGCCTGGGCGTCCCGGCGGGGAACCCGTCCCACATCGTGTACCTGATTCTCGTGCTGGGCTTCTTCGGCTGGCCCTATTTCGCCCGGATCATCAGGGGTCAGGTGCTGTCGCTGCGTGAGCGCGAATTCATCGAAGCGGCCAAGAGCATCGGTGCGTCCAACCGCCGGATCTACTTCAAGGAACTGCTGCCCAATCTCTGGGCGCCGATCCTGATCTACTTCACGCTCAACCTGCCCACCAACATCAGCGCAGAGGCAGCCCTGAGTTACCTCGGCGTCGGCGTGCAGTCCCCGACGCCGACGCTGGGCAGCGTGCTGACCGACGCCTCGACCTACGCCTCGTCGGATCCGACTTTCTTCCTGGCGCCCGGCATCACCATTTTCATTCTTGTCATCAGTTTCAACCTGTTCGGTGATGGGCTGCGCGACGCGCTGGACCCCAAGTCCAACCGTTAACCGAACACCTCAAAGACTTTCCTCAGCGACCGCTGGGGAGGGAACGCATCGCACCGCGATGTCTGGTTCAAAGGAGAGCGGATGTCTCACAGGAAAAGGGCAGTCGTTTTAGGTGCCCTTATCACCGTGACCGCACTTACCGTCGCGGCTTGTGGCGGTAGCGCGAGCACCAAGAAGGGCAGTACGAATTCCACCGCAGCATCGAGTGCCAAGGGCGGCACTCTGTACTACCTCACCAAGCGTCCGGTCGAGCACTGGGATCCCCAGCGCACCTACATCGGCCGCGACATCTACAACGAGGCCCGGCTGTTCACGCGCACTCTGGTGCAGTTCCCGGCCACCGCCGACGCGCAGGAAGCCAACAAGCTCCAACCTGATCTCGCCACCGATCTAGGCCAGTCCAGCAATAGCGCCAAGACATGGAAGTTCACGCTCAAGAGCGGCATAAAGTGGCAGGACGGTTCGCCGGTGACCTGCGATGACGTCAAGTACGGCATCTCGCGTTCCTTCGCCACCGACGTGATCACCGGTGGCCCGAACTACATCCTGCAATTCCTGGATGTGCCCAAGACCGCCAAGGGCGCCTCGACCTACCTCGGCCCGTACAAGAAGACCGGCCAGGCCGCCTACGACAAGGCAGTCACCTGCACCGGCCAGGACATCACCTTCCAGTTCAGCAAGCCATGGGCCGACTTCCCGTATGCCTTAACCCTGCCGGCGTTCGCGCCGTACAAGCAGAGCCAGGATCAGGGTGACAAGAGCAACTTCGTGATCTTCTCCGATGGTCCGTACAAGTTGCAGGGCACCTGGGCCAAGGGTGGCACGAACAACTTCGTCCGCAACGACCAGTACGACGCCTCGACGGACCCGGTGCGCAAGGCGCTGCCGGACAAGATCGTGTTCACCGAGGGTTTGACCGATGAGGTCATCGCCCAACGACTGATCGCCGACAACGGCAACGACAAGTTCGCGGTCAGTGACCGGTCGATCGTCCCGGCCTACCAGCAGCAGGCGTTCACGACGGCCAAGAGCCGGGTCGAGAACCCGG
>JAVEEN010000237.1 GCA_030840445.1 Pseudonocardiales bacterium
CTGGCCCGGCCCGGTCTCTGCTGAATCGAGGCCTGCTCGTTCCGGTCGACCGGGACACCGTCGAACTCCCACGCGAGATCGCACTGCGGCTGAGGAATCATCCGGCCGGTGACGTCCAGCGCGAGCCGGTTCCGGTCGCGGCCACCGAACGCGGCACTTCGGTCATCGACGGTGGCGGATCGAATGCGGTGCTCGAGACCGTCCGGCTGGTCGAGCTCGTGTTGAACGCGATCGCCGACGACCCACCGGTTCAGCTAAGGGCGGGCGGACTCGGGGTGCGAGACCTACGGCGGCTGGCCAGGGTGCTGGACGTGACCGAGAGCGTGACCGGACTGCTGATCGAGGTTGCCTACGAGGCAGGCCTGCTGTCTTCCACCACCCATGTCGACCCGTCCTACCTGCCCACTACCGAGTTCGACTCGTGGCTGCGCCGCAGTACGGCCGCTCGGTGGGTTCAGCTCGCGAACGCCTGGCTGGCGATGACCCGGCTGCCCAGCTTGATCGGTGAACGTGACGACCGGGACAAGACCATCGCGCCGTTGTCGGCCGATGTCGAACGGCACAGTGCCCCCGGATTGCGACTGCACCTGCTGCGGCTGCTCGCCGAGCTGCCCCCCGGTCAGGCCCCCACCGCGGACGCGGCGGTGCTGGCCCGGCTGTCTTGGATGGCGCCGCGTCGCTCGTCGACCAGCCGCCCGCTGGCCGCCGCCATGCTGGCCGAGGCCGCCACCCTCGGGGTGACCGGGTACGGAGCGATCACCGGTTACACCCGCGCTCTGGTGGACGGCGCCGAGACCGGCGCGGTCAGGGCGGAACTGAACGCCACCGATCTGCTCAGCGCTGCTCTGCCGGAGGCGGTCGAGGAATTCCTCTTGCAGCCCGACCTGACCGCGGTCGTGCCGGGACCGCCGACTGCCGACCTGGAGCAGTACCTGGCCCTCACGGCGGATCTGGAGTCGACCGGCGGCGCCTCGGTATACCGGATTTCACCGGCCAGCCTGCGCCGCGCGCTGGATGCCGGACGATCAGGTTCGGACCTGTTGCAATTCTTCACCAGCTACTCCCGAACCCCGGTGCCACAAGCGCTGCAGTACTTGATCAATGACGTTGCTGCTCAGCACGGCCGGCTACGAACCGGCACGGCGACGAGCTACCTGCGCTGTGATGATGAGAGCCTGCTCGATCGCGTGATGACCGATCCGATCGCAGACAGTCTCAACCTGCAGCGGATCGCGCCGACCGTGGTGGTGTCCTCGTCCGGCATCAGCGTCCTGCTGGACAAGATGCGAGCCGCTGGATTCGCACCTGCGGCCGAGTCATCGGACGGCGCCATCGTCAGCCTGGCCGCGGACGCGCCCCGGGTGCCGGGCCGCCAGCATTCACGGCTGGCCCGAGTACGAGCGACCGCGATCCCGGATGACCAGCTGGCGGAGGTGGTGGCCCGCTTACGGGCCAGCGAGCGGTTGTCCGTGGCGGTCACCCAGTCCACGAACCGGGTGTCCCAGCAGATCCCGGGCGTCACCTCGGCCTCGATCCTCGAGCTGCTGCGTTCTGCGATCCGCGGTGAGCGGACCATCGCGCTCGGCTACGTCGATGACACCGGCACACCATCGCAGCGGACCCTGATGCCGATCTCGCTGGGCGGCGGCATGGTCCGCGGCCATGATCCCGACGACTCCCGGCTCCGCAGCTATCCGCTACAGCGGATCACCACCGTGAGCCTGCTCGAAGACTACTGAGCCGACGGACCACCGTTTGGGCGGATTTTCCTCGATCGATCAACTCCGAACACCGCGTTGTCGGGTTCCTTGGCACAATGGACAGTTCGCGCACGCAAGTCGAGGAGCAGGTGTGACCGACGGACCACTGATCGTTCAATCCGACAAGACCCTTCTACTCGAGGTCGACCATGAACTGGCCGGCGAAGCGCGCGCGGCCATCGCCCCGTTCGCCGAACTCGAGCGCTCCCCTGAGCACGTGCACACCTACCGACTCACGCCCCTGGGCCTGTGGAACGCCCGGGCCGCGGGACATGACGCCGAGCAGGTCGTCGATGCGCTGGTTCGGTTCAGCCGCTACACCGTGCCGCACGCGCTGCTGGTCGACGTCGCCGACACCATGGATCGCTACGGCCGGCTGCAATTGGCCAAGCATCCGGTGCATGGCCTCGTCCTGATCTCACTCGACCGCGCCGTCCTGGAAGAGGTTCTGCGTCAGAAGAAGATCTCGCCGATGCTGGGTGAACGTATCGACGACGACACTGTGCTCGTCCACCCGTCCGAGCGCGGCCGGCTCAAGCAGGCGTTGCTCAAGGTGGGCTGGCCCGCCGAGGACCTCGCCGGCTACGTCGACGGCGAGGCTCACCCGATCGAGCTGGACAATGCCGATTGGACGCTACGGCCCTACCAGCAGCTGGCCGTGGATTCGTTCTGGGCCGGTGGCTCCGGCGTGGTGGTGCTGCCCTGTGGGGCCGGAAAGACCCTGGTGGGCGCGGCTGCGATGGCCCAGGCCAAGGCCACCACGCTGATCCTCGTCACCAACACCGTGAGCGGGCGACAGTGGAAGCGGGAACTGCTGGCCCGCACCTCGCTCACCGAGGAGGAAATCGGCGAATACTCCGGCGAGAAGAAGGAGATCCGCCCGGTCACCATCGCCACCTATCAGATCATGACGACCCGCCGGAAGGGCGAGTACCGCCACCTCGAACTGTTCGACTCGCGCGACTGGGGCCTGGTGATCTACGACGAGGTGCACCTGCTGCCTGCGCCGATTTTCCGGTTGACCGCAGATCTGCAGTCCCGACGGCGGTTGGGTCTGACCGCGACCCTGGTCCGCGAGGATGGCCGCGAGGGCGATGTGTTCTCCCTGATCGGTCCTAAGCGCTACGACGCGCCGTGGAAGGACATCGAGAACCAGGGCTGGATCGCTCCCGCCGACTGCACCGAGGTCCGCGTGACGCTCACCGACGCGGAGCGGATGACCTACGCGACGGCCGAGCCCGAGGACCGTTACAAGATCGCCGCAACCGCGCGCACGAAGCTGCCGGTGATCAAGACGAT
>JAVEEN010000258.1 GCA_030840445.1 Pseudonocardiales bacterium
TCCGCCGAAAGCCGGCCGACGGCGATTAGCCGGATCGGTCGCGCGGGATCGCCGGTGGGCGGAATCGACATCCCGGCGACCCGGACAACCCGGATCGGATGCCCGTGCCCCGTGCGGAAGCTGTCGCCGGACGGCGCGACGACCAGCACCTCGTGGCCCCGGTCGGTCAGGTGCTCGCAGGAGCGGATGACCGAATTGACCACGCCGTTGACCGCCGGCCGGAAGGTCTCCGCAACGAGGGCAACCCGCACGAACGAAGCGTGCAGCAGCCAACCGAGCAGCCGACGAGCGCCACGCGACGTCGCGATGAACGCTGAGCGTCGATTCCGAGTGAGTAGGCGGCTCCGGACGGGTCGGTGGGTGGATTGGACGGGGCGGTGGCTATCCTCACTGAGAAACCTCGGGACGTCTCGCTCTGCTGTGGAAACGGTGTGGTGCGGCCCAGAACAGCTGTACAAGTTGCCGGAGGCTGGTTTGACCACGACTGCAGAGCCGATCGTCACCGCGGGCCCGATGGACATCGAGCCCGCGCCGATTGTGACCCGCCCGTTCCCGGCGACCTCGGACCCCAAGGGGTCGTTGTTCCTTAAGATGCTGCACACAACCGATCACAAGCTGATCGGCCGGATGTACATGGTCACGTCCTTCACGTTCTTCATGTTCGGCGGTGTGCTCGCGCTGATCATGCGGGCCGAACTGGCTCGACCCGGTATGCAGTTCCTGACGCCCGAGCAGTACAACCAGTTGTTCACCATGCACGGCACGATCATGTTGCTGTTCTTCGCCACCCCGCTGGTATTCGCTTTCGCCAATCTGGTGATCCCGCTGCAGATCGGTGCCCCGGACGTCGCTTTTCCGCGGCTGAACGCGTTCTCATACTGGCTCTACCTGTTCGGCGCCACCACCGCGTGCGCCGGGTTCCTCACCCCGGGTGGAGCCGCCGACGGTGGCTGGACGTTCTACCTTCCCCTCAACAACGAAATGAACTCGCCCGGCAGCGGTACCGATTTCTGGATCATCGGGCTCGCCATCTCCGGTCTGGGCACGATCTTGGGCGGCGTCAACTTCGTCACCACGATCATCACGCTGCGTGCCCCCGGTATGACGATGTTCCGGATGCCGATCTTCACCTGGAACGTCCTGGTCACCTCGTTACTGGTGCTGCTCGCCTTCCCGATCCTGACCTCGGCGCTGCTGGTGCTGTGGGTGGACCGGCACCTGGGCAGTCAGGTCTTCGCCTCGAACAACGGCGGCGCGATCCTCTGGCAGCATCTGTTCTGGTTCTTCGGCCATCCCGAGGTCTACATCCTGGCCCTGCCGTTCTTCGGCGTGGTGTCTGAGATCTTCCCGGTGTTCAGCCGTAAACCGCTGTTCGGTTACAAGGGGCTGGTGCTGGCGACGCTGTCCATCGCTGCCCTGTCGCTGACGGTGTGGGCCCACCACATGTTCGCCACCGGCGCGGTGTTGTTGCCGTTCTTCTCCTTCATGTCCCTGCTGATCGCGGTGCCGACCGGGCTGAAGTTCTTCAACTGGATCGGAACACTGTGGCGGGGATCGATCACCTTCGAGACGCCGATGCTGTTCTCGGTGGGCTTCCTGGTCACCTTCCTGTTCGGTGGCCTGACCGGCGTCCTGCTGGCTATGCCCCCGGTCGACTTCCAGGTGTCGGACTCGTACTTCGTCGTCGCACACTTCCACTACGTGCTGTTCGGCACCATCGTCTTCGCCGCGTATGCGGGGGTGTACTTCTGGTTCCCGAAGTTCACCGGCCGTTACATGGACGAGCGACTGGGCAAGCTGCATTTCTGGCTCACCTTCTTCGGATTCCACGCCACGTTCCTGGTCCAGCATTGGCTGGGTAACAAAGGCATGCCGCGCCGTTATGCCGACTACCTGCCCGGCGACGGGTTCACCACGCTGAACACCGTCTCGACCATCGGTTCGTTCCTGCTGGGCGCTTCGATGCTGCCGTTCCTCTACAACGTCTACAAGTCCTACCGATTCGGTGAAGTCGCGACCGCTGATGACCCGTGGGGCCACGGCAACTCCCTCGAATGGGCCACCTCGTGCCCGCCGCCGCGGCACAACTTCACGTCGATGCCGCGGATCCGCTCGGAGCGACCGGCCTTCGAGGCGCACTACCCGCATCTGATCGAACAGCTCGAGCGTGAGGCGCACGCCCACAAGAAGCACGAGCACGCCGAAGCCGCCGGCAAGGTGGTCGTCGGCAGCGAGGGAAACCGCCAGGGCCAGCGGGACCCGGATCCCGGAAACTAGGTTGCGCGCTCAGCGAGGTTTCATCCTTGCTGTGATGTGCTGAACCTCTTCATGGACCCCATCAGTGTGCTTGTCACCGTGTCGGGACGCGACCGTCCCGGTGTGACGGCTGCGCTCTTCTCCTCGTTCGCCGCTCACGATGTCGATGTGATCGACGTCGAGCAAGTCGTCATCCGGGAGCGGCTCATCCTCGGCGTCGTGCTGGACCTGCGAGGTGACCCGGCCTCGTTGCGCCGCTCGATCGACAACTCCTGTTCCGCTCTCGGGATGGAACACGAGGTCGTGGTGGTCGAGCAGCCCGGCGAGTCCCGAAACAGCGACTGGCAGCAGGCTCCGGCGAAGCCGAAACTGCATGTGATTGTGCTGGGTCATCCGCTACGGCCGGGCGCGATCGCCGACGTGTCCCAACGGATCGCTGACGTGGGCGGCAACATCGAGTCGGTCACCCAGCTTTCGACGTACCCGGTCTCCAGCCTGGACATGATCGTCGCCGATGCAGACGAGTCGCGAGTGCGCGGAATCCTGGTCCGCGCCGCCGGTGACACCGGCCTCGACATTGCGGTCGAACGGGCTGGGCTGTCGCGTCGGGCCAAGCGCCTGGTGGTTCTGGATGTCGACTCGACCCTGGTGCAGGGCGAGGGGATCGACGAGCTGGCCAAACTGGCCGGCGTCGAAAACAGGGTCAAGGCCATCACCGGGGCGGCCATGGCCGGCCAGTTGGATTTCTCCGAGTCCCTGACCGCACGGGTCGCGCTGCTGTCCGGACTGCCGATGTCCGACGTCGAACGGGTGCGGGATTCGTTGCAGCTCACGCCAGGCGCTCGGACCTTGGTCCGCACGCTGAAGCGGCTGGGTTACATCGTCGGGGTGGTTTCCGGGGGATTCACCGTGCTCACCGACCGGTTCGTGACCGAGCTGAATCTGGACTTCGCAGCGGCGAACGTCCTGGAGGTGGCCAACGGACGGCTGACCGGCCGCGTCCTGGGCGAGATCGTGGATCGGCCAGGCAAGGCCGAGGCCTTGCGTCGCTTCGCCAGGCAGTTCGGCGTGCCGTTGGCGCAGACCGTGGCGATCGGAGACGGCGCGAACGACATCGACATGCTGCGCACCGCCGGGTTGGGCATCGCCTTCAACGGTAAAGCCGCGCTGCGGGAAACCGCCGAAGTATCGGTGAACCACCCGTTCCTGGACGCGGTGCTCTACGTGCTGGGCATCTCCCGGTCCGAGATCGAGGCCGCCGATCTGGATGCGGATCCGGATTCCGATCTCCATGATGTCGTCAGCGTGGGCGCCACGCACCAGCAGCGAACTGAGTAGCTCGGCCGCCTAGTCGCGTTAGCCGATCCGTACTGGCCGATCCGTATTGGTCGAACTAGTCGTCGTCCTCGGTCGATGGCGTTGCTCAACCGAACGCCACCGGCAGGCCGGGGTCACCCTTGGACAGCTTCAGCGCCTCCCACGGTAGCGCCTGCACGGCAAGTCGATGGTGCTCCCGGGAGTCCGCCAGTGAGGGGGCGGTCACGGCCTTGCCCTTCCTCATGAGCGGAATCGTCAGAAGCCGATCGCTGCTTTCCGGAGCGAAGCCGGTCGAGGCCTGCGCTACCAGCTCCTCGGTGGCGGTGCCGGAGGAGCGATGCCGACGGTAGGCGATCTTCTGCCCGCCCCGGCTGCCCTTGTGCTCACTGCGCTTCTCGACCGGCTGCCCGTCGACCTCGACGAGTTTGTACACCAGCCCGGCGGTGGGAGCACCCGAGCCGACGACCACCGCTGTACCTGCACCGTAGACATCGACCGGCGCCGCGGCGAGGGCGGCGATCGCGTACTCGTCGAGGTCACCGCTGATGACGATCTGGGTGTCGCGGGCACCTAGCGAGTCCAGCTGCTGCCTGGCCTGATGGGCCATCACCGCGAGGTCACCGGAATCGATCCGGACCGCGCCCAGCGCCGGACCGGCCACCGCGATCGCCTTCTGGATGCCGCGGCCGATGTCGTAGGTGTCGACCAGCAGCGTGGTCGACGGGCCGGCGGTCGCGATCTGCGAGGAAAAGGCCGCCTCCTCGGTGTCATGCAGCAGGGTGAAGGAATGCGCGGCCGTGCCGGCAGTGGGGATGCCGTACCGCTCGCCCGCAGCCAGGTTCGAGGTCGACGCGAAACCGACCAGGTAGGCCGAGCGGGCCGCGGCCACCGCGGCTTCCTCATGGGTCCGCCGGGAGCCCATCTCGATGAGCGGCCGGCCGCCGGCCGCGACCACCATCCTGGCCGCGGCTGCAGCGACGGCCGAATCGTGGTTGAGGACGGACAGCACCAGGGTCTCGAGCAGCACGGCCTCGGCGAAGGTGCCGGTGATAGACAGGATCGGCGAGTAGGGAAAGTACGGTTCACCTTCGGCGTAGCCGTCCACGTCGCCGGTGAACCGGTAGCCGGCCAGGTAGTCCGCGGTCCGCTCGTCGACGACGCCGGTGTCGGTAAGACCGGCCAACTGCGCGCCGGTGAACCGGAAGTCGGCGATCGATTCCATCAGGCGGCCGACGCCGCCCACCACGCCGAACCGGCGGCCGTTGGGGAGCCGGCGGCCGAACACCTCGAAGGTGCACCGGCGCCCGGCGCTGCCGTCGGCCAGCGCCGCCCTGAGCATGGTGAGCTCGTAGCGGTCGGTGTACAGGGCAGCTGACGGTGCTGGCGGCATTCCCTGATGCTGCCAGACACCATGCCACCGCACCCGTGACACCATGGAGATATGTCCAGTACGTCGACGGCGATGCCGGTTCGCGAGCCGGAGGTAGCGGAGCAGGTTGACGAGCAGGCCGACGAGCAGCTCGACCCCGATCGGCCGTGGGTCACCGTGGTGTGGAACGACCCGGTCAACCTGATGAGCTACGTGACCCATGTCTTCATGAAGGTGTTCGGTTATCCGAAGGAGAAGGCGACCGCCCTGATGCTCGACGTCCATCAGAAGGGCAAGGCCATCGTGTCCTCCGGGCCGCGCGAGCGGATGGAAGGCGACACCGCCACCCTGCACGGCTACGGTCTGTGGGCCACGGTTCAGCGGGACTCGTGAAGGTACGCCGCAAACAGTCCGTCCTGCGGGTCGATCTGTTACCGAGCGAGTCGGCTCTGCTCGGTGAGATCTTCGACGACCTGTCCGAGCTGCTGGCGGCGCCCGAGGAAGGCGACCCCGTGGTGCAGCGGCTGTATCCGGATGGCTACACCGACGACGACGCCGCGTCGGCGGAGTACCGCGAGCTGGTGGCCGCCGATCTGAAGGCCGAACGGTCCGCGCGGGTGCAGGCCTGCCGGGCTGAGCTGCCGCCCCTCGGCGGCCGCTTCGAGCTGGACGACGAGGCCGCCGACAGGTGGATCCGGGTCATCAACGACGTCCGGTTGGCGGTGGGCACCCGGCTGGGCGTCAGCGAGACCGAGGAGCTGGACCCCGAGTCGGAATCGACCGCTCTGTACCACTGGTTGACTGGCGTTCAGGAGATGCTCGTCATGCACCTGATGGCCTGATGTGCTGAAGACCGGCCCCGCCCGATATCCTGGTTCATTGTGTTGACCCTCTCTACGGCGACGTACGATGCGATCGTCGCCCATGCCCGCCGGGACCATCCGGACGAGGCCTGTGGAGTAGTTGCCGGCCCGGAAGGCTCGGACCGGCCGGTCCGCGTGATCGAGATGCTCAACGCGGCTCGATCCCCGACGTTCTACGAGTTCGACTCGGCGGATCTGTTCCAGCTCTACAAAGAGATGGAAGCCAACGACGAAGAGCCGGTCATCGTCTATCACTCGCACACCGCGACCGAGGCGTACCCGTCCCGGACCGATATCAACCTGGCGCAGGAGCCGAACGCGCACTACGTGCTGGTCTCCACCCGGCAGCCGGACACCGTGGAGTTCCGCTCCTTTCGTATTGTGCAGGGCACCGTGACGGAGGAGCCGGTCCAGGTGGTGGCCGAGCTGTGACCGGTTATCCCGACGCCTACGACAGCGGAATCGAGCGGGTTCTGCTCGGACACACCGTGCTCGACGTCTGTTACGACTGTCACTGATCGCGCCCCGGCCGGGCTCGCGGACATATTTCCCGTCCCCGGTTCGTTCTGAAGTGCCGAGGACCATTCGCCCGTCAGATCCAGCCTGGCGGGCACACCGAGAAGGAGTTCCACCCATGGCCGTTGAGGTCAAGATACCGACCATCCTGCGCACCTACACCGACGGTTCGAAGGCGGTGCCCGGCGACGGTGCCAACCTCGCAGCACTACTCGACGATCTGGAGACCCGGTACTCGGGGCTCAAGGCCCGTCTGATCACCGACGACGGTTCGCTGCACCGGTTCGTCAACATCTACGTCAACGACGAGGACGTCCGCTTCACCGGCTCGTTGGACACGACGTTGTCCGACGGCGATTCCGTGACGATCCTGCCTGCTGTCGCGGGTGGGTCGTTCTAGAAGTCGCTCGTGACTCGCTACGACTCGTTGGTCGAGGCTCTCGGCGCTACCCCGTTGGTGGGCCTGCCGAGGCTCTCGCCGCGATGGGCTGCCGGCGACCAGGGACCTTCGGTGCGGCTCTGGGCCAAGCTCGAGGACCGCAACCCCACCGGCTCGATCAAGGACCGCGCCGCGCTGGCCATGATCACCGCGGCGGAGGCCGAGGGCCGGCTGACTCCTGGCTGCACCATCCTCGAACCGACGTCGGGTAACACCGGGATCTCGCTGGCCATGATCGCCAAGCTCAAGGGCTACGGCATGGTGTGCGTGATGCCGGAGAACACCTCCGAGGAGCGCCGCCAGCTCCTGGAGATGTTCGGTGCGCGAATCATCTCCTCGCCCGCTGCCGGTGGCTCGAACCAGGCCGTCGCGCTGGCCAAGCAGCTCGCTGCGGAGAACCCCGAGTGGGTGATGCTGTACCAGTACGGCAATCCCGCGAATGCCCAGGCCCACTATGAGGGGACCGGCCCCGAGATCTTTGCCGACCTGCCCTCGATAACCCATTTCGTGGCAGGTCTGGGAACGACCGGGACGCTGATGGGAACCGGACGTTTCCTGCG
>JAVEEN010000289.1 GCA_030840445.1 Pseudonocardiales bacterium
GAGCCAATCGAGGTCGCGGCGTACTACGTGGTGTCAGAAGCGTTGACCAACGCCGCCAAGCACGCGCACGCGTCGGTCGTCAACGTCGAACTCGACGCCCGCGAGACGCTCGTGCGGTTGGCGATCCGCGACGACGGGATCGGCGGCGCCGACCTCAGTCGGGGGTCCGGGCTGCTCGGGCTCAGCGATCGCATCGAAGCGCTCGGCGGTACGCTGCAGGTCAACAGCCCTGCTGGCAACGGCACCACGCTGCTGATCGAGATCCCGCTCGAAGGCGCTGGGCAGCGTGGTATGCGGCAGTGATCAGCGGACGTTCAATAAGCTCTCGCTGTCTGTTTCGGTGCAGATAGGCCTTTTGGGAGGTAATGGCTGCCGTCGCGAACGCGTCGGTGGTCGGGCGCGAGGTCGCCCCGTTCCATCTTGCTGACCCGAGGCTGAGTCGCGTGCATCGCTCCGGCGAGGCTGGTCTGCGTCTCGCCCTGAGCCCTTCTGATCTCGGCCAGCAACGGGCGGACCGCTTTCGTCTCCGCGGCCGGTGAGAGCCGGATCCGGGCGGCGATCTCGGATCGGGTGATCCTGCCGTGGCTTCGCACTACGGTGCACACATCCAGGGCAGATGTCGAGCCCGCCGCGGCCGGAAGGTCGCGGCGGGCCCGACGAAAGCTATGCAACACCTGTCTAGTGTCGCCGATCAGTGGGCATGGACGGCTAGCCCACCCGGCTCGGCGTGATCGTCAGGAGTGCGGACCCGTGCGCTGGCAGTTGAGCGCTCCAGCTCTTGGCGGACTGCCCGACAACCTTGTGCTGCCAGAGGTCGCGCACCGCGGCGTTGCCCCGAATCTGAAGATCTGCCCAGTTGGCCGTCACCGTGGCCGGAGTGGCGTCGAGGTTGAACAGCCCCACGGTCACCGAGCCATTGCGGTTGTGGGTGACCCACACCTGCTGTGGCCGAGTGGTGTCCACCGGATGAGCCGGCCGACCGGCCTGGTCGAGGGCGATGACCTCGTCGTTGGTCAGCAGCTGCTTACCCAGCGTGTCGAGCTGAGTCACGTCATCGCCGGTGTACAGCGGTGCTGCCTCGAGCGCCCAGAAGGAGGCATAAGTCTGCCTCTCAGCATCCGTGATGCCGTCCATCTTGCCGTTTCCGACGTCGAGGGAATCGAGATCATTCCACCCGCCGGGACCCGCGTCGTTGATGAATGGGATTACATCGGCGAACCGTTGCTTGATCGAGTTGTTCCACTGCACGAGGGTGCTGCAGTAGCACTCGACGTCGGACTCGACTCGCCAGCCGTTGCTGTAGGCCTTCCAGGTGTCGATGTAGTCGTGCGAGAGCTTCCAGGACAGCTCGAGGTGGATCTTGCGACCGCTGCCGGCCAGCGCTGTGGCCCAGGCTTTGACATCGGTCGTGTTGTCGTAGTTCGGACCCTGCCCGGCCTTGTCCGAGCCGGGGCCGACCCCGTCCAGCTTGAGGAAGTCCACGCCCCAGGCGGCGAATTCATGAGCGATGGAGTCCACCCAGTACTGGGAGCACGGGTTGGTGAAGTCGATCTTGTAGGAGCTGTCCCAGCCGTTGGTCGTCCGCCGGTCGGGGTAGACGATGTCGTGCGTCGAGCATCCGGGTGCCCCTGCGATCGGGTAATCGCCGTTGTCGACGGCCTCTTTCTCGATGCCGACGGGCATGTAGATACCAGCCTTGAGGCCCAGGTCATGAATCTGCTTGATCACCGCGGCCATCCCGCTCGGGAACTTTGTCGCGTCTACCTGGGGGCGTCCGTGCGAGTCGTATTCCGGGGTCCAGTCGGCTTTCCGCCACCAGCCGGCGTCCATGTTGACGTAGTTGTAGCCGTGTGCGGCCAGACCGCTGCTCACCAAGGCCTTCGCCTGTTGCAGGACGTGCGCCTCGGTAAGGTATGAGTAGCTTCCATTGGTGTTCAGGCCCGGGTAGCTGGAGGACTGCATGCTCCAGGAACTCCAGCCCATATAAGGCTTATCCGCGTTGGATGCGATGTACTGACGAACCTCTGCGTCGGTCGGATCGTGGTAGATCGCGCGCGCGCTGCTCTCGTCGCTCGAACCGGCGGCGACCGCGTGAGCGGTACCCGATACTCCGACCAGCAACGTGGTGGCCACGACCGCGGAAGCCCATCGCTTGACGCGTCTGCCACGAGGCGGCTGGATGGGATGGCTCTCGGACATGTGTCGGCTCTCCTTTGTTAGAACGGCGTTCGTTCCAAATCGAGGGAAGTTGTCAACCTGTCCAAAACCTAAGCGCAATAATTTCCATCGTCAAGTATTTCTCCAACCCGGTTTTTTGTTGATCAACTCGCGTTTGGTTGGTGCCCACCGTGTCGAGCAGCCACGGCCTGTACCGGTGCATCTCGTGTCCGTCGGTGAAGATGCCCAAGGCGAACTCTCAAATCTCGCTCGGGCGGAGCCAGCTTCGGGCGCACGTCTTCCAAGCGAGATCCTTGTTGTCTCATAAAGGGAACGCCCGAAGCAAGTCCCCGACAAAGGCCACGCGCAACACGCGCGAGCTGCGTGCAAGTGACCGAGCATGTTCTCTCGACGAGAAATGACCAAACTCCCGCACGCAGGGTGTGAGCCGGAGTAGCTGACCTGGAGTCGCAAGGGCATCTGACGTCCGATGCGCCGGATGCTACCGTCGGACCATGACCCCGCAGGAGCTCGAGAGCCTCGCTTACCTGCGCCGTGCCCGGGACCTGATCGACCGTGAGTACGCGAAACCGCTCGACGTCCCGACCATGGCCCGCAGGGCGCTGATGTCACCCGCGCACTTCTCGCGCCGGTTCCGCGCGGCATACGGCGAGACGCCGTACAGCTACCTGATGACCCGCAGGATCGAGCGTGCGATGGCGTTGCTGCGGGCGGGCGTGAGCGTCACGGACGCGTGCATGGCGGTCGGCTGCACCTCCCTCGGCTCGTTCAGCTCGCGGTTC
>JAVEEN010000307.1 GCA_030840445.1 Pseudonocardiales bacterium
GCGACGGCGATGATCCCGTTCCTCGAGCACGACGACGCCAACCGTGCCCTGATGGGTGCCAACATGCAGCGCCAGGCCGTCCCGTTGCTGCGCAGCGAGTCGCCGCTGGTCGGTACCGGTATGGAGCTGCGTGCGGCTGTCGATGCCGCGGACGTCGTCACTGCCGACAAGCCCGGTGTGGTGGAGGAGCTCTCCGCCGACTACATCACCGTGATGGCCGACGACGGCACCCGCAACACCTACCGGCTCTCGAAGTTCGCGCGCTCCAACCAGGGCACCAGCTTCAACCAGAAGCCGATCGTCAACGAGGGGGATCGGGTCGAGGTCGGCCAGGTCATCGCGGACGGTCCGTCGACGGACGAGGGCGAGATGGCGCTCGGTAAGAACCTGCTCGTGGCGTTCATGCCCTGGGAAGGTCATAACTACGAGGACGCCATCATCCTCAACCAGCGGATCGTGCAGGACGACGTCCTGACCTCGATCCACATCGAGGAGCACGAGGTCGACGCTCGCGACACCAAGCTCGGTGCCGAAGAGATCACCCGGGACATCCCCAACGTCTCCGACGAGGTCCTCGCCGATCTCGACGAGCGCGGGATCATCCGGATCGGCGCCGACGTGGTGACCGGTGACGTGCTGGTAGGCAAGGTCACGCCCAAGGGTGAGACCGAGTTGACCCCGGAGGAGCGCCTGCTGCGGGCGATCTTCGGTGAGAAGGCACGCGAGGTCCGTGACACGTCGATGAAGGTTCCGCACGGCGAGGCCGGCAAGGTCATCGGCGTCCGGGTCTTCTCCCGTGAGGACGGCGACGAGTTGCCGCCCGGGGTCAACGAGCTGGTGCGGGTGTACATCGCCCAGAAGCGCAAGATCCAGGACGGTGACAAGCTGGCCGGACGTCACGGGAACAAGGGCGTCATCGCCAAGATCCTGCCGCCCGAGGACATGCCGTTCCTCAAGGACGGCACACCGGTCGACATCGTGCTCAACCCACTCGGTGTGCCGGGCCGGATGAATATCGGCCAGGTCCTTGAGACCCACCTCGGTTGGGTCGCCAAGACCGGCTGGGAGGTAGCCGGTGAGCCCGAGTGGGCAGCTCGGTTGCCCGAGGCCACCCGCGCGGGTGAACCCGGTACCAACGTGGCCACCCCGGTCTTCGACGGTGCCCGCGAGGAAGAGATCACCGGCCTGCTCGACTCGACCCTGCGCACCCGCGACGGCGAGCAGTTGATCGGCCGTACCGGCAAGGCGCAGCTGATCGACGGGCGTTCCGGGGAACCGTTCCCGGAGCCGGTTTCGGTGGGCTACGTCTACATCCTCAAGCTCCTGCACCTGGTCGACGACAAGATCCACGCGCGCTCCACCGGCCCGTACTCGATGATCACCCAGCAGCCGCTCGGTGGTAAGGCGCAGTTCGGTGGCCAGCGCTTCGGTGAGATGGAGTGCTGGGCGATGCAGGCCTACGGTGCGGCTTACGCGCTGCAGGAACTGCTCACCATCAAGTCCGACGACATCCTCGGACGCGTCAAGGTGTACGAGGCGATCGTCAAGGGCGAGAACATCCCCGAGCCGGGTATCCCGGAATCGTTCAAGGTGCTGCTGAAGGAACTCCAGTCGCTGTGCCTGAACGTCGAGGTGCTGTCCAGTGACGGTGTGGCCGTCGAGATGCGCGACACGGACGACGACGTCTTCCGGGCCGCGGAGGAACTGGGCATCGACCTGTCCCGGCGCGAGCCGAGCTCGGTCGAAGAGGTCTAACGCGAGAGTCTGGTGATCTTGGTACCGATTGACCGCCCTGGCGATCGAAAGTCACCAAGATCACCAGCTCCCCGGAGCGAAAGCAACACCCACAGATTTACAGAGCAGAGAAGGTAGGAACCTTGCTCGACGTCAACGTCTTCGACGAGCTGCGTATCGGCCTGGCCACCGCTGACGATATTCGTCAGTGGTCTCACGGCGAGGTCAAGAAACCTGAAACCATCAACTACCGGACTCTCAAGCCTGAGAAGGACGGTCTCTTTTGCGAGAAAATTTTCGGTCCCACAGGGACTGGGAGTGCTACTGCGGTAAGTACAAGCGGGTCCGGTTCAAGGGCATCATCTGCGAGCGGTGTGGCGTCGAGGTCACGCGCGCCAAGGTGCGTCGTGAGCGGATGGGCCATATCGAGCTAGCCGCCCCGGTTACCCACATCTGGTACTTCAAGGGTGTCCCGTCCCGGCTGGGCTACCTGCTCGACCTGGCCCCGAAGGATCTCGAGAAGATCATCTACTTCGCGGCGTACCTGATCACCAAGGTCGACACCGAGACCCGGCACCGCGATCTGCCGACCCTCGAGGCCGAAATCTCGGCTGAGAAGTCCACGTTGGAAAAGCGGCGCGACTCCGACATCGACGCCCGGGCCAAGAAGCTCGAAGCCGATCTGGCCGAGCTCGAGGCCGAGGGTGCCAAGAGCGATGTCCGCCGCAAGGTCCGCGAAGGCGGCGAGCGTGAGATGCGCCAGCTGCGTGACCGGGCTCAGCGCGAGATCGACCGTCTCGACGAGGTCATGGACACCTTCCGCAAGCTCGAGGTCAAGCAGCTCATCTCCGACGAGATGCTCTACCGCGAACTGCGGGACCGCTTCGGTGAGTACTTCGAAGGCGGCATGGGCGCGGAGTCCCTGCAGACCCTGATCGCCGGCTTCGACATGGACGCGGAGGCTGAGTCGCTTCGCGAAACCATCCGGTCCGGCAAGGGCCAGAAGAAGATCCGCGCACTGAAGCGGTTGAAGGTCGTTGCGTCCTTCCTGAACACGACCAACTCGCCGCAGGGCATGGTGCTCGACTGCGTTCCGGTCATCCCGCCGGATCTGCGTCCGATGGTCCAGCTCGACGGTGGCCGCTTCGCCACCTCGGACCTCAACGACCTGTACCGGCGCGTGATCAACCGCAACAACCGCCTCAAGCGACTGATCGACCTTGGCGCTCCCGAGATCATCGTCAACAACGAGAAGCGGATGCTGCAGGAGTCGGTCGACGCCCTGTTCGACAACGGCCGTCGTGGCCGTCCGGTCACCGGTCCGGGTAACCGGCCGCTGAAGTCGCTGTCCGATCTGCTCAAGGGCAAGCAGGGCCGGTTCCGTCAGAACCTGCTCGGCAAGCGGGTCGACTACTCGGGTCGTTCGGTCATCGTCGTCGGTCCCCAGCTGAAGCTGCACCAGTGCGGTCTGCCCAAGCAGATGGCGCTCGAGCTGTTCAAGCCGTTCGTGATGAAGCGACTGGTCGATCTGAGCCACGCTCAGAACATCAAGTCGGCCAAGCGAATGGTCGAGCGCGCCCGTCCGGTCGTGTGGGACGTCCTCGAAGAGGTCATCCGTGAGCACCCGGTGCTGCTGAACCGTGCGCCCACCCTGCACCGCTTGGGTATCCAGGCCTTCGAGCCCCAACTGGTCGAGGGCAAGGCCCTGCAGATCCATCCGTTGGTCTGCACCGCCTTCAACGCCGACTTCGACGGTGACCAGATGGCAGTACACCTGCCGCTGTCCGCCGAGGCGCAGGCCGAGGCCCGCGTGCTGATGCTGTCGACGAACAACATCCTCAAGCCCGCGGACGGCCGTCCGGTGACCATGCCGACTCAGGACATGATCCTCGGTCTGTACCACCTGACCACCATTCGCGAGCAGCAGGACGGCGCCGGCCGGGCGTTCTCCACGCCGGCTGAGGCGATCATGGCGCGCGACGCCAAGACCCTGGGCCTGCAGGCTCCGGTGAAGATCCGCCTCAAGGGCGTGACCTTTGTCGACAACGGAAAGGCCGACGCATGGGTCGCGCCGGAGGACTGGACGCCAGGCGAGACACTGCTGGTTGAAACAACCCTGGGTCGGACGATCTTCAATGACGCCCTGCCGGCCGACTACCGGTTCGTCAACTACGAAGTCACCAAGAAGGAACTGGGCCAGATCGTCAACGACCTGGCCGAGCGGTACCCCAAGGTCGCCGTCGCGAACGCGCTGGACAACCTCAAGGCCGCCGGTTTCCACTGGGCCACCCGGTCGGGCATCACGATTGCCATCGACGACGTGGTGACCCCGCCGCGCAAGGCTGAGATCCTCGAGCGTTACGAGAGTGACGCGGAGAAGATCGAGAAGCAGTACCAGCGTGGCGTCATCACCGGTGACGAGCGTCGTCAGGAACTGGTCGAGGTCTGGACCCGGGCGACCAGCGAGGTCGCGAAGGAGATGGAAGCCAACTTCCCGAAGACCAACCCGGTCTACATCATGGTCAACTCCGGTGCTCGCGGAAACATGATGCAGATGCGCCAGATCGCCGCGATGCGTGGTCTGGTGGCCAACCCCAAGGGTGAGATCATCCCGCGTCCGATCAAGGCCAACTTCCGTGAGGGCCTGTCGGTGCTGGAGTACTTCATCTCCACCCACGGTGCCCGCAAGGGTCTGGCCGACACCGCGCTGCGTACCGCCGACTCGGGTTATCTGACCCGTCGTCTGGTGGACGTGTCGCAGGACGTCATCATCCGCGAAGAGGACTGTGGCACCGAGCGGGGCGTCAAGCTCACCATCGCGGCTCCGGCGGCCGACGGCAAACTCGTCAAGGACGGTCACGCTGAGACCAGCGTGTACGCCCGGGTGCTCGCAGAGGACGTCGAGGCCGACGGGGCCGTCGTGGCCACCGCCGGTTCGGATCTCGGCGATGTGCTGATCGACGAGTTGGTGGCCCGCGGAGTGTCCGAGGTGCGGGTTCGCTCGGTTCTCACCTGCGAGTCCGCACTCGGTACCTGCGCCACCTGCTACGGCCGTTCGCTGGCCACCGGCAAGCTGGTCGATGTTGGTGAGGCTGTCGGCATCATCGCGGCACAGTCCATCGGTGAGCCTGGTACTCAGCTGACCATGCGTACGTTCCACACCGGTGGTATCGCCGGTGACGACATCACGCACGGTCTGCCCCGGGTCGCTGAGCTCTTCGAGGCCCGCAACCCGAAGGGTGTCGCGCCGATCAGCGAGGCCACCGGACGGGTTCGGCTCGAGGAGGTCGAGGGCAACGCCAAGGGCGCCGGTCGCAAGCTGATCCTGACCCCCGACGACGGAACCGAGGAGATCGAATATCCGATCTCCCGCCGGGCCCGTCTTCTCGTGGGCGACGGTGACCGGGTCGAGGTCGGCCAGCAGTTGGTGGCCGGTGCGGCCAACCCGCACGACGTGCTGCGCATCATGGGCCCGCGCGAGGTGCAGTTGCACCTGGTTCGCGAAGTCCAGGAGGTGTATCGCTCTCAGGGGGTGGCTATCCACGACAAGCACATCGAGGTGATCATCCGCCAGATGCTCAAGCGCATCACGGTGATCGAATCTGGTGCGACCGAGTTCCTGCCGGGATCACTGGTGGAGCGCGCGCTGTTCG
>JAVEEN010000352.1 GCA_030840445.1 Pseudonocardiales bacterium
TCGCGGCCCGGGTGAAGTAGTCGCTCCACTCGCGCGGCAGAGTCGCCTCGCTGCGCCCGATCTCGGTGATCCGGCCCAGCAGGTCGACCGGTGACTCGTTGAACCGGAAGTTGTTGACCTCGCCGACCACCTTCCCGTTCTCGATGAGGTACACCCCGTCGCGAGTCAGCCCGGTCAGCAACAGGGTCTGTGGATCGACCTCGCGGATGTACCAGAGACACGTCACCAGCAGGCCGCGCTCGGTCGAAGCGATCATGTCATCCAGCGCGGGGCGCGGGGCGTCGCTGTCTCCGGTGGCGGCCTCGAGGATCAGGTTGTCGATGAGTGGCACGGCTGAGCTACCGGTACGGCCAGCCCAGTTGCGGGACCGAGCCAGGTTGGTAAGCACGCCGTCGGTGATCCAGGACGTGGCCGAGATGGCTGCTCCGTTGTCGAACACCGACTGCAGGCTGCCCGAGGACGAGGTGGCGATCTCGAAGGGCGGGCATTGCAGTCCCGGTTCGGTTGGATCGGACCGCAGGGTGAGTGCAATCGGAGAAAGCCGCTCGCCGATCCGGGTGACACCGTCGCCGGCTGAGAAAACGTTCCGGCCTTCTTCGGCATCTCGAGCCGAACCGGTCCAGTAGGCGTAGATCATCAGATCGGCCACCGCGGTCGGCGGTAGCAGGGTTTCGTACCGTCCCGCTGGTAGCTCGATCCGGTTCTCCGCCCACCCCAGACGCTTGGCCAGTTCCGCTGCCATGGCTGGGACGTCGACATCGGCGAAGTCCTTGGTCTGGACACCCGCCCAGGCCGAGCGGGTGAGGTCGGCCGACTTGCCATTGAGTTCGACTCGACCCGTGTGCTGGTCGAAGCGTCGCCGCAGGCCGGTGGACGAACCGAGAAAGTAGGAGGTCACGATGTGCTCGGCGAAGCCGTACAGCAGGCGCTGGGCGGACTCCGCCTCCCGAAACGCCCGGCCGAGCGCCGGCGCGAACTCGGTGAACACCTCGATCGAGGTCCGGGCAGGTTCGGCGTCCCAGGCGTCGTCGTTGGGGTAGTTCTCGATCAGCGGGGCAGCGTCCTCGGCGGGGGCAGCCGACAGCGCGGCGGCCTCGCTGGCGCTCACCAATGCCGCCAGCTCGTCCGACGTGGTCACGGCGCGCGAGACGACTCCGACCTGAGTCGAGTCCGCAGTGCCGTCCGGTGTACGGGTGATGGAGATGACGGTGATAGTCCGCGTGGCCATCTGACCGTTGGTGGTCAGGCTGTTGTTGGCCCAGCGCAGGTTCGCCTCGCTGCGCTCCGCGCCGATGACCACACAGCCGTCCAGGGTCGCCAGACGCAGCGCTTGGTCGACCAGATCCTGGATTCGCAGTGCCTCGCGCATCAACGACCACCCTCCGACACCGTGTTGAGAACGTTCACGCCGCGGAACAGCGCCGAGGGGCAGCCGTGTGACACCGCGGCGACCTGGCCCGGCTGGCCCTTACCGCAGTTGAAGGCTCCGCCGAGGACATAGGTCTGTGGGCCGCCAGTTGCTTGCATCGAGCCCCAGAAGTCCGTCGTTGTCGCCTGGTAGGCGACATCGCGGAGCTGGCCGGTGATCTCGCCGTTGGCGATCGCGAAGAACCGCTGGCCGGTGAACTGGAAGTTGTAGCGCTGCATGTCGATCGACCAGGACTTGTCACCCACCACATAGATGCCGCGCTCGACTCCGGCGATCAGGTCGGCCGTGGAGCCGCCGCCGGCCGTCGGCTGCAGGGACACGTTGGCCATCCGCTGCAAGGGAATGTGACCGGGGGAATCGGCGAACGCGCACCCGTTGGAGCGCGGCGGGCCGTCAGCGCCAGCCGGCTGCGCGGCCCCGAGCCCACGTTGCCAGTTGTCGTGGGCCATCTGCCGGTTCAGTTGGTAACCGACCAGGGTTCCGTCCCGAATGATGTCGAAAGACGTGGTGGCCACGCCCTCGTCGTCGAAACCGATGGTGGCCAGACCGTGTTCGATTGTCCGGTCGCCGGTGACGTTCAAGGCGGCCGACCCGTACTTCAGCGAGCCCAGCTTGTCCAGGGTGGCGAACGAGGTCCCGGCATAGGCCGCCTCGTAGCCAAGGGCCCGGTCGAGTTCGGTGGCGTGGCCGATGGATTCGTGGATGGTCAGCCAGAGGTTGGACGGGTCGATGACCAGGTCGTAGGTGCCAGCCGTGACCGATGGCGCCTTGGCGTGCTCGCTGAGCAAAGCCGGGATCTCAGCCAGTTCCGCCGGGAAGTCCCAGCCGGTCCCGGTGAGGTACTCCCAGCCGCGTCCCACCGGCGGAGCCAGCGACCGCATCGAGGAGAAGCCACCCGCGGCGAGGTCGACCTGGACCGCCGTGAACACCGGCTCGATCCGCACTCGCTGCTGGGTGGTCGTGGTGCCGCTGAGATCGGCGTAGAACTTGTTCTCCAGCACCTGGGTGAGGCGGGCATCGACGTGGTCCACGCCGTCGGCGCTGAGCAGTCGCTCGGAGTAATCGGTGAGCAAAGCCGCCCGATCGGACTCGGCCACGTCGAAGGGGTTGATCTCGTAGCTGGACACCCAACTGGCATTGGTGTGGATGGGCTCGTCGGCGAGCTCTACCGGCTTGGAGCTGAGCACCCGGCTGACCTTGGCGGTGGCGACCGCTTGTTCGGCGAGCAGCGCCGCCGCTCGCGGAGTCCGCTCGATGCCGCTGGCGAAACCCCAGGCGCCGTCGTGGACGACGCGCACCGCCAAGCCGATATCTTCGGAGTCGGTGCTGGAATCCAGCTTCGCGTCGCGCACGGACATGCTGGCGACCCGGATCCGTTCAAGCCGGAAATCGGCATGCGATGCGCCGAGTTCGCGGGCGCGCGTCAACGCCGCATCGGCCAGGTGGTGTGCGGGCAGTGCCAGGAAGTCGGCGTCGATCTCGGGCATGATCCGCACCCTAGCCGCTGCCCGGAGCCAGCTGTCGGACGCGGGCCCGTCCCATTCCTCGGGATTCTGATCGAGTACGGGCCTTGAGGCGGCAGACTGTTGATGCCATGCGGGGGCGTGGCGGCACTAAGCCGCAAAACGGGAGAAGCCTCTTGGATTCGCTCAGTCGTATCGTTGTCGCCGGTGACGGGACCGTGCTGGTCCGCGATGACGAGCTTGGTGGTGCGGCGCCGCTTGCGGACGTGGTGTCGCTTGAGGATCCACTGCGGTTGCGGGCCGAACAGCTCCTGGCCGCCGGGTCCGCCGGCCAGCTGGACAACGGCGACGCGTTGCCCGGCGCGAACCTGGCGACCCGCGTGCTACGTGCCCCGGGGGGCGCCTTGGCCGTCCTTGAGCTGTCAGTCGTCGGCGCTTCGGTCGCTGCGCTCAGTATCGAGACCTGGCGGCTGCCCGAGCATCGGGTCCGTGCTGATCCTGGCGTCGGCCCCTTCATCAACCTGACCGACATCGGCCGTCCGCCCGGCGTCAACCAGTTCGCCCGGACCCTGCTCCTGCCGGGCCTTCCCGCGTTCCTGTCCGGTATCAAGGAGGTGTTCAGTCAGGGCCGAGCGATCCGGGACCTACGGGTGTTCAGCCGCGAATCAGGCGACATCCGTACGATCCGGCTGTACGGCTGGACACCGACCGGTGAACCGGATGCCGTCGGCATCGCCATCGATGTCACCGAGCTGAGCAACGGCCCGGACCCGTCGACCCGTTTCTTCGAAGCGATCATCGCGGTGGTCCCCGACAGCGTCATGGTGATCGAAGCGACCACGGGTCAGATTCTCTGGTCGAACGGGCACATGTCCGAGCGGCTTGGCTATCCGCGATCGCAGGTGAACCGCTACGCCGACCTGCGGCACCTGCTGCACCCGGCTGACCGCAGGGTTCTCGACGCGTTGGCCGCGACACTGCGCAGCGATCCGACGTCGGGGCCGTCCGAGGCACGGTTCCGGTTACGTGACGCGCAGGGCGACTGGCGATGGGTCCACGTCTGGGTCGCACCCTGGCTGAGCAGCCCTGTCGGCGCCGTCGAGCAAGTCGTGTGCACTATGCGGGACGTCGACGAGTCGGTGCGGGCCGAGCACCGAATGGCCTGGGAGGCCGGACACGACCCGTTGACCGGTTTGGCGAATCGCCGAGTCATCGCTGACACCCTGCAGCAGGTCGCCGATGACCCCGGCGATGCTCGGCGACACGCGTATTTCATCGATCTGGACGACTTCAAGAAGATCAACGACGCCTACGGTCATGCCACCGGCGATGAGCTGCTGCGGGTCCTGGCCGCGCGGATCTCGGTGCTGGTGGGCGCAGCCGATGTCGTCGGGCGATTCGGCGGCGATGAGCTGGTCATCATGTCGTCCCAGCCACCGGAGCAACTGGTCGAGCGGCTGCTGGCCTCGATCTGCCGGCCGGTGACGATGGGAGGTGCCGAACTGGCCGTCACCACGAGCATCGGTGTTGCCACGGTCGGGGTCGGCGAGAATCCCGGCGACGTCGTCCGCAGGTCCAACGAGGCGATGTATTCGGCCAAGCGGGCCGGCGGTAACCGGTATGTCATCGCCGGGCCGTTGAACACCGGTCCGGCGCAGCGACGGGTCGAGGTGGAGGCCGAATTGCGTCGCGCCGTCAGCGGCGCGGGATTGCAGCTGCAGATGGTCTTCCAACCGATCGTGGACGCCGACCGGGTGCCGATTGCGGCCGAAGCCCTGCTGCGTTGGCAACATCCCACTCGGGGCGTGCTGTTGCCATCGCAGTTCCTCGACATCGCCGAGGCGACCGGCCTGATGAGCGACCTGTCCGAGCTCATCATCCGGCAGGCGATCGGGGCGGTTGCGACCTGGACGGAGGCTGGTCAACCTCTGATGGTGACCGTCAACGCCGGTCGCCGGGAACTGGGTAGCGGCCGGTTCGCCCGGTTGATCACGGCAGCCCTCGATGAGACCGGCACGCGTCCCGAGCAGGTGTGCCTCGAAGTGACGGAGTCGGTTCTGGTCGACGCCGGATCGCCTGAGCTGGCCGAGCTATGGCGGTTGCGTGACCTCGGTCTGGAGATCGCCCTGGACGACTTCGGCACCGGATACGCCCCGTTGACGTACCTCAAGCGAATTCCGGCCACGATGCTGAAACTCGACAAGTCCTTTGTCAGCGGGCTCGGCTTGCCGGTCCCGAATCGTGTCGATCTCGCCGTGTCGCGGGCGGTATGTCAGCTCGCCGACGAACTCGGGCTACGGGTCGTCGCCGAGGGCGTGGAGTCCGAGCGCCAGATGCGCACCCTTAGGTCGATCGGCTACCGCCTGTTCCAGGGGTTCTGGGCCCACGCGCCGATGCAGGCCAGCGAGCTGGAGCGACTCTTCGCAGTGGGCTGAACCCGCTGAGCTTCAGCGCCCGAGCCAGTTGCCGACGACCCGGCTCATGCCGCCGTGTTGCGGGCGGAATCCGAGGCTGGCATAGAACGCTGGCATGTCCTCGGTGAACAGCCCGACATGTTGTCCGGGCACCGTGGCCGTGAGCCTTTCGACGACTTGCCGGCCGATCCCCTGCCGGCGATGGGCCGATGCGGTCCAGATGTCGACAAGGTAGGCATTGCACACACCGTCGCTGAGGATTCGGCCGTTCGCGACCAGCTCACCGTCGAGACTGGCGACGATGATGGCGTGCGAGTTCTCGTGCGAACGTCGGTACTCCTCGGGAGTACGTCCGTTGTCGAAGTTGTCGGCGACCAGCGCTGCTTTGAGCACCGCCCAGTCGACGTCGAGGCCGGCGGAGAACACGATTTCGCTCACGTCAGGACGGTCCCACGCGATGCAACCGGATATCGGGTCTCTCAGCCGGCGGATGAGGATCGTAAATCTTCCAGGTCGTCTCGCCAGCTCTTCACCCGCCGGCAGTCGAGCTCGTCGGTGCACGGCCAAAGCTGAATCCGCCAGTGATCACCGGGCGTGGTCGAACCGGGCCAGCCGTGCTCGGAGAAGCCCTGCCCGCAGATCAATGCCTGGTACAGGCCTGGCGGTACCGGAATCCGGAAGCTCGCCAAGGTCGGCGAGTCGTAGATCAGGCCGTCCCGCCCGACCTTGAGCGTCACCTCGAACACTTCCTGCCACTGGCTCAGATCGTCTGGCGGCCGGTCGTCCCACAACTCGACTCGCAGTCCCATCGCGAAGTTGTTCTGATGCGGCGAGAGCACCACCAGCTGCCCGTACGCCTGGGCGATGCCACCTCTGCTGATGGCCCGGTCGACCAGTTGCGGTACGTGCACCTCGGGTCGCCCGTAGGGGTCCTCGGTCTGCAGGTAGAACTGACCCTGATCGAGCCCTACGGTCAGATCCCATGACTTGAGTAACGCGACTTCAGTCATATCTCATGGTGATCCTCAGGGGCGTGTCTGTCCAGGTTCAGCCGGGACCACGAACGTCCAGTACCGTTTCGTGATCGACGATCAGGGTCACGCGGGTGGCCCGGAAGTCGAGCGTGACCATGCCGTCCGGGGGGACCGTGCGAACCTCGCCACCGGCCTCGGAGATGCGCTCGCGCGCCTGTTCGACCGGCAGGCCTACCAGGCTCTGCAGGTCGAGGTCGCCCAGTTGCCCGCGATCCTGTGTCATGCCTCCAGGATGCCCCGACTTCAGCGGGTGCGGGGGAATCCCAGGTCGACGCTGGAGGTGGCAGGATCGGGCCAGCGGGATGTGACGACCTTTCCGCGGGTGTAGAAGTTGATGCCCTCGGGTCCGTACATGTGGCTGTCGCCGAACAGCGAGTCCTTCCAGCCGCCGAAGGAGTAGTAGGCCACCGGCACCGGGATCGGGACATTGATGCCGATCATCCC
>JAVEEN010000368.1 GCA_030840445.1 Pseudonocardiales bacterium
CCCAACTACGACGGAACGATCAAATGCATGCTCCAGGTCGACGACGGCTCAACCGTCGCCTTCGGCACCTTCACCGTCCACAACGGCACCGGACAGTTCTCCAAAAACCTAGGATCCGTCGATGTCAGCCACCTCCGCAGCGCCAAGCTCGTCACCCCCACCGGATCACCGGTAGCCGCCGCGACCTTCACCACCTGACCACGCGCTCACGCGCCCGAGTCCCCCGAGCACCCGCCGTACCCCAGACCGCTCAAGCGCAAATTCGGTCGCCTGCGTGGTGGCCTGCCAGTCTTCCCGGCGCGGCGGCTAAGGCAGGGCCTGCACGTTGCCTTCAGCACAGCTGAGCAGGCCGCGGCGACTGAGATAACGGAACCACCCACGGCGACCGCGGTCGTCGCGCGAGGATCTGGGTCCGGGCCCGGACGTAACTCGCGACCGTATTACTCGGCATAAGTCCAGAGACTCACGCGGGCAGCGTGTGGCCTGCGCGGCCAACCGCTACCGCGAATCACACAGTTCGACGAAACGACTCCGTCGATCCGCCACCGGAACGAGGAACACCGCGCACGCCTACTGATCCGGTGGTATTCGATGTACCAGGCCCGCAACGTCGTTACCGCGATCGGTGTCGCGCCTCGCGGCGTCAGCGAGCTATCGCCATGCCCCAAAGCTAAGCGCGGCCGGCCGCAGCCGGTCAGCAGCCGCGATTCCGCAACACCTGCGTGCCGTAATCCCAGCGTTCTGCCCACTGCGACCGCCCAGCTAGCGGTGCCTGCCGAGCGCACCGCATCTCCCCCGCCCTCAGCTGGCCTCGGCGGGTCAGCGCCACGGGTTGCCAAGAGTGGCATTGCGCGCAGCGGCAGCGCATTGTGCGGTGTCATCGGCTTCCAGCAACACCTTGGTCTGGGATCCGCAGTGGTCGGTGGACTTGGTTGGCTCATCGCGTCCGATCACGCCGGGTTTCTGCTTCGGCGACGCTACGGGCCCCGCATCCAGGCGCGCGTGCGGCGGTGGCAGTCGAAGAGTCGACTCCCCACGAGGCTGATCGCGCCGCTTCACGCAAGAGTCGTACTTCGCGGTCACCTCGCCAAGACCCCCTACCGCGTGTTCGCGGTGATCAACACCATCGGCGCGGTGGTCTGGGGCGCCGCGTTCGTCTCGGCGGGATATGTCGGGGCAGGCCTGTCGCACAGCGGGCGGCCCAATTGGACCGGCCTAGCGGTCCTGCTCACCGCGGCAGCGGCGATCCTTGGCATTGACCTCGTCCTGCGGCGC
Source organism: Pseudonocardiales bacterium (assembly GCA_030840445.1). Classification (GTDB taxonomy): domain Bacteria; phylum Actinomycetota; class Actinomycetes; order Mycobacteriales; family Jatrophihabitantaceae; genus Jatrophihabitans_A. Next base: position 1,276 of record JAVEEN010000368.1, read on the forward strand.
CGGACTCACCGCAGTCGGCCGACCCCACCACATCCGCCGCAAACAGGGCGCCGAGGCTGGCCGTGGACTGCGCTCGGCAACGTCGACCACCGTCCATTCCTTCGCCCACCACGCTCGGGATCCGCTGATGACCGCGCTCCTGCCGCCCCTAACAACTCAGGGTGATCGGGCGGCCCCTGGCGCCGAGGTCGTGCCGACATCGCGTCGGCGACGGATGCGTCCGCGATCGGCCCTCCTCACCGGTTGCGGGCTGCTGCTACTCATCGGGGCGGCCGTGGTCAGCGGGACAACGATCGACTCCGCCGCGGGGAGCGAATTGCTCGGGTCGGTCCGCGTGATCGGCCGGGATGCTCTGCGCCTGCGCTGGCAGTTTCTGGCTGTCATAGTGGCCCTGGCCAGCCTGCATTACGTGGCAGCCGCGGTCGCGGCCCGCGCAGCAGCCGGGGTTCGGCTGCGGTTAAAGGAAACTGTGCTCGTACAACTGGCTGCCGCCGCTGCAAAACCGGCTGACCCCGCTCGGTCTTGGTGGATCGGCGGTGACGGCACGCTTCCTCAGCCGCCGGGGCCTGCGGCCGCGCAGCGCGGTAGGAGCGGTGACGGCGCTGGCTGTGCTGGGTGCTGTGGCCGACTTTCTCGTGGTCGTCTTGCGTGTGCTCCTCGGGCGGTGGGTGGAACTCAGCGGGTCCGACCATGAACTCGTGCAGCTGACATCCACGCTCGGGCAAGCCGTGACCTCGCCACTGTTGCCGTGGCTCGAGATCGGCCTGCTGCTCGCGCTGGGAGCCTTCATTGTCATGCGGGTCGCCCGGCGGCGCACCGGCCGCGAGCGGCGATCAAGCCCGTTCTGGGTGCCGATGGTGGGGCTGCTTTCGGTTGCTCACCTCTGGCTACCTGCGGTCCTCGGCCTGCTCGCACTGCCGCACCTGCGCCGTCACCACGCGATATGACCGCGGCCATTCGCCGCCGCTCCGCGGAGCGGATGCTCGATGTCGAGGTCAGCTCGTCTTGGCAACGCGGAAGCGCACCACCAGTCCAGAGCAGGAGTTGCTGACTTGCACGTCGGTGCCGGGCAGCCCAGCCAACTCGGCCTCGAGTTGCCCCCGCCGCATCAGCCGCACATTGTCACCTTCGCCGCAGTGCAACAGTCGCACCAGCGGCGCCTCTAGGGCGTCATAGCCCACGAAGCGTCCGCCCGGGCGTAACACCCGCAACGCCTCCCGGACCGCGCCCGGCCAGTTCCCGACGTGGTGCAGCATCGCGAAGGACAACACCAGATCGAACTGGTCATCCTCGAAGACAAGCTTGGCCGCGTCGGCCTGCTTCACCGTGGCACGGCCACCAAACGTGGACAGAGTCTTTCGGGCGTGCGCGACCATCCCGGGGTCGTAGTCGGTGGCCACCAGCGTCAGCGCCGGATACCTGCCCAGCAGTTGCGCTGCCATCGCACCGCTGCCGGCACCGATCTCGAGCGCGTGCCCGGCGGGTCGTAGGCCCTGCAACGCCCACGGCAACACGACCCGCCCCGTCACCAACTGGTACGGGACGGTCGTGCACATCCATTTCGCCGCCGCTACCATCTCGGGCACCCGGCCAGCATAATCATCCGGGTTCCAGGGCCGCCTCCTGTGGGCCTGCTGCATGACTGTTGTGCTGGGCGCCGAGCACCGCCCACACCAGGACACCGCCGCCCAGACCTTCCCCGACCCACGCACAGGAGATGGCAGCCGCCGCTGGCTACTCGCCACCGAATCCTCCGCCCCGAGGTCGAGGCCGGTAAGTCAGATCCGATCCGTCGCGCCACCCAGGACCGCGATCCGCCAGGCCGCCGACGGATGGCGTTTGAGCAGCCGACCTACCAGCCGCGGCCGAGGACGCTGCCCCCCGTCGAGGACCTGCAACGTCGCCGCGAGCTGTGGTCCCAACCCCACCTCAGCCGCGTACCGATCGGCCGCGTACTCGCTGCGGCGACTCACCGCGGCATCGAGCAGAGGGCACACCACAGCGCCCACCGCGGCCGCGCAGAGCACAGCCGCGACGGCCCACTGCCGTTGCTACACCGCCTAGAACGACCGCGGCCACCACTCCGTCCACCACGACAACGGCGAGTAGACGCAGCGGTTGTCGCCGGCCCCACCAGTCACGATCAGGCCGCGTCGGGCGGAGACCTGATGGCGGTTGAGGACCATCAGTCGACGGGTTGGTGACGGCGTTGCGTCCACGTTCCATTGCCTAGGGCTGCGGGACGATATCGCCGAGCAGACCGTCGGCTTCGTGGTTGATGCCTGCCGTGAAGTACAACGCGCCTGGTGCAGCGTTGAGCGACCCGGTCGGGAAGCGCAGCCCCCAGAGGCCTGGGATCGTGATGGGATGATCAGAGGCGTCACGTAGCTGGCCTTCGGGTTCGCCGCTGGTCGCTGTGTAACTGTCGATCCGTCCGCTACCGAAGTTGCCTACCAGGATGTCGCCGGCGGCGGCGCCGAAGCTTGCCGGGGCGAGAGTGACGGCCCACGGGGAGTTGAGCTTGCCGCGGCTGGCGAATCGGTGCAGCAGGTCGCCGTTGGTGCTGAACACATCGACGAAGCCGTTGCCGGGTCCGGCGACGTCATCGTGTTTGTCGATGTCCTGCTTGGCGAAGGTGACGAAAAGCCTGCCGCCGATGTTGTGGATGCCGAATGGCGCGAATCCTGTGGGGATCCCTGCATCGGTGAACGTCTTGACCAGGTTGAAGCTCGTGTCGAACATCTCGACCTGACCGAAGCGGAAGTTCGTCGCGTACAGGAACTCACCGGCCGACGTCGTCGCCAGGGCGAGGCCCTTGTAGATGGCGCCGACGTCACCGGCCGGGTCGGTCACGCCCGAGCGGTCGACGGCGGTGACGGCATGCGTCCGATCCACGGCCGGGTTCCAGCCGACCAGGGTGCCGTCCTCGGTCGCGAAGAGGAAACGACTGGAGCCGGAGATCCCTGCCTTGGTCACCACGAAGCCACCGGATGACGGGTTGAACGCCGTCCCGGTGGGCGTGCCGACGGTGCCCGGTCCGGCGGAGGCGGGGGCCGGGATGCGCACAACAAGAGATTCCTTCGGTCCCGGTTGGGGGTTGCCGGCTCCGTCATAGAGGGTCGTCACTCCCTGCGCGTTGTCCGAGACCCAGATGGGCAGTCCCGGACCGGTGGATGTGCCCCACGGATTGCGCAGGTTCGGGTCGGTGTGCGCCGCCAGCCCCGGGATGTCTGACACGAGATTGGTCTGCAGGAACTGTCGATTAGCGTCGGGGTGGGCGGTGGCTCCTGCGGGTGTCGTCAGCGTGGACAGCGCGAGTACCGAGCCAGCAGACGTGAGTGCTGCAAGGGCGAGCAGATGTCTTGGTCGAGTCATGGTTGGTCCTTATCGTCTCGGGACGGGACAGTCGCCGAAGTGGCGCTGCTTGCGAGGGGGATCAGGCACGCCTGCTGGCGGGAATGCGTAACGAATTGCGGTATTGCCAGCGGAGTGCGCGGAGTACGGCGTTAACGACCGCGTCGGGATTTTCGATGGGGATGAGGTGTCCGGTGTCGGTCGTGATGAGGTTGGACTCGGGCAGCTGTCTGGCGAGCGCGGCCACGATGCCTGGCCGGACGATCCGGTCGCGTGTGCCTGCAACGATGACGACGGGGCAGGTGATGGCGGCCAGACGTGCCTCGATCAACCGTGCATCACTGACGAGCCTTCGTTGCTCGGTGATGAAGCTGCGCCATACCGCCTCGTAGCTGGTGTGGCGAACCAGGTCGTCGGTGTCGGTGACACCGATGCGTTCGGTCAGGATCGGCTGCCGCAGTGCCGGCAGGAGGCCGGCGAGCGCGGCGGCTCGGAAGCCGACCCAGGTCAGGGTGGACCGAACGACGCGAGCGGCCAGGGCCCGGTCGGTGGCTGTGATCGCGGTGGGTCCGGCGGCGGGTGCGACAAGCACCAGGGCTCGTGCGTGGTGTGGCGTGGTGGCCGCGAGGGCCAGTGCGATGCCCGCGCCGAGACTGTGCCCGACGACGATTGTCGGGCTGGTGCGCTGCTTGTCGAGTTCGGTGGCGATCGCGGCCGCGTTGCCGACTGGGTCCGTGACGACGCCGGTGGTCGGCCCGCACCCGGGGCTTTCGATTGCCAGCTCGCGGAGGCCGCAGGCTTGCAGCAGTGGCCGGACCCGGGTCCAGATCAGCGAGGAGCTTGGTTGGCCGCCGTGGATCAGCAGGACCCTGTGCGCCTGCTGATCCACGGCGTTGTCGAGCTCGGTGCCCACGTCGGTGTGATGCAGCGCGGGGTCTGGCGGGATGGCACGGTCAGTCGTTGTCATGGCTCAGGGCCTGCTGCAGGGTGTACCGCCCGATCCGATGGCCGAGGGTGAGCCCAGCTTGGTGGTCGCGGCGGGTGTGGATCCCGGCGTAGATCCGGCTCAGCCCGGCCTCGATCGCGGCGGAATGGAAATTGTCGAACGAGCGGGTGACACCGGGCAGTGTCGGCGAGCTGACGGTGAACGACATGTCATCGCCGTACAAGGCGGTGAGGATCGTGGCCGCGGCGGCGCTGACAGTGCTGTGGGCGCCGGGGTAGGACGGGTCGGCCGGGGTCGTGGTCAGCGGCGTCCAGGTCGGATCGGCGGTCGTCAGCGGGTTGCCGTCGGTGTCGGCGAGGCGGATGGCGCTGATCGGGCGCCATAGCCGGTAGCTGTATTTGGCGTCGTAGAGAGCGATGGTGGCATCGGCGATGCCGAGATCGAGCAGGGCGAAGGTGCGGGCCGAGGTGTCGGTGCCGTCGTGGCTGGCGACGGTGATCTGCTCAGCGATGGCGTTCCAGTAGTTCTGGATGGGCGCGCCCCAGAATTCGCCGATGCTGGTTTGGTCAGCGCTACGGGCGGTGCTGGTATCCCGGCCGAGGCGCTTGACCTCGTTGATGGCTGCGGCGTAGGCCGTGCTGGTCAGAGCCGGAGGCGGCGGGGGCCGGAACTGGTTGCCGCGTCGCAGGACGAATGGGGTGACCGCGCCCCAGTGGGTGAACACCGGCGCCGCGAACGCGGGGGGCGTGGGGCGATAGTCGCCCGCGACGCCGGTGCTCTGGTAGGGCGGCGGCGGCGTGGCGGAGCCGTCGCTCGCCCGGGCCTGCAGCAGTTCCGTGGCGGCCTGGGCCCCGACCTGGATGCCGGCGGCTCGGGCCGGGCCCGGTGGGACAGCGGCCAGGTCGGCGTTCAACTGCTGATCAAGGGTGTGTACAAATGCCGGGAAGATCGCGGTCAGTACGTTGTGCGCTGCCTGCGCGGCGGCGGCGTCCTGCGAGGCGCCGTGACGGGCCGTGAGGTCAAGCAGGTATTGCGGGTGGTCGGAGTCGATCGCGTCGACGGCGTCGTAGACCGCCGCGCTCATGACCGCGAAATCGCGGGTGGGCTGGATCGTTGCCGGCTGCGCACCGGCGGTCTGCACGAGGGTCAACAGCGTGTGGTTCCACTCGGCGACGACGTGGCTCGCAACCGGCGTCCTCGCGGCCTGGGAGTCGATGGGCTCGGCGGCACGAGCCGCGCCGGTCAGGGATGCGGCACCGATCGCGGCGGTGGCCGCGAGCGTGACGGCCAGGGTGCAGCGGCGAGTGATCGTGGCGCGGTTCGGGTTACTGGGCATGAAAGATCTCCGATCAGGTCGGGATGGGATGGGATTGCACCGGACGCGGCGGGTTGCCGTCGGCCGTTGTGACGGCGCGGGTCAGCGGCTGGAATTGACGGGTGCAGTGACCGTTGGCTCGGCTGGCACTGCGCGTGCGGATGCTGGCCGCTGGAGCCGGCGTTGAGGTTGAATGCGCCACGCGGCCAGAAGCACGATGAGGGCTTCGGTGGAAATGGCGGCGATACCGAGGGCACAATTCCAGTTGCCGATGTCGAGGCTGTCTGTGGGCAGGCCGGTGGTGCGACTGAGCACGTAGGCTCCGATGGCGCCGGCGGCGATCAGGTCGGCCAGCGCCCACACCCGCGGCCCGGGCACGGTAATCAGCATCGCCGCGCCGGCCAGCGCCACCCCGATGAGTAGGAAGTATCCGTAGCCGATCAGCGGTGTTTCCTGCAAGGTGCTGGGCAAGTCGAGGACGTGAATGACGGCGACCGCCGCTAGTGCGATCGCGCCGGCGGCGCGCGCGAGATGTTCGCTGGGGATGGCATCGGGGACGGGTTGCTGGCTCGGCATGAGTTCTCCTTTGTGGATGAAGGGGTAAGGGTCGTCGTCAGGCAGCGATGCAGCCGGCTGCTGTCACCTGGCGTCGCAGTTGGCTGAGGGCGTAGTGCAGCCGGGATCGAACGGTGCCTGCCGGCACCCCGAGCCGCGCCGCGGTGACATGCATCGGGGTTCCGAGGAAGAAGGTCTCGATCACGATCTGCCGATGGGGTGGGGGAAAGCGCTGAATTGCCCTGGCGAGCATGGTCTGGTCGAGTAGCTGATCCAGGCCCCCGTCCACGAACGGATGCGCGGAAGGGTCATCCTCGGTCAGCAACGGCCGGGCGCGAGCGGGGTCCGGACAGTCAATCGACCGCGAGTCGTTCACCATGACTACTTAATACGGCTGGGAGTTACGGTTCACGCCACGCCCTGCTGGGGGCAAGCCGCCACGCCTGACAACCTCACACTGTCGGAGGTGTCGCGTGAACATCGCGCCTCCAGCGGACGTGACTACAGGCACATTGATATGAAGAGGTCGCTGGTTTGAGATGCGGCCTGCAGTCGGCAAGCCATCCGTACGCCCGGCCTCCGGTCATGGATCCCCGCGCTCAGCGGACGCTGCGGTCGTCCTGCTGTGGCGCCGCCGCGCGGGATGGCTGCTCGCGTTTGTCGTCGCCGCGAGCGCCTTGGCCGCAGTCGTGATCTACAGCCACGACAACGTCGGAAACTAGGCCCGCTACCCAACATGTATGAACCGACGTGGGACCTGCTGGGCAAGCGCCTGTCCGCGTACGCCGAGGCAGCTGCGACGAGTCTCGCAGTGCTCGGGATGATTAGCACCGGCGCGGCTCACAGGCCGAAATGCAGACGGCCTCGCTCGGGTGACGGCAAACCGAATGGCCCGAGTGGATCGGCCGGCTGAGCGGGAGCGGATGATGGCCTCGATGCTGGCACGCCGAGCAGGGAGGCACGACTGGCCGGTCCGCCTCAACCGTCGCCGCTGCGCCGAACCGCGCTCTGCACCGCGCTGGCGACGGCCTCGGGATCATCGATCGGTATCAGGTGTCCGGTGTTGGTCATGGTGACCTCCGCGCCGGGCAGTTGTTTGCTGAGCGCACTCACGACGCCTGCGGTGGCGATGCGATCCCGCGATCCCGCGACGATGAGTACCGGACAGTCAATCCGGCGGATCTGATCGCGCAGCCGAACGGCGTCAGCCACCAGGTGCCGCTGCTCGACAATGAAGCTGCGCCAGGTGTTTCCATACGTGATGCGGCGGACGACCTCCTTGGAGTCGCCGGCGCTCAAGCCGACTCGCTTAGTCAGGACCCTGGAGCGCAGTGGGGCCAGGTGCAGCGCGAGGCCAAGTGCACGAAATCCGAACCAGATCAGCGAAGGTCCGAGGATAGGTGCAGCCAGCAGACGGTCGGTGATGGTGATCGACTGCGCACCCACCGCCGGAGCAACCAGAACCAGAGCGCGAACGTGCTGCGGCGCGTTAGCCGCCAGCGCCAACGCAATGCCGGCGCCGAGGCTGTGCCCGACGATCACGGCCGGTGAGCGTTGCTCGTCCAACAGGTGGGCGACCGCGGCCGCGTTTGCGAACTGGTCCACGGCCGCACCACTTGTGCGGCCGTAGCCGGGGCGGTCAACCGCAAGGGACCGAAGCCCACGACCCCGCAGCAGCGGGAGCAACCGCGTCCAGATCAGCGCTGATCCGGGCTGCCCGTGGATCAGCAACACGCTGAACGGCTGTGCGTGCTTGCCGGCGTCATCGGTCCCGTCCGAAGCGACGTAGCGGAGCACCGGTGCCACGAAGTCGGGCGGGGGCGAGCCACGGTGGTCCGTGCCATCGGTGCTCGGAACGGGCGACCTCGTCATGGGTGAGCCATCGGCCGCCGTAGCCGGATTGGCGGATGCCCGGTAGCTGTGGCGGCGTGGGATGGTGACGCGGTGTGGGGTGGCGCGCATGACGAGATCCGTCCGGTAGGAGATGGGTAGTTGGGTCAGTAGCCGTAGCCGGACTTCGGCGTGGCGGATCCGGTCGAAATCGCGGCGCCGCCACCCAGGCTCGGGGTAGCCACGAAGAAGTTCTGCACGCCTTGACCCGTTACTCGGCCGGGACTGTCATCGACGAACGTGTAAAGGAAATGGCCGTTGTAGGCGACCTGCTTGCCGTTGGTGGTCGCCGCCGAGCTGACCCTTCCCGTCACGCCACGGGCAGTCGGAGTCGCGGCAACCAGCGGCGGCCACAGCGCCGCGAGCTGACCAGTCACGTGTGAGGTGACAGTGGTGTCGGGTGTGTAGATGTAAAGCGGCATTCCGTGGGCGTCGACCAGGATCGTCTCGGTGGTTCCCTGTACGGTTGCCGTGGTGGTGTGCAGCGTGGCTGTATCTCCAGGGACGGTGACCGCGCCGCTGGCCGATTTGCCGGCGGCAGCTGTCGAGTTCGAATTGCCCGTGGCGATCACGAGCACGCCGACCAGAGCGGCGAGGGCAACGGCGATTACACCGATGGTCATGCGTGGGTGTCTCATGGGTCCTCTTCCCGTTTGATGTTGCTCAGTAATACGGTCACGGGTTACGCGTCAGGTGGACGCGATCGACCGAGCCTGCGGTCAGCCGGCGAATGTTGCTTCGGCGACGGCCGAGCCGGTCGGTGTGGCGAGCACGGCCCCTCGGAGGTCACTGACGTCGACGGATCCAATGGTCTTGGAGAACTGCCCAATCCCGTTGCGGACAGCGAAGACTCCGAACGCAACGGTCGAACCGTTGTCGACCTGGAGCATGCACTTGATGGGTCCGCTGTAGTTCGGGACGTCGACGTTCATGAAAACCCAGGAGGGACGGCCGCGGTAGGCCACGATCTGCCCCAGGACCTTGCCGTTAGAGGTTTGGAAGGTTCCGGTGCGCACTTCGCTCCCCTGGGGTGCGCGTGCGGCACTGCGGCCAGTCGCCGCGTGGTTCACAGTCTCGGTGACGGCCGCGGTTCCGGCGACAAGCATGGCGGCCGCAGCTACCGCCACCAGCGCAGTTCGCCTGCGGCGGACGGGCATCGGCTCCGGCCGACGGGCTTCCCGGCCGTTCAGCTGCTCCGAGAGCCGCTGGAAGAGGCCGACGGTGAACGCGGTCGTCGGACCGGATTCGCCGGGTCGGGCCGCCCGCAGCTGGATGGCAGTGCGAAGCAGTTCGGCGTCGTCCGCATCGGCGCGAAACGGACCAGGCGGCCTACCCGCGGCGATCGCGTCGATGACAGCTGACAGTCGGCGGGCGCTCATTGTTCCAACTCCAGAGCAAGGTTAGCTGCCATCCGCAGCGCACGGTGTTGCAGCACTTTCGCGTTACTGACGCTGATTTGCATGGTATGCGCCGCCTCCTTGATCGAGCACGCCTCTAGGAACCGCAGCTCGAGAATGCGTCGATACCGTTCGGGAAGTCCGTCCAGGATCTTGCCGGCCATCCTTGGGGCATCGCTCGGTTGCTCGCGCTCGGATGGCTCGGTGAGATAGCCGATATCTGTCCCCGGATCGATTGTTGTCACCGGCTGGCCGATGCGGCGACGCCAGTGGGAGGCCAGGACCGTCTTGGCCGTCATCAGCAGGTAGGAGCGCACTTCTCCCTTCGACGCCGACAGGCGCATCGGCGGCAGCGCGGTGCTGAACACTTCGGAGGTCAGGTCTTCCGCGTCCGGCCGGTTGCCGACGCGCGCGTACATCAGCCGGTACAGACGGTCCACGTTGTCGCGGTACACCGTCTCCCAGTCGCCGTAGACGTCGTCATCAACCACATGCAGATTGTGGCCGCCACCATTCGCCACCGGTTGCGGACTCACAGCTCGTCGGGAGGATCGCGATGGATTAATCATCTCACCTAGTAATAGGCGTGGCGGTTACACCTGCACACCGATTCCCCAGGCCCCGCAAACGAAGCAGGGCTCTGGGTCGCCGCAGGGGCGGCCGGCAGCGGCGAAATCCGGCGGGTCACGCACCACCTCCCAGCAGCGCCAGGCGTGGGCGTAGACGGCGCGAGTGGACTCTGCAAGCGCGGCGCTCATCGCAGCAGCGATGCGGCGTCGGTCCCGTCCAGCCCGGCGAACGGGTCTGTGGGCAGGTCGGTGGACGCATGCAGGGAATCGGCGGTGTCGACGGCTGGCGTCAGAGAGGAGGTCATTCGCCGGTTGTACCGGCCTGGGCGAGTTCCGTCTCGGCGGCTCTGATCGGGCCGGTCGTCGAGCCGATCGTTGAACTAGCCAGTGGCCGAGCTCGTGGGTGGAAAAGGCGTAGAACGTGACCGTGACCCACTCGTCCACCCGTGCAGGCAATCTCCACAGCGGGCGGCGCCGGTCCGGTACGAGAGATCAGTGCAACGCTCCAC
>JAVEEN010000303.1 GCA_030840445.1 Pseudonocardiales bacterium
GAATGAACTTCTTGCCCGCCCAGTCCAGACCGATCGCAATCAGGCCACCCGCGAGCGCCGCGATCACCGCCTCGATGATGAACGGCAGCTGGGTCATCAGCCGGGACGCGCCGACCAGCCGCATGATGCCGGTCTCGTTACGCCGTTGGGCGGCCGCCACCTGGATCGTGTTGGCCATCTGGATGATCGCGCAGATACCGACGATGAGGGCGACGATCCTGGCCCCCCACTTTGCCGAGTCGAAGAGGTTCAGCATGGTCTTGAGGCTGTCGTCCTGGTTCTGCACCGCGTCGACCCCGGATGCCTTGCTGTACCGCTGCGCGACGGGGACGTAGTCCTTCTTCAGGTCGCTGAGCTTGAGCGAGAACGAGGCCGGGAAGGCACCGGGGCCGGCCTCGTCCACCGTCTTGGCCCCGAGCAACTGCTTGGCCCGCGTGGTCGCGTCGGCCTCGGTGATGTACTGCACCGTCTTGACCTGGGGGTCAGAGTTCAACTGGCTCTGTAGGGCCAATCGTTCGGCGTCCGTCACCTTGTGCTTACAGGGCGAGCCGACGTTGTCCTTGGAGATGTCTGTGCAGAGGTAGATCGAGACGTTGATCTTGTCCTCGTACAGCGTCTTGAACTTGTTGATCTCCTTGCCAATCAGGAAGGCGCCACCGAGGAAGGCGAGCGAGATGGCGGTGGACAGGACCAGAGCGACCGTCATGCTGACGTTTCGGCGCAACCCGGTGGCCACGCCTGACATGAGGAAACTTGCGCGCATGTTGTCCTAACTTCGGTTTCGGGGTTCTGCAGTTCGGTCTGGCCCGGTGTTCCCGCTCGTGGCGGACGGCTCAGCGGCCGATGCCGTACACACCGCGGTTCTGGTCACGGATGATGTGGCCGAGGTCGAGTTCGATGACCCGGCGGCGCATGGCATCGACGATGTTGTTGTCGTGGGTGGCCATCACGATCGTGGTGCCCTTACGGTTGATCCGTTCGAGCAGACCCATGATGCCCTGGCTGGTGTCGGGGTCGAGGTTTCCGGTGGGCTCGTCGGCAAGCAGTACCAGCGGCCGGTTGACGAAGGCGCGGGCGATCGCGACGCGTTGCTGCTCGCCGCCGGAGAGTTCGTTGGGATATCGGTGCGCCTTGCCGTCGAGGCCGACCATCTCGAGCACCTCTGGAACCGACCTCTTGATGGCCCGTTGCGATTTGTTGATCACCTCGAGCGCGAAGGCCACGTTCTCGAAAACCGTCTTCTTGGGGAGCAACCGGAAATCCTGGAACACGCATCCGATGCCTCGCCGGAGTTCCGGGATCTTGCGCCCGGGGAGCTTGGCGATGTCCTTGCCGTTGACGATGACATTGCCCTTGGTCGGGGCATCCTCGCGCAGCAGCAGACGCAGCACGCTGGACTTGCCGGACCCCGATGCTCCGATCAGGAAGACGAATTCGCCCTTGTCGATATCGAGGGTCACGCCGTCCAATGCGGGGCGGGTGCTGGCCGGGTAGATCTTAGTGACATTCTGGAGCGCAATCACGGGATGTCATCCTACCTGCCGGTAATCAGATGCCCGGTTTGCCCGCGTTTCCTACCCGATCGTGTAACACTGGGCATGCCGGTCATGCCGGTTGTTACACGATCGGGTCTGTTAGGCGGACCGGCGCCAACGGATGCCGGCTTCGATGAAGTCGTCGATGTCACCATCGAGCACCGCGGCCGGGTTGCCGACCTCGTACTCGGTGCGCAGGTCCTTCACCATCTGGTACGGGTGCAGGACGTAGGACCGCATCTGGTTGCCCCAGGACGTGCCACCGTCCTTGAGCGCGTTCATCTTGGCCTGGTCCTCCTCGCGGCGCCGTTCGAGCAGCTTGGCCTGGAGCACCGCCATGGCCGAGGCCCGGTTCTGGATCTGGCTCCGCTCGTTCTGGCAGCTGACCACGATGCCGGTCGGCAGGTGGGTAATCCGGACCGCCGAGTCGGTGGTGTTGACCCCCTGCCCACCAGGGCCGGACGACCGGTAGACATCGACCCGCAGATCGTCGTCGAGGATGTCGACGTGGTCGGACTGCTCCACCACCGGCAGCACCTCGACGCCGGCGAAGCTGGTCTGTCTACGTCCCTGGTTGTCGAACGGGCTGATCCGCACCAGCCGGTGGGTGCCCTGCTCCACCGACAGGGTCCCGTAGGCGAACGGCGCCTTCACCTGGAACGTAGCCGACTTGATGCCGGCTTCCTCGGCGTAGGAGGTGTCCAGGACGTCGACCGGGTAGTTGTGCCGCTCGGCCCAGCGCATGTACATCCGCAACAACATCTCGGCGAAGTCGGCGGCGTCCACCCCCCCGGCCTCTGAACGGATCGTCACCAGGGCCTGCCGCGAGTCGTACTCACCGTTGAGCAGAGTCTGGACCTCGAGCTCGTCAACCAGCTTCTTCAGCTTGGGCAGCTCGGTCTCGACCTCGACCCGGGACTCGGAGGCATCCTCGGTGGACGCGTCATCGGTGGCCATCTCCCACAGCAGGCTGGCGTCGTCCAGCCGGCCACGCAGGTCCTCGACCCGGCGGATCTGGCCCTGGGTGTGGCTGAGGGCAGAGTTCACCTGCTGTGCGTTCTCCTGGTCGTTCCACAGTGCGGGATCGGCGGCCTGGGCTTCCAGATCCTCGAGCCGAGCGCGCAACTTCGGCAGGTCGAGGACGCTCTCGATGCTGGCCAGGGTCGCTGAGAGTTCCTTCAGTTCTGCCGGTACGTCAGTCACAACCGTTCAGGGTACCGGCACGGCGTGCGACCGGCTCACCGTGCCGAGCGGAACTCGTCGATATGGACGACGTACCTGCCGATCTCGGTGACGCCCCGCCCCTCGAGGATGGTGGGGACTGCCGGGAGTCGATGGTGCCGAATCACGCAGACCGCAAACTCCGAACCGAGCGACAGATCCGGCGAGATCGGCTGGTCGTCGCACTGTGCGGTTGCCCCCACGTACCGCAGGCCGACCTCGTCCGGCGGGATTCCCTGGGTGCGCAGGGCAATCCGCAATGCGGCGTGCGCCCGCGCATCGACGTCCAAATCAACAGTGTCCGCAACAGCTGCGTCCGCATCAACACGACTGGTGCCGGCGGAGGCGATGGTTCGGCCCACGTCGCGAGCCGCGTTGCTCACGGCCAGCCGTCCGCGCTGCACGCTTGCCACGGCAACGACGAGGTACACCAGCGGAACCAGCACCAGAACGGCGACGAAGATGAACTCGACGATGGCGTTTCCGTCCTCGCAGGCGACAGGACGCCGCGACTTCACGGCCGTTCCGCCAGCGACTCACCGGTGACCTCGATCGATACCAGCTTGCCGATGGGCAGCAGGATCGACCGAACCTCGCCGCGACAGTCCACCTTCGCCGTGGCCAGGCCGGTGCCGGGATCGATCACCCGAGCGCCCTGACACGGTATGTCGCGGGCCACCGCGGCACTCAACGACGTGGCGATCAAGCTGCTGGCCCGTGGACCGCCGGCGACCGGATCGATCCCGGCGTTCGCCCCATAGCGGGCCCCGTCCGACGCGGCGGCGACGACGACCGATCGCACGTACAGGATCGCGGCGACCTGCAGCACTCCGAACAGCAGGAACACCAGGAGCACCGAGATCATCACGAACTCGGCGACGGCTGATCCGCGGTCATCGCTGAGCTGACGAGGCGCCCGACCCTCCGGAGCCCGCACGCGCATGGTCACCGCTACTTGGCGCCGGTCACCGAGTCGATGGCGTGCGTGACGGCATCGGTGATCTTGGTTTTGAACACGGCAAGAATGGCGACCACGAGGGCAGCGGTCATGACCGTCACCATGACCCATCCCGGCACATCACCGCGATCGTCGGCCTTACGGTCGAGCCGGCGCGCCACCGCGAGGTACCGGGTCGCGAACCACGCCGCCACCAACTGAGCCTGAACCATCTTCTCGTTCCTCCATCACTTGATCAGGGTTACCTCTGAGCGATTGCTTCCGGCGCACCGGGCCAGCGCGACGACGTGACCGCGGCTATCTCGACAGCGAGACCAGGGTCAACAGGCCCGGATACAGGGCGAACAGCACCGTGATCGGCAGGATCAGGAACACCACCGGAACCATCATCTGCAGCTCCTTCTTGCCGCCGGCGTCGAGCAATGCACGCTTGGAGTGCTCCCGCACGTCGGCCGCCTGGGCGCGCAAGACGTCGGCCAGCGGCGTGCCGCGCTCAATGGCCACCACCAGCCCTTCGACAAAGCGGCCAAAGGATTCCAGAGTCGTCCGGGCGGCCAGCGCGCCGAGCGCCTTGGTCATCGCTGAGCCGGCACGGGCCTCGTCCAGAGCACCCTGCAGATCTTTGGTGAGTTCGCCCCGGGTGAGACGGCAGACCCTTTGCATGGCATCGATCGGCGCCTCGCCGGCCAGGACCGCAAGGGCCAACAGGTCCGCGACGACCGGAAACTCCGCGAGCATTGCCCGTTCTCGCCGCTCCACCTGCCGGCTCAGCCGCCAGTCCCGGCTGAGCACGCCACCGGCACCGCCGAGAACGGCCGCACCAGCGACCAGAACCGGATCCACTCCGGTACGCAGCAGGGTCACGATGGTGACCGCCACGGCACTGCCGATCATGCCAGTGACGCCCCACACCACCTGCTCCACGCGGAAGTCTTCGACGCTTCCGCCGCCAAGACCACCGAGTCGACGGCGGACCGAGTCCGCGCCGCCGAGCACGCGGTCGACTCCGCGCACGCCACTCGTGATCGCGGGACCGAATAGCCTTCGCACGGCACCGAAGGCCTCGCCGCCGCTAGCCGGACGGGACAGCAGCCGGGACGGCACCGGAGTATCGGTCAGGTAAGGACCGATCCGGTCCGACAGCCGTATCGGTCGCATCGGTGGCGCAGCACGCACAGCCGTCAGCAGCCCCAGCGCAGCCATCAGTCCGAGGACCGCCCCGAACCACCAGGTCGTCATCGCAGCACGCGCGGTTCCTCGGGAAGCCGGCCGATGCGGAGCATGACCCGGTAGGCCAGCACACAGACGGCTGCGCCGATGGCCAGCAGCAAGACGCCGCCGGACGAGTCGAACGCCTGCAGCGTCGTGGACTGCGTGCCGAGCATCAGCAGCACCAACCAGGGAGCGGCTACCGCGAGCCGCGCAGCATTGACCGTCCAACCCTGCCGAGTCTCCAGTTCCGAGCGGGTTCGTGCGTCCACTCGTAGCAGCTCGGACAGGGTGCGCAGGACCGTGCCCAGGTCGCTGCCGCCCACTTCCCGCGCGACCCGCAGGGTCTCGCACACCCGGTCGGCCACCGGGTCGGCGAGGTCGGCCTTGAGCGAGTCCAGGCAGTCGGAGAATCGGCCGCTGGCCCGGTAGGCGGCGCCGAAGCGGGCGAACGGCGGCCGCAGCGGTTCGGGACCCCTGGTCGCAAGACCGGAGACGCCTTCCGGCAGGGACATGCCGGCCCGGACGGCCGACGCCAGATTGTCGATGGCCTCCGGCCACAGTTCCCGCAGGGTCACGAGCCGGTTCTTGCGCATTCTGGCCACCACACCGAGCGGCGCCGCGAAGGCGAACACCGCGAAGCACGCCGACACCGCGATGGTCGAGGTGAGCAGCTGGATGATGACCAACGCGAGCAGGGACGCCACCACCTGCATCACCAGCAACTGACTCGAGGACACCGCTTCCACGCCGGCTTGTTTGATCATTTCGTCGCGACGGGTGCTCCAGCCAGCCCGGGTCGACGACCGTTGCGGCGCGCGCGGGCCACTCCGCCAGATCAGCAGCAGTCCGAGGCCGGTGAGAAGTCCGAGGAACGCGCCCACGGTCAGCCGTCCGAGCCGGGGCTCAGGAGGCTCAGGTGTCCGAGCAGTCTGGTCAACTCGAATCCCGCCAGCGCGTAACGCTCCTGATGGGGCGGATAGCCGTCGGCCCGCTGTAGTCGACCGTCGACGGCGACGAAGATCTCCGACGTCTCGATGATGTCGCCCTCGGCCCGCCCGGTTACCGCGACGATCTCCCGCACCCGGCGCTGGCCCCGCTGATCGGTGCCCAGGTGAACCACGAGGTCCACCGACGATGCCACCGTCGGAACTACGAATGCCGCACTCACATTCTCGCCCGCAAGCAAGGGCAGCGTGCACATCTTCACCAACGCCTCGCGCGCGGAATTGGCATGCAGAGTGCACATGCCTGGCAGCCCCGAGTTCAGCGCGATCAGCAAAT
>JAVEEN010000402.1 GCA_030840445.1 Pseudonocardiales bacterium
CGCGGGTGTAGAAGTTGATGCCCTCGGGTCCGTACATGTGGCTGTCGCCGAACAGCGAGTCCTTCCAGCCGCCGAAGGAGTAGTAGGCCACCGGCACCGGGATCGGGACATTGATGCCGATCATCCCGACCTCGACGTCGAACTGGAACTGCCGGGCCGCGCCACCGTCGCGGGTGAAGATCGCGGTGCCGTTGGCGTAGGAGTTGGCGTTGATGATGGCGAGCGCCTCGTCATAGGTTCCGGCCCGGACGACCGACAGCACCGGGCCGAAGATCTCGTCGGTGTAGACGCTCATGTCGGTGCTGACGTGGTCGAGCAGGGTGGTGCCGAGGAAGAAGCCGTCCGAGGGCAGGTCCGCCTGCCGCCCGTCCACGACGACCCTCGCGCCCGATTCGGCGCCGGCGGCGATGTAGCCCGCTACCTTGTCCCGGTGTTCGGCGGTGATCAGCGGACCCATGTCGGTGTCGGGATCCGCTCCGTTGCCGATGGTCAGCTTCGGCAACCGGGCCGCGATCGCGTCGACCAGGGCGTCACCGACGTCGCCGACGGCGACCGCGACCGAGATCGCCATACAGCGCTCGCCGGCGGCCCCGTAGGCGGCGGAGACCGCGGCGTCGGCGGCCATGTCGACATCCGCGTCGGGCAGCACGACCATGTGGTTCTTCGCGCCACCGAGGGCCTGCACGCGCTTGCCGTGCGAGGTGCCCGTCTCGTAGATGTAGCGGGCGATCGGGGTCGATCCGACGAAGCTGACCGCGGCCACATCGGGGTGGGTGAGCAGCCTGTCGACCGCCTCCTTGTCACCTTGGACCACAGTGAACACGCCGTCGGGCAGCCCGGCGTCCTGCCACATCTGAGCCAGGAACAGCGCGGCGGACGGGTCCTTCTCGCTGGGCTTGAGCACGAAGGCGTTGCCGGTGGCGATCGCGTTGGCGCACATCCACAACGGCACCATCACCGGGAAGTTGAACGGCGTGATCCCGGCGACCACCCCGAGGGGCTGACGGATCGAGTACACGTCCACCCCGGTCGCGGCCTGTTCGGAGTAGCCGCCCTTGAGAAGATTCGGAACCCCGGTGGCGAATTCCACGTTCTCCAGCCCACGGGAGATCTCACCGACGGCATCGGAGAGGACCTTGCCGTGCTCCGCGGTGACGATCCTGGCCAGTTCATCGGTTCGAGCGTGCAAGAGCTCGCGGAACGCGAACAGCACGGCCGCTCGACGGGACAGTGAGGCGGATCGCCACTCGCCCGCCGCCGCCACCGCACTGGCGATGGCCGTGTTGATCTCGGTAACGCTGGCCAACTCCACCTCGGCCGTCTGCACACCGGTGGCCGGATTGAAGACCGGCGCCAGCCGGCCAGAGGTGCCGGACACCAGCCGGCCATCGATCCAGTGCGAGATGCGGTTCGTCATGTTCCGAGATTACGTGACAACACAGCACCCAACAAAAGATAAATTGCTATGTTACAAAGTGTGAAGGAACTACTGAGTGGCCTGGAGGAGCGGCTGGAGGAGCCGACCGCCCGCGGACTGGCCCGGGCCGTGAGTCGCGGCCTGCGCGACGGCCTGCTCGGTGCGGGTGACAGGTTGCCTCCGATCAGGACCGTGGCTACCGAACTCGGCCTGTCGCCCACCACGGTGAGCGCAGCCTGGGCTTTGCTGGCACGGTCCGGGGCCATCTCCACCGATGGCCGTCGCGGTACCACGGTCGCCACGGAGCCCGGCTTCGGGTCGGTTCGGTATCGGCGGGCTCTCGGCCACAACAGCTCCTTCGACCTCGATCTGTCAACCGGCGTACCCGATGAGAACCTGTTACCGGATCTCAGCCGGGTACTGCGCTCGATGACGGTGACCGCGACCCCGAGCAGCTACCTCGAGGACCCGGTGCTGCCTGAGTTGCTCGACGTCCTGCGTCGGGACTGGCCCGCGAACGCAGCGCACCTGACAGTCGTAGACGGTGCCATGGATGCCCTCGACCTGATCTGCCGCTCCGTCTTGCGGCTGGGTGACCGGGTCATCGTCGAGAGCCCATGCTTCCCGCCGCTGCTCGATCTGCTCGAGGCGCTTCGGGTGGATGTCGTCGGGGTGCCTGTCGATGACGAGGGATTGCGGGTCGAGCCGCTGGCGGCCGCCTTGGCCGGACCTGCCAGCCGATCCGCTGTGGGATCCACCGCCGCAACGGTGGCGGTCTTCCTGCAGCCCCGGGCGCAGAACCCGACCGGGGCATCGCTGTCCGCCGGCCGCGCCGCTGAGCTGGCCGAGCTGATCCGAGGAACGAACGCACTGATCATCGAGGACGATTCGGCCGGTGCGGTCGCGGCGAGCGACGCCATCAGCCTCGGCCTTCTGCTCGCTGACCGCACGGTGCATATCAGGAGTTTCTCCAAGTCGCACGGTCCCGATCTGCGGTTGGCGGCGATCAGCGCGCCACCGGAGGTTATGCACGAGATCACCGGACGGCGTCAGCTCGGCCAGGGCTGGAGCAGCCGGCTACTGCAGCGGATCCTGCTGGGGCTGCTCACCGACCCGGTCTCCATCCGCGAGGTCGCCGAGGCCCGGGAGGAGTACGCCCGACGCCGGGCGCTGCTGGTGGGGGCACTTGCCGATAGAGGCGTCACCGTGAACGGGCGCGACGGCATGAATATCTGGGTGCCGGTAGCCGACGAACCTGCTGCCGTCCTCCGGTTGGCCAGCCAGGGCATCGGTGTGACGGCTGGCGCGCCGTTCGCCGCGCTGCCCGGCCAGTCCGGCTTCATCAGGGTTACCGCCGGCCTGCTCGCCGACCGGCATGCCCAGGTGGCCGACGCGCTCGCTGTTGCGGCGCGTGCGGGCGGTTGGCCCGGCGTACTGCGTTGAGGGCCGTGAGGACGTTAGGCTGCCTGCGCAGGTGCGACGGCGGCTTCGGGATGGAGGCAGCGTGACCGGGACCGGTGAGCGCCATACTCACACAGTGAAGGATTGCGCCGACGACCTGATCGGGGCGCAGGAATATCTCAGTTCACAGGCGCCCAAGGATCTGCGGGCCGCCGGCCTTCCGCTCGTCGAATTCCACAATCTGGACCGGCGGGAGAAGACGACCTTCTTCGGCGGCAAGAAGTTCGTGTATGACGTGATGCCGGCGGGCCGAGGCTGGCTGATCGGGGAGATCCTCTGGTCGTTCGTTGAGGGACGCCGCGTGCTCGGCGCCGACATGTCCCAAGAGGTGCTCACCGTATTGATGGAATCGGGCAACCGGTACGGCCTGCATCGGGGGCTCATCAGAGTCCGGCCGGACGCCGACCACGGCGGTTACCTCGCTCTCGGCGGATTTGCCGAGGTCCTGGGGTGGACCAAGGCCGCCTGCGCCATTCGCACCATTACTACCGAGTGATCATCGGCCGGTGGGCAGCTGCCGTCATCCTGCTCAGCGTCGCCGTCACTGCCTGTGGCGGGCCGAAGCACACCGGCGCCGCGTCCGCGTCCGGCAATGTCGCGGCACCACTGCTTTCAGCTCCGCCGACCCGATCCGGACCAGCAGCCGATCCAGGTTCGAGTTCGTCGCCGGCTGGCGCATCCCCGGTCGGCGCATCCCCGGTCGGCGCATCTCCGGTCGGCTCATCCCCACCAGCGCGCACGGCCACCGTGCTGGGTTCGGGTGACGTGCTCATCCACCCGGCCCTGTGGGAGCAGGCCGCCGCTGACGCCAAGGCCGAGAACCGGCCGGGCTATGACTTCGGGCCGATCTACGCCTCGATCGCTCCGGTGACCCGAGCCGCGGACCTGGCCATTTGTGAGATGGAGACCCCGCTGGCTCCGCCGGGTGGCCCCTTCGTCGGCTGGCCGAACTTCAACGCGCCGCCCCAGGTGCTGACCGCTCTGAAGCAGATCGGTTACGACAGCTGCACAACGGCTTCCAATCACACGCTCGATCAGGGCTTCACCGGGGTCAAGCGGACCCTC
>JAVEEN010000074.1 GCA_030840445.1 Pseudonocardiales bacterium
ACAGGGGCATCCTGCGCGTTGAAGTCCAGCGCTATCGTCTGCTTGCCCGGTTCGGCCTGCCGGGGCTCGAGCTGGTCGTGAATCGTCAACCGCCCGAACAGCGGGATCTCGTTGTAGTCGATCTTGCACGACTCGTCGGCGCGCGGGCCGTTCGGAATCGTGATCGTCGCGGGTGGCAATGACACCAGCGGGATGCAGGTCACCGAGTCGATGACGATCCTCGAATCGAAGATCACCAGGTCGATCGCGAAATGCCTTAGCGGATCGCGGAATTCACCTTCGGCCTGCTCCTGCCACAGCCGCTGCTGTGCATCGAAGACGAACCAGACTCGATCCAGCGTCAGATCCAGGGTGGCCGTTGCGGAGTAGCCGGGGCCGTCGACAGACTCCGTGTACTTCTCACCGCCGAACATCTCGACGGTCTGATCCTGGACGCGTTCGCGGTGGATCTCGATGATCGTGTCAGGGCGATGCATGCCGATCCTGTACCCACAACCGGCGGTCTTAGAACCGGCCGGTCAACCGGCATCGCTTTGGTGGTCGCAGTCCATTACTCGACTCCATACTTTTCCAGAATCGCGGCATGTGCCGACTCGTAATGCTTGGCAATGCGGTCCCGCACCCAATCCAACCTGTTCTCGTACGCCTGTACTTCAGCTAGCGCTATCCGAAGTCTTTCCTGGGGCGGAAGGTCTGCTCGCTTTGAGAATCGACTGATGTAATGCCATTTTTCGGCGGTCAAACCGAAGCGATTCGGGGCATCCAACGGCGCGATCATGCAGTTGATTTCGCCCTCGCGAGCAGAATAGTAAATCTGCAATCTGCAGTCACGTGACCGGTAGTAAACGATATTTCGTTCAATACCGCCTTCATCGGGACTGTCGTCCAGCTCGTCCACAACGAAGCCCAGTTTTTCCAGCAGTGGCCCGACCCTTGCTTCAACGTCCGCATAAAAATCGGAGGTCATTTCGGTCCACCCCCTACATATAGCCACGAGTCCCCAACGCGTTCGTACCCGTACGTGGCTGCAACCTCGTTTAGGTAATTCACTTCGAACGAGGAGTATGTTCCTGCACGATCCACCGCCATGTCCTCAAGCGAATCGTACTCATTGTGGTTCAGCATATAGTCGATACGTCCGATTTGGTTTTCCATCTGAGTGCGAAGAAACTGCTCGTTCACGGGCCAGACGACAGCCTGTTCTTCGAGCTTGTCGAGACCTCCGGCAAGCATTTTCCACGTCGGGTCGCCGGTGTCGAAGTAGATCCCTCCGGTGCCTCTGGCTTCGCCGATGTACCCGCCCTCGTTGCCATCAAATCGACCCAGCACCACTCTGTCAGGGTTGTCACCGACGTAGTGAGTCACCATATCGGATAGGTGCTGGTTGAGGCTTGCGGTGGGTTCTCCATGCCCGAAGGCTGAAAAGAGATCCTGCGCTGCCGACTCCGACCAGGGATGGTAACTCGTGGGATTATCAAAGCCAATGGGCAAATTCGGTGGATGGGACATGCCTGTGTACGCATCGATGTCAGCAATCTCACCCAAGCCCGCTCCTTCGGGACCGAACATCATCCCGGGCAGCGTGAAAGCAGCGTCGGCAGTTTTCCCACCTGCGTAGTAAGCCGGGTTGTCAATGAAGCTCTTGAATTCGTGCGTGAGGTCGTTGATTGGAGCGACCGGTCCTTGCAAGAGGAAGTCCTCGGCCCTTCCAGCAAGACCTTTCGCCATCCCGCCCCACGAATCGCCCAGCGCGCTGAGTCCGTTTTGCCCCGTGAGGTCGTGGATGCCCTGCTCGGTGGAGAACCATCGGTCCGCGAATCCCTCGCCGAATCCGGGTGGCGGCGGGCGCGGCGGTTCCGGCGGGACGTAGTTGGGCATCCCGTTGTCCATCCACTGCTGAGTGCCGGCCACTGCGTCGTTCAGTCGTCCCTCAATCTGGTCCGGCGGCACACCGTCGCTGATCATGGATTGGCGTGCCAACGCCTTGAAGGTCTCGACGTCGGCAGGATTGAGCCGAGGCGCTGGGGCGCCAGCTGCACCCGTTGGGCGCATCCGGCCAAGCAAATCCGGCAGGCTGCCCGGCGGCGGCTTGCCGCCGGGGTCAGCGGGCTGGCCCCGCCCGAGCATCAGGTCCTCCAGCGACGGGGGCTTGCCGCCCCCTGCGTCGGCTGGAACTGGCGGGCCTTTGGGCGGTTCACCGCCAGGCTCCGCCGAGGCGGGGCCAGCCGGTAACAGCATGTCCTGCCACGATTTTGGCTGACCAGCGGCCGGGGGCTTCGGTGCACCCGGAGCCGGTGGAGCGGCGCCCGGTTGATGCCCGGTGGCACCCAGCGGGACGTCGCCAACGCTGCCTCGGACGGCAGTGGCGAGTTCCTGGTCGGCGTTGTGGGCGTGCAGTTTGCAGGTTTCGAGCTGTCCCTGCAAAATCTGTTGCTCTGCCGCTAACGTCAGCCGGTCGAGCCCAATCATGGTGTCGCCCGGATCGATTCGCCAGTCAGACGTGATCGTCCAGCCGTAACCCGCTGCGGCTCGCGCGATTCCGTCAAGTTCGGACTTGACCGAACGCACGTCGCCTTCGGCGCGCGATACCGCCGCGGCTACCTGCCAGGACTCCTGGCCGTCAGCCTCGATGTCGCGCCGCGTCTTACCCAAGTCCGCGCGAAAGGCATCGCCGGCGTCCCCTTGCCAGTCGTTAAGTGTGTTGTGGACCTGTTGCAGGCTGTCGCCCAACCGCTGCAAGGTCGCCGCGCGATTGGTGGCGGTCTGGAACACGCCGTGGATCGCATCGGCGTCCCAGCGCTTGACGTCGGCCGGAGTCAGCGCCGCCACGCGTTACCCTCACTCCCCTAGCGACCGAACCGCCTGGGCCGACTCATCTTCATTGTTGACGTAGCGGGTCATTGCGTCGGCCACGTGCGACCCCAATCCGCCCACCTGCAGTTTGTGGTGGTTGTGCCGCGCTTCCCACCGGGCGGCCAGCTCACCTAGCGCCTGCTGCGAGGACCCAATCCAGCCGGGCGCGGCATCGGCCAGTCCATCCTCATGGTTGACGAAGCTCAGGGCGGCTTCGCCGACCGAATCGAGCATGTCGTTGCTGCCATTATGCAGCGCGACGGGATCAACGTTCAGCTCGTCGGCCATGGTGATTCCTCCAGCTCAGCTGTCCTGCGCGCTGAAGCATAGCCCGAACCGAGGGAGCACGCCCTTCACCTTTCTTGCCGTCGACGACGAGCGCAGGCCCGCGTGAGCACACCCCTGATCAGCGTCGCAGTACAGTTGGCGCACCCGGCCGGACGGCGAGGAAGGAGCCACCGTGGTGAGCACCGAGGACCTGGTGCTGGGCTTCGCCAACACACACGGTCATCTGGGTCGACTGTCGGAACGGTTCGCCGATTGTGCAGGACTGCGCGACTGGTTGATCCAGCAGCAGGGGGTGGACTCCAAGGTGCTCGTGGTAACTGCCGCCGATGTCATCGAAGCCCGCGAAATCCGCGACGCTTTGGTCACGGTGATGGTCAGCCATGCCGACGCCGAGGCCGCGACCGCCGACGAGCTGCTGGTCGCCGAACATGCCCTGCAGCGGGCAGCCCAACGTTATCCGTTGCAGGCCAACATTACTCGCGAAGGGGCAGGGCTGAGTTCGGCACAAGCGGGAGTTGCCGGCGTGATCGGCTCGGTATTGGCCTCGGTGGTCGAGCTGGCGCAGTCCGGACAGTGGAACCGATTCAAGGCTTGCCGCAACTGCCATCACAGTTTCGTCGATCAAAGCCGCAACGCCTCAGCGACGTTCTGCCGCACGAGCTGCAAGTCCCAAGCGGGTATGCGCGCCTACCGCAGCCGCCAGCGCGGCACCGCCGAGCAGTAAGTCTGAAAGCACCGTATTTCTCGTCGGCATGACGAATAATTCGTGGACTCCATCCCAGCGAAGGGAGCGGCGTGACTACTGCGATGCACGACAAGACGGTGTCGACACCGATCCCGCGCTGGGCGCGACGTATGGGAGTGGCGACGACGGCGCTGGCCGGCGAACTGTCGGTCGCGATGACCGTTCCGCACGCGAGCGCTGATAGTTCGTACCAGCCTGCGCTCGACCAGCTTCTCGACGTCATGCAGCAAGCGGCGAACTACGACTCGGCACTGCCGTTTGCGACGCCGGACAGCGACGCCATGCTGCTGACCGGTCTGCAGAACACGAACTATGAGTTGCTATCCGCCGGGCT
>JAVEEN010000084.1 GCA_030840445.1 Pseudonocardiales bacterium
TGGCACCTGGGAGCTCGGCGGCCCACGGGGGCGGATGCTGGTGGCGGCCGCAGGCCGGGTCCTGCTCGCCGAAGAGACGGATCGTCCGCCGCTCCGAGAGGTCGCCAGGTGGTCGCCACTACCGGACGTGCTGCCGTGCCTTGTCAACAGGATCACCCGAATTCCCTACCTGCTCGTGCAGATCGACCGGACGGGCGCCGACATCACGACCGTCCTGGACTCCCGCGATCGGCAGAAGTTCTCGGTCGACGGCGACGCGCAGCACCCGCTACGCAAGACCGGACGGGACGATTGGTCCGAACGGCACTTCCAGAACCGTGTGGAGAATGCCTGGGAGTCCAACAGCAAGGAGGTGGCTCAAGAGATACATCGGCGCAGGCAGCCGTCCGTTCAGTTGATCCTGATAGCCGGTGATGTGCGGGCTCGTGCGATGGTCAGCGACCATCTTGCGAAGCTGCTGCCACCGTCGGTGACCATCGAACAGCTGGAATCCGGCGGACGTGCCGAAGGGGTATCGCAATCTGCATTCGACGCCGCAGTACACGACGCGTTGCTCCGCCAGGTGTGGCGGATACGACGTGACGTCCTGGCCCGGCTGGAACAAGCCATCGGTCGACACGATTACGCCGTCACCGGAGTCCCGGCCGTGGTCGATGCGCTGCGGAAGGCACAGGTCGAGACGCTGGTCCTGTCCGACGACCCATCCTCGACGCTGACCGCTTTCGTCGGTCCGGGACCGCTGGACCTGGCCTTGGACGAATCAGAGTTGAAGGCCAGCGGAGTCGACCACATTCAGCAGGACCGCTTGGACGCCGCCATGGTCCGGGCACTCGCAGGTACCGGCGCCGGCATCCTCGTCACACCCGGGGGGCATGACTACCTCCGAGACGGTGTCGCCGCGATCCTGCGTTACACCGACGAATCCACGCCCCACTGACGCAGCGAGAAAGGAGCGCCAGATGCCCACGGACCGAGAAATGCCCTCGACCTTGAATCGATCGCCGCGAAAGGCCCAGCAGACCTGGGCCAAGACCCATGATGCCGCGGTCGCTGAATACGGCGAAGGTGAGCGCGCGCACCGTACCGCATTCGCCTCACTCAAGCATTCGTTCGAGAAGGTCGGCGATCACTGGGAGCCGAAAGAGAACGGCAGGAAGGGCCCTTCCGACGATCAAGCTGCCCGCAGTGGTAGCCGTGCCCGGCGCGCTGACCAGAAGACCGCCGAAGGCGTAGATGCGAACTCGAGCAAGACGCATCTCATGGAGCTCGCGCGCCGACTCAACGTGTCCGGCCGGTCCAAGATGACCAAAGCCGAGCTCGTCGAAGCCCTGAAGAAGGCCAATCGCAGGCAGACCGCCAGAGCGCGGTAGGCCGATCGCGGCTGACCGTCAGGTGAACGTCAGACCCGCAGGACGCCGCCTTCGGCAACGTAGCTGGCGGCCTCGGGGTCGTCGAACCACACGCCACCCGAACCGAGGTACCGGAAGCAGACCTCCTCGCCGGCCGGCAGCGATACCGTGACGCTTCTCGTGCCGTTGCTGCGGCGAATCAGGCGGTGGGCGCCGGGTCGCCAGCCGTTGAAGGTTCCGACCGCAGAGACCGGGCCGTCATGGATGTCGTCCGGCAGCACGAACTGCACCTTGGCCTGAGTGAGCTTCGGGTCCCTTTTGATGCGGATCGCCATATTCTTCCTGCCTCCGAACAGCTACCGCGGGCCGGTACCCGCGAGTCGATACGCCGCACGGTAGCTCCTGCTGTGCTCACGCCAGAAGGCGACACGCGCCTGTTTACGAACGCGTAACGGTAGGGCTCGGAGTACCCCTTGGATCAGCGATTCGAGGCCGATTGACCGACATGCTCGGGTGGCGACGTCGTGCCGCGGATGATCAGCTCGACCGGCAGCAGGACTCGAAGGCTCGTCGGATTGCCCTCGGACCCGATCCAGCCCAGCAAGGTGCGGGCAGCATGAGCACCCATCTCCGCCAGCGGGACCCGGACGGTCGTGAGCGCCGGCGTCAGCTTGCTCATGAAGGAAAGGTCGTTGAACCCGGTTATCGAGTAGTCACGCGGACACTGCAGGCCGGAGCCAGCAAGCTGCTCCATCGCGCCGAGGGCCAACAGGTCGTTGGCGGCGACGATGGCGCTGAAGGGGCGGCCGCTCGCGTGCAGCCGGGCCGCGCCAGCCGCGCCGGCGGCCTCGCTGTAGCTCGCGCATTCCAGCATGGCTGAGCGAAGGGGCAGTTGGCGCATCCGCATCGCCGCCCGGAAGGCGCTGGATCGCTCGCGTCCGGTCGACGTGTCCGACGGACCCGCCAGGTGCACGATATTGCGATGGCCGAGGTCGGCGAGATGGTCGACACAGAGCCGGACGCCTTCCTGATCCTCTGCGCCTACAAAGGGCAGCTCCGATTTCGCGGTCCGGCGGTTGACCAGGACAGTCGGGGTGCCGGCGGCGGCGAGCTCTTCCAGAAGCGAATCCTGCCATCGCGCCGTCGCGATGATGAAGCCATCGACACCATGGGCTCGCATGGAGGCGATCTGACCCCGTTCGGAGTCGGGATCGTTGTTGGTGTCGGTCAGCACGAGCGTGAATCCGGCGGCGCTCAACACCTGTTCGGCACCGCGCACGATCGGCGGGAACAGCGAGTTGGTGATGTCAGGTATGACGAGTGCGGCCACGAAGGAGCGCGACGTGCGCAGGCCACGGGCCAGGGTATTCGGTACGTATCCCAACCTCTCCGCAGCCTGAACCACCCGCCGCACCGTTCGGGGGTTGACCTCGCCACGCGCACTGGGGTTCAGTGCACGACTGGCGGTGGCCGGGTGCACGCCGGCCTCACGCGCCACCTCCACCAACCGGACCCTCGCCATCGGGACAGGATAGCCAGTTTGCGGCGAGTTCGGAGGTTCAACGCACAATCGATTGTTATGAATGTCGTATCCGGTCGTCACTACCGCGGCCCTTCTCTTGACTTCAGCGCATGAGGCGCGCATGCTCGACCGCAATCGATTGTGGCCGCCAAAGGCGTGCCCGGTCGAGGCGCGTTGGGACCCACCCGTAACGGCTTTCCCACCTGGTCTGTAAGGGGTATATCTGATGCAGTTGCACAATCGATTGCGAACAACCAGCTCACTTGTTGCCGGGCTGGCGGCCATCGCCCTGGTCATCACCGGGTGCGCCTCCAAAGGCGGTGGGGGTGGCTCGACAGCCGCCACCAGCGGCGCCAACGGTTCACCGCTCATCATCGGGGCATCCGTCTCGCTCACCGGTGACTTCTCCGATTCCGGCAAGGCGGTGCAGCGTGGTTATCAGCTGTGGGCCGACACCGTCAACGCCAAGGGCGGCATACTCGGCCGTAAAGTGCAGATCAAGATCGTCGATGACGCATCCAGCCCGACCCAGGTCGTGACCAACTACCAGAACCTGATCAACAAGGACCACGTCGACCTGACCTTCGGCCCCTTCTCCACACTCTTGACGATCCCGGCCTCGCAGGTCGCCAAACGTTACGGCTACGCGTTCCTGGCTCCTGCCGGTGGCGGCCCGGACGTGTTCAAGCAGAACCTGACCAACTTCTTCTTCGTCCAGCCGGCACCAACCACCCAGTCCGGTGACGTCTTTGCCAACTGGATACTCTCCCTCAGTCCCGCCGACCGGCCGAAGACTGCCGCCTACGCCGAGTTGGACGATCCGTTCTCGGCGCCGATCGCGGAGAACATCCGCACGAAGTTCGAGGCCGCAGGTATCCAGACCGTCTACAAACAGGTTTATCCCTCCGAGACACAAGACCTCTCGCCGGTAATGGCAGCCATCGCGGCCAAGCATCCCGATGTCATCATCGGTGGCACCCAGAGTGTGGATGCCTACGCTCAGATCAAGGCGCTCGTTCAGCTCAAGTACAGCCCGAAGTTCATGTTCCAGTCCAACGGGGCTAACTCACCCCTGGAGTACCCGAACAAGGTGGGTGCCGGCAACACGACGGGCGTCATGTCCTCGGCCGACTGGTTCCCAGGCTCGAAGGCCAGTGGCAGCGATGCCTTCACCGCCGACTACACCAAGAAGTTCGGCGGCACCGCCCAACAGGTCGATGACAACAGCGCCGAGGCGTATGCGACCGGCCAGCTAATCGAAGCCGTCGCCGCCAAGACCGGCAAGCTCGACAACGCCACCATCATCAGTTCATTGCATTCCGGCAGCTGGCCTACCGTCCTGGGCGACCTGTCCTGGGGTGCCAACGGGGCACCGACCGGTGAGTTCAACCTCGTCCAATGGCAAGGCGGCAAGTTGCTGCCTGTCTACCCGAGCGGCGTCTCACAGGCTGCTCCGGTATTTCCCAAGCCCAACTGGGGAGGCTGACCGGTGCACGCACTTATCCAAGGCATCATTCTCGGCGTTCTGACCGCCGGGGTCTACGCCCTGATGGCATCGGGACAGACCCTGATCTTCGGGATCATGAAGGTGGTCAACCTCGCCCAAGGCGCGATGGTCATCCTCGGGGCCTACCTCTCCTATCAGTTGTTCACCTCCTTCGGCATCGACCCGCTGCTGGCCATTCCGATCACGACGGTGGCGATGTTCATCCTCGGTGTGGCGGTCCAGCTGCTCTTCCTGCGGCCGCTCAAGGCAGAAGACCGCTCCGAGCTGAGTCTGTTGGTCACCTTCGCGGTGGCGCTGCTGCTCGAGGGCATCATGAGTGTCACCTGGAAGACCTCGGTACGCAGCATCAACACCGGGTACGCCAACAGCAGCTGGACGGTTTTCGGCTACCAGATCACGCTGGTCCGGTTATGGGCCTTCCTGCTGTCGATTGCGGCGCTGTTGGTCCTGTACCTGCTGCTGAATCGGACAAGATTCGGCCGGGCCATCAGAGCTACGGTGCAGAACCCAGAGTCGGCCCGGCTGCTCGGAGTCGAGTCCAGCCGGGTGTCGGCCCTCGGCTTCGGGCTGGGCGCGGCGACGGCGGCAGCAGCCGGCTCGGTCTACGGCCTGCTGTACCCGTTCAACTCGGGTAGTCATTACGACCTGATCTCCAGATTGCTGTCCATCGTCCTGCTCGGCGGCCTGGGCAGCATCGGCGGCGCGGTCGTGGGTGCGCTGATCGTCTCGACCTCGTCGGCGGTGGTCGCCTCGGCCATCTCCCCCAGTTGGTCGGAGATGACGTTCTTCGTGATCCTGCTGCTGGTGCTGCTGATCCGGCCACAGGGACTCTTCGGGACCACGGCGCGGGGGGCGATATGAGTTCGCGTCGCTATGCCGGACCGCTGCGCGGCGTGGTCTTCTTCGCTCTCCTGGCCAGCCTGCCGTCCTTCAACCTCGCCCACTGGGTGCTCAACATCCTGGTCTTCACCCTGATGTATGCGGTGATGTCCAGCTCGTGGAACCTCGTCGGCGGATTTGCCGGGTACCCGTCACTCGGACACGCGGCCTTCTTCGGTATCGGCGCGTACGCCATGGCGTTGTGGTTTCAACATCACGCGATCCATTCAGGTTACGAGCCGTTTCTGCTTCTGCCGCTGGTCGGGCTTCTTGCCGCGGCCATCGGCCTGCCGGTCGCGGTCATCGCGATGCGAACCCGGTCCGACGTCTTCGCGATCGTGACCATCACCTTGCTGTTCGTGACCCAGACGCTGGCATTCAACCTGCGCGGCCTCACCAACGGC
This sequence comes from Pseudonocardiales bacterium, assembly GCA_030840445.1. Lineage (GTDB taxonomy): Bacteria > Actinomycetota > Actinomycetes > Mycobacteriales > Jatrophihabitantaceae > Jatrophihabitans_A. The sequence continues at coordinate 5,662 of JAVEEN010000084.1, forward strand.
GCCCAGGGACTGTCCATCGCCGCGCCGCCGTTCTCCGCGGGTACCTTCGAACGGCCTTTCTACTACACACTCATCGTGCTGCTCGCCCTGGCGATGGGCATTACCTTCGGCGTCATGCGGAGCAAGCTCGGCCTCTCGCTGGCAGCGGTGCGGGCCGATGAGGACAAGGCTCGGGGCATCGGAGTGCGGGTCCTCGGGGTCAAGCTGCTGTCGTTCTCGGTCAGCGTCGGGTTGACCGCCATGGTTGGCGGAATCTGGGCCTACTACGAGGGATTCATCTATCCGCAATTCGCCGTGGACCCACTGGTGACCATCGCGATCGTGCTGATGACCTTCCTGGGTGGCCGGGCCACCCTGTGGGGACCGGTACTCGGTGCGTTCATCCTGGAGACCGGCCAGCAGACCTTGGCCTACTCTCTGGGCGGCAGCCAGTTCTACCTGATCGCCTACGCCATGGTGTTCCTGCTGGTAATGCTGCTGATGCCCCGCGGAATCGTGCCGTCCATCCAGGACCGGTTACGGCAACGGCGTCGCCGGATCGAGGTCGATGCCGGTGCGCCCAGACCATCCTCTCCGAGGATGACCCGATCCTCGGACACGCGCAGTTCGGTACCTGCTCTGAAAGGACACGGCTGATGGCAGCGCTGCTCGAGGTGCAGAATCTGGTCAAGACCTTTGGCACGGTCCGCGCGGTTGATTCAGCCTCGCTGGTGGTAGAGCCGAACACCATCACGGCGCTGATCGGACCGAACGGCTCAGGCAAGACGACCCTGTTCAACCTGATCACCGGCTACCTGCCGCCCGATTCCGGACGGGTCAGCTTCCGCGGCCGTGACATCACCGGTTCCGATGCCGGCTCACTGTACCGCCGAGGACTGTCGCGAACCTTCCAGCAGGCGCGGGTGTTTCCGGCCCTGACCGTGCAGGAGAACCTGACGGTCGCTGCCGGGTACTCGTGGGGTCAGTTGTTCGGCCGCCGGCTCAGCCGATCCGACCGGGAACGGGTCGGTGAGCTACTGGAGGAGTTCCGGCTCGGCCACGTGGCCGACCTCTTCGCCTCCGAGCTGTCCTACGGTCAGCGCAAGCTGCTGGAGTTCGCCGCGGTGCTGATGAGTTCGCCGAGCCTGATCATGCTGGACGAGCCGACGGCAGGGGTGAACCCGGTGATGATCGAGACGATGGAACACCATATCCGCCAGAGGCATGCGGCCGGCATCACCTTCCTCATCGTCGAACACGACATGACTTTCGTGATGCGCTTGTGCAATCCGGTTATCGTCCTCGACCAGGGCCGGGAGATCTTCGCGGGCGCACCCGCAGAGGTGCAGAACAATCCCCTGGTCCTCGACGCCTACTTGGGGAGCTGACGATGGACTTCTTGTTGTCGTTGCAGGGTGTCATCGCCGGCTACGGTGCCGGGGACATTCTCAAGGGTGTTGACCTGGATGTATCGCCAGGTACGGTGACCTGCCTGATCGGTCCCAACGGGGCCGGCAAGTCCACGGTTCTGAAGACGATCAGTGGTTTGCTCCGTCCCCGGACCGGAGACGTCCGCTTCAAGGGCGAGGAGATCAATCGGCTGGCTCCGCGGGCCCGGCTGCTTCGTGGCATCGTGCACGTTCCGCAGGACCGGAGCCTCTTCCCCGCGATGACGGTGTGGGACAACCTGCTGATGGGCGGGTACGTGGTCAAGGATCAGAAGGCGGTTCGCCGGCGGATAGACGAGGCAGCGGCGGTCTTCCCGATCTGTACCAGGCGCGCTCACGACCAGGCCGGTTCGCTTTCCGGTGGCGAGCAGAAACAAGTGGAGCTCGCTCGTACCCTGGTCCTCGATCCAGGCCTGATCCTCCTCGACGAGCCGTCGATCGGACTGGACCCCAAGTCACGTCACCAGGTGTTCGCCAGCATCCGCCGGCTCGCCGAGTCCGGGCGGACGGTGTTGCTCGTAGAGCAGAACGCCCGATCGGGTTTGGCCGCCTCAGATTTCGGCGCGGTGCTGGAGTCGGGTGTGGTTCGGCTCGTCGCAACCGGCGCCAGCCTGCTTGAAGACCCAGAAGTCGCCCGCCTCTACCTCGGCGCCGGACGAGCTACCGCTCTGACAATGGGTGGCATCACACCGGATACCGGCCGTTCACCCTCAACGATCACTTCTGAAGGAGCACGATGAATACGGCACAAACTCGCATCGGATGGATCGGTACCGGCCGCATGGGACATGCCATGGTCTTTCGGCTGCTGCAAAGCGGCCGGGACGTATCGGTCTGGAACCGTACCCCCGAGAAGGCCGCGGATCTGGTCGAGGTCGGCGCGGTCATCGCCGACTCGATCGCCGAATTGGCCGACCGGGAGGTGGTATTCACCATGGTCTCAGCCGATGCCGATCTGCTGCAGGTGCTGCTCGGCGAGGACGGCCTGCTCCGGCAACCCCATGCTCCCGCAGTGCTCGTCGACTCGAGCACAGTGTCAGCCGAGACCTCGCAACTGGTCCGCGAAGCGGCGGCGGCACGAGGGACGGTGCTATTGGTGTGCCCGGTGAGCGGCAACGCCAAGGTGGTCAAGGCGGGCAAGCTCTCGATCGCCGCGTCGGGCCCGGAAGACGTCTTCGAGCAGATCGAGCCGCTGCTCGCCGACATGGCGAGTTCGGTCACCTACGTGGGTGAGGCTGATCTGGCTCGACTGGTGAAAATCGCGCACAACATCTTCCTGGGTGTGGTCACCCAGTCCTTGGCGGAGATAACCGTGCTGGCCGAACAAGGCGGGGTAAGCAGGGAGGCCTTCCTGGGTTTCCTGAACCGATCGGTGATGGGTTCGACCTTCACCCGTTACAAGGCGCCTGCTCTGGTCAACCTGGATCTGACGCCGACATTCACCACGGCCCTGCTCCGGAAGGATCTCGACCTCGGGCTCGCCGCGGCGCGAGCCATGGCCGTGCCGATGCCATTGACCGCCGCGACTCATGCCGCCGTGCAGTCGGCCATCGGGCATGGGCATGGGCATGAGGACTTCGCAGCCCTGTTGATCGAGGTCGCGCGAGCGTCCGGCGTCGAACTCAAGCCAGAAAACGTCGCGGTCGATGACGGACTGAGCACCGGCAACGCTCATGTTGTGAGGCAACCTCGATGACCACAACGATGAGGCCGATGCCCGCACCCGGGCATATGGGCGTCGACTTCGAGCAACGTGTGGACTTCGACCGATTACGGAAGTACCGGCTCGGGCGCGCCAAAGCCTCGCTCGAGGCCAGTGACTGCGGTGCGTTTCTGCTCTTCGACTTCTACAACATCAGATACACCACACAGACCTGGATCGGTGGTGCCCTCGGCGACAAGATGACCAGGTACGCACTGCTCACACGTGGCGGCGAGCCGATGTTGTGGGATTTCGGCTCCGCCGCGCGGCACCACCGGCTCTACTCCCCCTGGCTTGAGCCGGAGAACTGCCATGCCGGCATGTTGGGCCTGCGCGGGGCGATCGCCCCCACCGCCGGGCTGATGGAGTCTGCGGTGCGGCAGATCAAAGGCCTGCTCACCGACGCCGGAGTGGTCGACGCCCCGGTCGGAGTAGATATCGTCGAGCCTGCCTTCCTGTTCGAGATGCAACGGCAGGGACTGCAAGTAGTCGATGCTCAACAACTCCTCCTCGACGCGCGGCTGATCAAGTCAACGGACGAAATCATGCTCCTCACGCAGGCCGCGGCGATGGTGGACGGGGTCTACCAGGACATCGTCGAGGCCCTGAAACCCGGCATCCGTGAGAACGACATCGTGGCGTTGGCCAGTAAACGGCTGTACGAAATGGGCTCTGACCAGGTCGAAGCCATCAACGCGGTCAGCGGTGAGCGGTGTAATCCGCATCCACACAATTTCTCCGATCGGCTGATCCGTCCGGGCGATCAGGCGTTCTTCGACATCATCCATTCGTACAACGGCTACCGAACCTGCTACTACCGAACCTTCAGCGTCGGGAGCGCGACCGCGAGTCAGCGGGACGCGTACACCAAGGCGCGGGAGTGGATGGACGCGTCCATTTCCGTGATCAAGGCGGGGGTCGGCACCGACGAGGTCGCCTCGGTGTGGCCGGCGGCGACGGAGTTCGGCTTCGCCAACGAGATGGATGCCTTCGGCCTGCAATTCGGACACGGCCTCGGCCTCGGCCTGCACGAGCGTCCGATCATCTCCCGCCTGAACAGTATGAGAGAGCCGATCGAACTGCAGGTCGGGATGGTCTTCGCGCTGGAAACCTATTGCCCGGCGGCCGATGGATTCTCGGCGGCCCGCATCGAAGAAGAGGTCGTGGTGACCGAGGATGGACCTAGGGTGCTGACCCTGTTCCCGGCACAGGACCTGGTCGTGACCAATCCGTTCGCGGTGCACAGCTGAGCGGCTCTGCCCTCGATCAGGACAACGTGGTTCATCAGCGCGGTGAGCAGCGCGTTACGAATGATGGTCCGCCGGCGACCGCCACGGTCAGCTGCGGTGGACGGGAAATGGTAGGAGATCAGCGAGCGTACATAGGCCAAGTCACCTCCATCCGCGGCGATATCGAGGGCGAATCGCTCCTCCTCACCTAGGAAGAAGACGACATCGTCGAGGCCACCCGCGGCGAGGTAAGCACCGACCGGGCGCCGATCAGACCGAATGGGCGACCCGATACTTGATATGAGTGACCGACGGTGAGGCGATTACCTGAACCGGTTCGAAGGCGGGATCACCTACGTCGGCCAGGAGCCGCTCGCCCGCTCCAAGGACGATCGGGACCATGTGCAGGTACAGCTCATCGAGCAAGCCGGCTTTCAGGTACTGCTGCACAACGCTGGCGCCACCGGCGATCGCGACGTCGCTCCCGCCGCCGGCCGCCAGCGCCTGCTGCAATGCGGACTCGATCCCGTCACTGACGAAGGTGAAGGTCGTCCCGCCCTTCATCAACAGCGGCTCGCGAGCATGGGAACTGAGGACGAAAACCGGTGCGTGATAAGGCGGTTCCTCGCCCCACCAGCCCGTCCAGCTCTCGTCCCACGGGCCGCCGCCGCCGCCGAACATGTTGCGGCCCATGATGTAGGCGCCGACATCCTGGACGACCTCGTCGATGACATCGGAGTCGGCCGTACGCTCGCCCCCGGTCAACCCCTGTTGCCGGCGCCAGGCCTCGGTCTGGAATGCCCATTCATGCAGGCGTATGCCACCTTCACCGATCGGGTTTTCGATGCTCTGGTTGGGCCCCGCGACGAACCCGTCTAGCGATATCGAGATTTGGCACTTCACTGATCCCATGTTCATACGACCTCCGGTGCGCCGACGCGATTCCTGCCGGTCCGGTAGAACCGATCACGAATGGACCACCCTGTCAACTCCAGCGGTCGATCAGCCCTGAGGCAAGGCGTAGTAGTCCTCCGTGCTGACCTGGGCGAAGCCCACCGAGGTGTACAGGCCGAGAGCGCGTTCGTTGTCCACAGCCACCTCGAGGCAGATGCGACGAGCCCCTTCGTCACGCAGTCGGGTACACACCCGCCGGAGCGCATCCCGTCCGATGCCGCGACCCTGCCAAGCAGGGTCCACAGCGAAGCCGTAAACGCCGGCCGTCTCCTGCTCGCGGGTCAGTCGCACCGTACCGACCGCAGCTCCTGCAAGCTCGATCAGCAGGGTGCGCTCCGAATCGGAGGCAAGCCGGTCCACCACATCGGAGGGCGTCCAGCCGAAAGCGGCGGTGAGCAGTCTTGCGACCTCGGTAGCATCGGCCCGCGTCGCCGTACGTAGCAAGACGCCGGCAGTCGGCCCATCGGTCGGGGCACCGAGCAGAACCAGGGCGTGTTCGGAGTGATCGAGGTCCGCCCCTCGGGCCAGGGCCAGCGACCTTCCTGCTGTGGAGCCACCAGGAGACACGAGCAGCGCTTTCCGGTAACCCCGGTCTCGGCAAATCGGCAGCGCTGCGTCGAGCAGCGCCGTCGCTACCCCGCGGCCGCGCGCGGCCGGATCAACCATGCCGGCAAGTTCGACCGTGGCGGGCCCGAACGCGTAAAGACCGAGGAAGCCGAGCAGCCGATCGCCGTCCCACCACAACAGGTCCTCGATGTCTCGGCCTGAGCGGGCGTTCAGCACGCCCCACTCCAGCTTGAGCCGACCACCATCGGCGGCTATCGTCCGCATCTCGAGTTCGGCGAGCGCCCGCAGGGCACGAGTGGACAGACCACGAGCGAGCTCCAGCACGACTGAACTGAACCACGACGGTCAACCGAGATTTGGCGTCCTAGAGCGGTTTCTTACCCGGGCAGGGACCGAACGGCTGAGCGCCCGCCGCGAGCGGGGTCGGTTCGACGTGGGACTATCCGCCGTTCGGGCTATCGGTGCTCGTCGACGATGTCGTGTGATGGCTCGGTGCCAGGTCCTCCATCGATATTCCGAAAGCAACCGCAAGCGCGGCCAGCAGACCAGCGATCGCTGCCCGGACCGCGGTGGTCCAGCTGCGCGTGGGTGCTACATCGGTCGGCATAGGTCCACGATGACTCCGCACACTGAACATCACCTGTGTGTTTGCTATTCGGTGCCTGAGCAGTTGCTGGTCAATCGGGAAGCAACGGCACCGACAATCCCTGGTCGGTGCCGAGGAGTACGCCTCGGGTTATCGATGAGGCGCCGTAACGGTTCTGGACCCGGTCCAGGACCACATCGAGGTCGCCCAGATTCCGATGGCCGAACGGAAGTTCGAGCTGCACCGAGGCTCCGTCGTCGAGGTTGGCCAACGCGACGCCGAGCAGGGTTATCCCACGTTCGCGGATGAGTTCGGCGCATCCATGCAGCAGTGATCGCAGAGCGAACAGGACCGGTGCCGTGTCCGCTGTCGATGCGGGCATCGTGTGCGAGCGGGTTATCCGGGTGAAGTCGTCGAAGCGCAGTCTCAGCACGACGGTCCGGCACAGACGGTGCGCGGCTCTCAGCCGTCGGCACACGCGATCCACCAGACCGATCAGCCGGGCGTCCAGTTCGGCTGATGACAACCTGCGTCGTCCGAGCGCGCATTGGGATCCGATCGAACGCCGCCGCCGTCCGACAATCACTGGCCGAGGATCGCGGTTGTGGGCCAACGCGTGCAAGTGATGCCCCGATGCCGGCCCGAGCATCGACACCAGCGCACGCTCCTCCATCTCGGCCACCTCGGCCACCGTGGTGATGCCGCGGTTGCGGAGCTTCTCGGCAGTGACCTGGCCGACGCCCCAGAGCCGCTGGACCGGAAGGGGATGTAGAAACGACAGTTCACCGTCGACGGGTACCACGAGCAGCCCGTCCGGTTTGGCCACGCCGCTTGCTACTTTCGCGAGGAACTTGGTGCGCGCCGCGCCTACCGTGATGACCAAACCAACCCGTTCCCGCACGGCCCGTCGGAGGCCCGCCGCGATCTCGGTGGGCGTGCCGGCTATGTGTCGCAGACCGCGAACGTCGAGGAATGCCTCGTCGATAGACAGTGCCTCGACCAGCGGTGTGGTGTCATCGAACACGGCGAATACTGCCTTGCTCGCCGCCGCGTACGCGTTCATCCGTGGCGGCACCACGATCGCGTCGGGGCACAGCCACCGGGCCTGCCGACCGCCCATCGCCGTACGGACACCGCAGGCCTTGGCCTCGTAGCTCGCGGCGAGCACCACCCCCGCACCGACGATCACCGGGCGTCCGCGCAACCGTGGGTCATCGCGCTGTTCGACCGATGCGTAGAAGGCGTCGAGGTCCGCGTGCAGGATTCCGGGTTCGTCGGCCACTCGACGAGAATCGCACATATGTTCTAGTACTGGCCAGCGCGACTTCGAAGATTCGACTCCGCAGCACCTCTGTCGGCGGCCAACCACAGATCGGCGGGGCCGTCGGCTCAATAACCGCCGTAACCGCCGCCGACCCGGCTACTGGATGGCGTGGCGGCCGGACTGGATCTGTTCACCGCGCCGTTCGGCGAAACCGCCCACCACACGCCGCCGGAGAGGTTCTTGCCTTGGCCGGCGATACTGCCCGCGCCCTTGTCCGCGCTGTAGGTGTAAACCGGAAAGCCGCCGATGGTGAGTTGCCGGCTGCCATCCTCACGAACGATGCTGCCGATGGCCGCGCTCACGCCTTCGATGGACTTCGGCACAGCAGCCGGGGCAACCACCGCTGGCCAGTATTGAAGACAGGTGCCGAGGCAGGCCGAGTGACCGGGGGTATCTATCGCGAAACGGTAGATGGTCTTGCCGCCGCTGTCGGTGAGTACCGAGCCGAGCGGCGTGCTCACCGTACCCAGTTGGCCATGAATCGTCGGCGTCGGCGCTGGTGTTGAAGCCGACTTCGTCGCTGAGCTGCAACCGGCGACAAGCACGCCCGAGGTCGCGAGCACCAGGAGCGTCATTCTCCTCATTGCTGCCTCCCTGCGCATCCGGCTGGGAATACGTGGGTGGTGACTAATCCGTTCACGACGCGGGGTTGCAGCCCGGTAACGGACCCCAGTCGTTCGCTAACGGCGGCCCAGACGCCTGGGGAGGCGGCCCAGGCCGGGCTTCGCCGCGTACTGCCCGTGACATGGCTCGATAACGAATGGATGCCGAATGCTTATGCCCTCTTGACAGGCCGGGCTCTAGTCTTGCCGGAAGCGATCCCGCCTGGTCCTCGCAGATTCCCCCGGTCTGTTCGAGGCCGGCGGGACGTTTTTATGAATGGCCACGGAACGCGCACGGACGGTCACTCGATTGCGTCTTGTATATCTGCTGTTACGCCTTGAAGATGTAGTCACCGTGGGGTTGGGCTTTCGCCACATTGGCTTCGGGGGATTCAATGTGTGACGCGAAGGCCCAACTGCGCGGACCGGCGTCAACGGGCGAGCTGCGGGCTGATGTCGGATCCGCGCGATCGCCCGGACGCCCGTGCTGATCGGACGACCAAGCTGATCGGACGACCAAGCTGATCGGACGACCAAGCTGATCGGACCACCAAGCTGATCGGACGACCAGCCTCAGTTCTGACGGCCTCAGCCCTCCGATGCGTTTGCGGCACTTGTCTGCGACGGTTTCTCGGAGGTGTCCGGCGACTCGCTGTCCTCGGCGCTGGCGGCGTCATCGGCTTGGGAATCCAGCCCAGGAGCGACGGCCGCGGGAACGGCGCCGGACAGGGTCCCGAGCATCTGACGAACATTGGTCAGTTGGGCGTTGATGCTGTCTCGGCGTTGGGACGCGGCAGCGAGCTGGCGGTCGGACTCGGCCCGTACCCGGTCGGCATGCGCGACGGCCTCGGCCACGATCTGTTGCGCCTTCTGCTCGGCCTCGTCCAGCAAGGTCGCCGACTTGCGGGCCGCTTCCGTCGCCGCGCGCTCGCTGTCAGCCTTGAGCGTCGCGACGTGCCGCTGGGCGTTCTTGAGCTGCTGCTCATCGAGCGTGCTCCGCTCGCGGAAATCTGTCTCGGCCTTTTGCCGCCGGTTGGCCAGGGTCTGTTCGAAGTCCGCCGCGGCCTGCGCTGCGGCCGCGCGCTGGCGTTCGTACACCGCTTCGGCCTCCTCGCGCCGGGCGGTCGCCTGCCGATCGGCCTCATCGAGCAGCTGGTCTGCCGTTCGCTTGGCTTCCTCGACGATCCGAGCTGCCTCACGTTCGGCCCCGGTCCGGGTCTCGGTCGCGTAGGTGTCTGCCTCTGAACGCATCCGAGCGGTCGATGCCGTGATGTCGGCCAGTCGCTGTTTGGCTTCGGCGTCGCCCTTCTGCCGGATGTCGTGCGCTTCGTCATCGGCCAAGGAAAGAATCTTGCCGACCCGTTCCCCCAGGTGCTGGAATGTCGGCTCGACCGGAGCCACCCCGGCCTCGGACCGCCGGCGTGCCGCCTCGTTCGTCAGCAGGTCGAGCCGCTGCGACAGTTGCGTGCTTTGTTGCTGGGCCTTCTGAACCAGGGCGGTGAGCTCGGCGATCCGGCGGTCGACCTCGGCCGGCTCGTAACCGCGCATGACCGTGCGGAAGGCAGGAACGCTGTTGCTCATTCGGACCTCATCATCTCGTCGAGTAGGAAGGGGTTTCGGCCGGTCTTGGATTCGGGCTCGGACTGGCCGGAGTTCGGTGGCGGTATCAGGGGCGGCGGGCTCGCCGTGGTTGCCGCTCCCCCGGCTGACGGGCTGGACTCCGGAGCTCCATCCGCGTCTGCTGGAGACCGTTGGGCGCTTGTCGGCCGGGAGGTAGGCGACTGGGCACCGGCCGGATCGGCACCGGCCGGATCGGGCGATGTCTGGTTGCTGCCCTCATCCACTGCGAGAGCTTCGATCACGCCGGACAGGTTGCCCAGTTCACTGGCGATGGCCTTTCGCCGCCTGGTCAACTCCGCAATCTCCGTTCTTGCCTCGGCGAGTGCGGTCCGGGCGGCAGCGCGCAGTCCATCGGCCTCCGCGCGGGCCTGGCTGACCATGGTGCTGGCCTCCTCTCGAGCACCGCGACGCAGCTGCGCCGCCTCGCGTTGAGTTCGCACCAGTTCCTCCGCTACCTGCTCCCGCACGGCCCGCGCGCCCGAGTCGGCTTCGGCCAGCCGTCGATCCGCCCGTTCGAAGAGGCTCTTCGCCGACGCCTCGGCTTCGGCCACGACTACGCGGGCTCGCTCGAGTGCCTGGTTCTCAACCCGTTCGGCTTCGGCTCTCGACCGCTCCAGCTCGGCCGCCGCCTCCTCGCGCAACGCAATCGCAGTCTGCTCCGCAGCTTCGACGCGGTCCCTTAGTCGATTGGTTGCCCGCTGCAGGACGTCGCCCGACCGGGCCCGACTGGCGCGGATAATGGACGCGGCCTGGCCCTGTGCCGCCGCTGCGGTCTGCTGAGCATCCAACGCGGCGGCCTGGCGGAGCTTATCGAGTGCGTCCTGAGTCCAGGCGCTCTGCTCGGCCGCCGCCGCCAGCTCCTGGTCTGATTCGATCCGGGCCCGCTCGACAATCTCGGCCGCGACACGCTCGGCCTCCTCGGTACGGCGTCGAGCCGTCAACTCGGCCGCGGCCAGGCGCTCCTCCCCGCGGCGCACCAACTGCTGCGCGGCGTCCTCGGCCCGAGATGTGGTGGTTGCCGCCTGCTGTTCGGCTGCGGATCTCGCCAGGTCGAACTCCGCCTGGGCCGCGGCTCGAGCTTCCAGCGATGCGGCAGCCTGACGTTGCCGAAACTCGGCCAATTCGTCGTCGAGCTGGTTGTGCAGCTGCGCGGCGGCTCGATTGGCGCCGGCCATGACCTCTTCGGCCTGGTCGCGCAGGGCCTTCGACGCAGCCTGGGCCGCCGCGATGACCTCGGCGGCCTCAGCCTCAGCCTCAGCACGTACCTGCTCGGCGGAACGCTCCGCTGATCCGGCGATGAGGATCGCCTGGTGAGTGGCGTCGCCGATCAGCGACTGGGCTTCGTCATGAGCTGCTTCCAGCTGTGCCGTGGCCGATGCCAGCATGTTGCGCGCCGCGGTCAGGGCGTCGTCGGTTTCGGTCGGACCGGCGCTGAGAATCTGGTCGGACGAGGTCGCTGGCTGCCTCGTCGCGGCGCCCAAGTCGGGAGTTTCAGGCGTGGCCGAACCCGGCCCGTTGTCAGTCGCCCGCACGCCGGCGTCCGGATGCATGGGGCTCATGTTCGCAGACCAGCCTGTGCCGGCACCAGTTGGCCGACGTCTTCGGCGCAGCGGATCCTCGGCTGGCGGCAAACCGGCCGCAACCGGTCCGCGCAGGCGGCGGAACTTCACGCCCCGTCGAGTACTCGCCAGGCCCGCGTCGCGATGTGCAAGTTGAGCCGGGTATCTGCGTTCGTACCGTCTTTCTCGCTCAGCGGGTGCCGGAAGTCAGCCTGATCGTCCGCGAGAACCAACTCGGCACCACCATGTCGCGGTACCTCATCGATCAGATCGAGGCGAACCCACGCCTCAAAATTTTGTCGCATTCCGAGGTCCGCCTGTTGCGCGGCCAAGACGGATTGGAGTCGGTGGAAGTCGAAGACCTCAAGATCGGCGCGCCCCGAACGCTGGCGGCCCGTGCGGTATTTGTCTTCATCGGCGCGGCGCCCTGCACCACCTGGCTCAGGGGTTCGGTAAATCTCGACGGCGAGGGATTCGTGCTGACCGGTGAGGTCGCCACCGCTCGATCCTCCGGTCGCCAGGCCGCCCTACTGGAGACCAGCCTCCCTGGGGTATTCGCGGCGGCGGACGTGCGCAGCGGATCGGTCAAGCGGGTAGCCTCGTCAGTCGGTGAGGGAGCGATGGCGATGCGGTTCATCCATGAATTTCTCAACTAACAGGCCCGGAGCGACCACCCTGATGCTGATCGGGCTGATCGGCACTCTGTTGCTGACCACCTGCACCTCACATCCGACCAAGCCGGGCGGCAGGGCAGCTAGGAGCACACCTACGCTGGCTCCCGATGCGAACTTCCCGGTGGTGAACGACGGCCATTCCGCCTTTGATCAGCTTGTCAAGAACGCCATCGACGATGTCCAGAACTTCTGGCGCGGCGCCTATCCCACCATTTCGGGCGGCGAGGCGTACCCGGAGCTAAAGGGCAAGGTTTACTCCGTGGACGGATCGCACCTGACGGCAGCGGTCAGGCAGAACGCGTGTCTGCAGCAAGAGCCGGCCTCGATTGTCGACAACGCGTTCTACTGTCGCGCCGATGACTCCGTAGCCTACGACCGCAATGACCAGCATCTGGTCCCCACGCTCGGCCAGAAGTACGGCTCCTTCATCGTGGCCGCAGTGATCGCCCATGAATGGGGCCATGCTATTCAGCAGCGGCTCGGGATCTTCGACCAGAGTCTGCCGACGATCCTGACGGAATCGCAGGCAGACTGCGCTGCTGGAGCGTTCATCCGGACAGTCCAGGATCAGCGTGCCAGGCATTTCCTGCTTACCCAGCAGCAGCTTGATCAAACCTTGCTCGGGTACCTGCAGGTGCGCGACCCACCGCCGGTCACCACGAGCCAGATCTCGCACGGCAACGGCTTCGATCGACTGTCCGCTATTGCTGACGGCATCAGTGCGGGCGCCGCTTTCTGTTTCGGCGCGGACTACGTCAACCGGCGATTCACCGAGCGGCCCTTCACCACCGAGGCCGATTATCTCAACCAGGGTAATGTGGCTTTTCATAAGGTGGTAACGCCAGGTCCGCCGTCCGCGCGCAGCAGCGGACTTCAGGCGGACTTGAACCGGTTCTTCTCTGGCGCGGCCTCTTCGATTCACAAGACCTGGCAAGCCGTCGATACCGGTCAGGCTGCACATCCACCCTGTGCTGTGCAGCAGCCGACGCAATTCGGCTATTGTGCGAGGCAGAATACGGTGTATTTCAACGAGCCCTTCGCTAGGCAGGCGTATTACAGCCTTCCGGACCACAGCATCAATCGCACCACGGGAGCTGTGACCCTCACCGATAACGCGCCGGCGGACTACGCGCTCGGCACCCTGTTCGTCTTTGGATGGGGACTATCCGCACGTCACCAGCTACTGAATGCGGCAACGACCGGTGGCGACAGCGTGATCGCCGCAAGTTGCTACGCCGGCGCCTACTCCGCCGACATCAACACCGAAAACCCGCCGGGTGGCTTCGCACTCTCCCCGCCCGATATGGATGAGGCGACGGAAGCCATCCTGAGATTGGTTCCCCTCGATCAGGCCTACGGGGCGCAGGGCACCACCGGACTTCAACGGATTCAGGCGTTCACCAGGGGCTACTTCGGCGGCTTGTCGGTCTGTTGAGCCGTACCGCTGCGGAGAGCTATCGGTCGTTGTTGCCTCGGTCCAACGTTGGACCCCGATGCAGCGTGCGGGCTGGATGGCGCGTGCGGGGCTAGATACGGCGTGGGACTCCAGGCGGTTTTGGGCGTACGGCGTCCGCGCGGCCAACGAGTCAGACTGAAGCGACCGGGTGGCCGGCCGCAGCGTGGCTCGCAGGGCCGCGATATCGAGAACCGTGATGAGCACGCTGACAACCCTGTTCAGCACCTCACCGCGGAACGCCGCTGCGAGAATTGTTACTTCGTCGATCAGGGCGTACACCCCGTATAGAACAGCAAGGGCAGCCGGGGTCATGGCTGGCCAGGCGAGCGTGATGATGCCGAGTAGCAGAGCCAGGACGGCACGAATCACCAGGCTCTTCGTCGGGGACAAGCGCGACGAACCTCGGGCAGTCTACGTATCGTCGGTAGCGGTCATCCCTGCATCGTGCACACGTCCGGCATCGCTATTCCTCGTCACCACGGGACCAAAGCAGGTTTGCTCGAGACCTGACGTGACGAGAGCTCGTGCGGACCGGAGCGCTGACCGGCCAGAGCCGGCTGCCGCGACGTTTGAATCGTGCATCGACGCGTTCGACGTAGCCAAGGTGCTCGCGGCACGATCGGTCGGCCGACGTTGAGAGCGCAGGCTCGCCCTTAGGGGCGTTCGTTGCGTTGCGGGGTTTGGCTGGGGTCGATCCAGTCCGGTGGGGTGAACCAGGGCACCCCGTCGTGCATGGTGATGGCCCAGCCTTCGGTGTCGATCCGGTCGTGGTGGAAATCGCAGAGCAGGCACAGGTTGTCGACATCGGTCGCGCCGCCCTCCCGCCAGGCCACGATGTGATGCCGTTCGGTCCATTCCGGCGGATCGGTACAGCCGGGAAACACACAGCCCCGGTCCCGGGCGATCAACGCCCGGGTCTGCTGCGCCGACGCGATCCGTCTGCTCTGCCCATAGGCCAGCACCGCCCCGCTGCCGTGCTGCACCACCCAGCCGATCAGCCCCTCACCGGCCAGCCGCAACGCCTCAGCCACCCCGACCCGCTGCCCGAACGAGGTCAGCGCGTAGCCGGTCCCACGCTCATACTGCTCCGCGCTCATGCTGATCAACACCGTCGCCGGCAACCCCCCGCTCATCGGCAACGCCCCGGCCGACAACAGCTTCTTCAACCCCACCCGCAACCCGTCATGCAGCCGCTGCCCCGCCGAACGCTCATCCCGCACCGTGGCACCACCCGGCAGCTGAGTCGTCGGCTTCGGCGCGGCCAACGCCTGCAACACCGTCATTGCCAGCGCCCCGGTCCGGGCATCCAACTCCCCCCGGATCCCGACCATCCCATCCCCGGCCGGGCGCAGACTCAACCACCGCCGCCGCGCCGCCTGCGCCTCCTCCACCAACACCGCCTCCGGATGCAGCGTCTCCACCAACACCCGACCCAACCCGGCCACCTCCCCCGGAGCATGCACCCGGGCCCGCTCCACCAGGAACGCCTCGGCCTGCTCCATCTGCCACACCGCCACCGTGGCCGGGATCTTGTCCAGCGCGCGCAGGATCACCTGCACATGCTCACCCGACACCGCACCCTCAGCCCGGGCCGCGGCCAACACCGGACGCACCGGGGCCAGCCGCTGCCCGCTCACCGTCAACCGCGGCCCCAACACCCGCGCCTGGGCCACCCGACGATGCGCCTCCCGGGCCGACACATTCAATACCCCACCCAACAACCGCGCGGTCGAAGACACCACCCGCTGCCCGGCGACATTGCGCTCATCCAACTCCGCCACCAACCGCGCGTCGAAGGCCTCCAACCGCCGCCGCGCCGTCTCCACCCGCCGCGCCAGCTCCACCACCCCCGCATCATCCAGACCCGCCCACGACCCCTCCAGCAGCTCCCCCACCACAACCGACAACGCCACCACGCTGTCAGCCACCGAAGAAACCCCTACCGCCATAACCCAAATCTAGACCCCACCTCTGACAACACCACCCGACCAGACAGCCATTTTCCCCATACCCCAGAACCCTGTTACAAGATCGTTACCCCCGCAGCAAAGGGACTGTAAGGCCGTGTCCTACCGGCTGTGTAAGTGGGGTTCAGCGCCGGTACGCGAAACTGTCAGAGGGTGATGTTGTGCTTCAGCTCCGACAGACATGAGGAGGAGCAGCGATGCCACAGAGACCGCCACGGACGAAACCCTGGGCTAGCCGGTTCGACCCGCACCACCCTTCAGTGCGTGCGGCGGCCCGTCGCGCCGGTCTGGATGTGCAGACCTATCTGATCCTCAAGGACACCGAAACTCACTGGCCGGCGAAATACGCGATCTCGGGTGCTTCCGTCCGGCGACGCAGAGTGATACCGGACACCGATGGCTGAGCGGCGCGCCTTTGAGGCGTGTCGGTCCCGAGTCAGGTCGGCAGCGGCTGACGCCCGCCGGCCGAGCGAGGCTCCGGATCGGCGGGGAGCGGTCCGGCGTTGGACACCGGTATGTCGAGCAGGACCGTTGTCCCGCCTCCAGGTTCAGCTCGCACGACCATGGTGCCCCCCAGATCGGCTGCGGCATCACGGAGCAGGGTCAACCCGACGTGGCCTGCCCGATGTCGGTCCACCCCTACCGGCATACCGACGCCATCGTCATGGACGCGCAGTCGGACCGCAGTCGGGGCGGCGGTGAGCCGGATCTGGGCGTGCCGGGCGTCGGCATGCTTGGCAATGTTGAACAGGGACTCCCGGACACAGCGGTAGACCATGGCCGACACCTCTGACGGTGGTTCGATCGTCATCGCCACCTCCACCGTGACGTCGACGCCGGAGGTCATCTGCAGTTTGACGGCTAGATCCTGCACGGCGGCGCTCAGGCCAACGGCGTTGAGATCCGGTGGATAGATGTCGACGATCAGCGTGCGCAACGAAATGATGGCACGCTGCACTACGGAGCCGACTGTGTCGGCCAAGTGCCGAGACCCCGGCGCGGCGTCGGCTGGCAGGGTACGGCTGAGGGCACCCATCGCGTAACCGGCGCTGGCCAGATCCTGCACCACCCCGTCATGCAGATCACGTGCGACGCGGCGTCGCTCGCGGTCCGAGGCAGCCAAGGCACTGCGCATCAGGCGGCTGCGCTCCGATTGTGCCCGGCCCAGACGCCGGATCAACCATACCGAGATCGGAAGCTGAGTAACGAGCAGGATCAACAATGCCAGCAGCGCGAACGGAACCAGCTTTGACTGGAGT
>JAVEEN010000159.1 GCA_030840445.1 Pseudonocardiales bacterium
TCTCCTTGGGATCCCAGCCCCAGTACCGTCCCCAGGCGGCCTCGGCCCAGATCGCACCGAAGATGACGCCCGCGGTGTAGATCGGGAACGCGAAGGCCACTGTGCGGTAGGCCGCCTTGTCCAGGGAAGCCGCCGCCGGGAAGTTCGCACCCAGTTCGGCGAACCGCTTGGGCCGGGGCAAGCCGGCTTCGACCGCGGCGCTGGTGCGTTCGTACCGGATGCGCAGCAGGTACATGATCGTGATTGCCGCGGAGGTCATCAGGATTCCCTCGGCGACGGCAACCGACGAGACGTGAATGGCCAGCCAGTACGACTGTAGGGCCGGGACCAGTTTCGAGGCCTTGGTGTACAGCGTCCCGGCCAGGAACATCACCAGCAGCACCGGCAGCATGACGAACAACCCGAGGTATCGCAGTTGCGGCATCCTGACCAGCGTGGCCAGCCACGCGATGGTGGCGATCATGCCGACCACCAGGGTGAACTCGTACATGTTGCCCCACGGCACCCGGTCGACCGCGATACCGCGGATCAGCACGCAAGCGATGTGGAACGCCAGGCCCAGGAGGGTCAGCGCGATGGCGGCCCGACCCCAGCGGCGACCGGCGTCGCTTGCGCTGACGGTGCCAGCGCCGTACCCGGCGTCGCTTGCGCTGACGGTGCCAGCGCCGTACCCGGTGCCGGTGCCGGCGCCGTACCCGGTGCCGGTGCCGGTGCCGGTGCCGTACCCGGTGCCGGTGCCGTAGCCCGTATCGGCGCTGTCCGGCGCAGGCGGCAGCTTCAGGCCGCCGGCCTCCGTGGTCAGACCCCGACCCGCCATGGCCGGCTCACGGATCACCGAGGCGGCAGGCGAAGTTCGGGCGATCCGGCCGGACTTACCGAACGCGTACTCGCCGGTGTAGGCGACCACGGCCAGCATGTAGGTGCCGGTCGCAGCGGTCCACAGTCCCTCGGACAACTGGGCCAGCCCGGTGTTGATCGCCATCGAATCAGTCCTTTCCTACCCCTGCTGCGACAGCGGCCGAGCGATGACCTACCGCTGAAGTATCGACGTTCAATGCTGCGGCGAGGGCGGCAACCAGCGCCGCGAACTCGGCCGCGAATTCTCCCGAGTCGTTGCGAGCCAGGCCGCCTACAGCGATCAGCGTACGAGGCCCCGCCCCGTCGCCTACGTCGGCATCCGAACCGACGGCATCCCAACCGCCGGCAACCGAACCGACGGCATCCGAACCGCCGGCAACCGCACCGACGGCAACCGAACCAGCCGAACCAGCCGAACCAGCCGCGACCGGTGTGAGCCGCAGCCAAACCCGGCGCCGGCGGACCACCAGCGATCCCAGCAGACCGGCCACCATCAGGATCGCCGCGATCAGCAGGTACCCCTGGGTCGGATCATGCGACACCTGCAGCGTCGCCCACTGCTTGTACCCGTCGAAACGCACCGTCGTGCCGTCCGGCAGCTTCATGGATTGACCGACCGCCAGGTTCTTCGCCCCGACCTTGGTCATCTTCGAGGTGTCCAGGGAATAGACCGAGCGCGGCAGCCCGGTGCCGAGCTGGCTGTCGCCCTTGAAGGCGAAGATGGCCAGCACCGGGTTGTTCGGCTGCGGCCCGATCGAGGTGATGACGCCGCCGTTGTCCTGCGGGGTCGGGGCGAACAGGCCCTGAACCCCGATGTCATCGGCCGATCCGTCCGCCTTGGTACCCGTCAACAGGACGACACCCTCGCTGGTCAGGAAACCGTCCTGAGGCAGGAACGGGTTGCTGCTGGTGACGGGCTGCCGTCCCGGACGGGTGATGGTGACCGTCGGCGAGAACCCGTGATTGATCAGGTAAACCCGGTCCCCCTGCAGCCGCAACGGGTGGTTCACGGTGATCGAATCGTGCTTCGGCACGCCGTCGATGCCCTCGGAGTAGGTCACGTCCGCCTTGAACTGCGAGGGTGTTCCATCGTCGCGGTAGGTCGCGGTGAACTTGTTCAGTTCATCGACACAGAATTTCTTGGTCGAACCGACCTGGACCCAGCTGCCGGAGCGGTACGAGTCGTACAGTCCAGGATTGCAGAATCCCTCGCCCTCGGTGACGACAGTCGAACCCTCGTAGCTGTACAGCCGGCCGAGGGCGATCAGGACCAACGCGGCAAGCAGGGAGAGATGAAAGAGCAGGTTGCCAGCTTCGCGGCTGTAGCCCTTCTCCGCCGAAACGGTCACCGCCGCCGGACGGGTACCGGTCGCCTCCTCGGTGCGGACCACGGTCCGCCAGCGCGGCCGGAGTTGGCTGCGAACCAGCGCAGCCGCCTCGTCCGGAGCCAGCCGGCTGGTCATCCGGTCGTTCTCGGCCAGGCGGTCGAGGTGGCGAGGTGCCTTGAGCGGTTTGGCCCGCAGCGCCCTGGCATAAACCCGGATCCGTGGGATCAGGCACCCGATGAGTGACACAAACAGCAGCAGGTAGACGGCGGCGAACCAGAAGGAGCCGAACACGTCGAAAGCGCCGATGGAGTTCAGGAACCGGCCCCAGGCACCATGGGTGTCCAGGTACGACTGCACCTTGGCCGGGTTGAGCGGGCGTTGCGGTAACAGTGAACCGGGCACTGCCGCCAACGCCAGGAGGAACAGCAGGACCAACGCGGTCCGCATCGAGATGAGCCGTCGCCAGGCCTTGCGGACGATGGGTGGCACCGACCGTGCCGTCCGGTCCGAGTTCAGGAAACGGGCCATCTACAGACCCGATCCGAGATAGCTGCCGGCGAAGGCGGAGTTCAGCCGGTACATCCAGCTGTCCCAGGTGCCGGTGAGCATCAGGATGCCGAACACGATGAGCAGGGCACCGCCGAGCTGGCTGATCAACCGAGCGTGCCGGCGCAGGACGGTCAACGCACCGGTGACCCAACCCATCCCCATGGCCACCAGCAGGAACGGCACGCCGAGGCCGAAGCAGTAGGCCGCGGACAGGACGGCACCACGGCCGGCGGTCGCCTGGGAGGTGGCCATGCTGTAGACCGCGGTCAAGGTCGGGGTGAGGCACGGTGTCCAGGCCAGGCCGAACGTCAGACCGAGCAACGGGGCGCCGATGAGACCTGATTTCGGCAACCTGTGGACTTTGATCTCCCTTTGCAGAAAAGGGATCTTGCCGACGAATACCAGTCCCATGACGACGGTCAGGACACCGAAGACCCGTTCCAGCGCGACGTGATGCGCGGTCATCTCACGCCCGAGCGTCCCGAACAAGGCCCCCGTCGCGACGAACACCGCGGTGAAGCCGAGGATGAACAACAGGGCGCCGCCGACCATCCGGCGCTGTCGGCCGACCGCCCCCTGCTCACCGGACAGGCCGGCCACGTAGGACAGGTAACCGGGAACCAGGGGCAACACGCAGGGCGACAGGAAGCCCACCACGCCGACGACCAGGGACACCACGATGGCCGCGACGAGCGAGCCGCTTTGCACGGTGCTCGAGAGGCCCCCGGCCGCGAGTGGCACCGCACTCATCGCTGCACGCCGCTCATGAGGTCTCGCGGGCCAGGGTGTCCAGGACCGGCGTCAGATCCTTGGGCAGGGTCGACCCGAAGTACACCGCCGCGACCCGGCCCTGCTTGTCGATCACCACACTGGCCGGGATGGTGATCGGGATGTTACCGAGCTGCAGCGCGGTCTTGGCCGTCTGGTCGTACACGATCGGGAAGGTCAGAGCCTTGTCCTGCACCCAGGCCAAGGCCGCGCTCTTTGACGGGTCTTTGGCATCGATGCCGACGAACTTGATACCCGAGGCCTTGCGCTCGCGGTACAGCGCGTCCAGCTGCGGGGTCTCGGTCTGGCAGGGCCCGCACCAGTGCGCGAAGTAGCTGAGCACCACCACGCTGCCCGCGTCCTGGCTCAGCCGATAAGACCCGCCGGCCAGCAGGCCACCGGTGAGATCGCCGGCCTTCTTGCGCTGGCCCAGCGGGATCACACTGCCCTTGGTGGTCGATTGGACGTAACGGAATTGACCGTTGGCGTTCTGATCCACTGCGTTCGAACCACCCGTACAGCCGGCGAGCAGGGTAAGCGACAACGCGGCCGCGGCCAGCGCAGTCACCAACATCCGTCGAGTTCGTCGAGTCATCGCCAGACCAGTGTGCAGCGTGCCCCAGCCCACATCGGCAGCAACCCCAGATTCTGAGCACTGTCTGTGCCGACGTCAGGCGCCGGCTTGCTGCCTGGCCAGGTCGTTCGGCGTGGAGCCGGACGGCTCGACATAGTCCACCCGGACGACCTCGTCGCCGTTGAACACCAGCGAGGTGATGGACGCCAACGAGCACTGCCGCTTCCGCGGGTCATGCCACAGGCGTTGTCCCTGGACATAGCGGCGCAGGCAGACGATCGGCAGTTGATGTGACACGCACACCGCCTCGTGACCCTCGGCCCGGTCCCGAGCCTTGAGCGCCGCGGCCAGCATTCGATCAGCCACCTGCTGGTACGGCTCGCCCCAGGACGGCCTGAGCGGATTGCGGAACAGCGGCCAACTGCTGGGATGTTTCAGCACGCCACCCTGGCCGGTGACCCGTTTGCCCTCGAACACGTTTCCGGCCTCGATCAGCCGGTCGTCGGTGACAATCTCCAGGCCGAACCGGGCAGCCATCGGTCGCGCGGTCTCCTGGGCTCGCTGCAGCGGGGACGAAGCGAGGTAGCTGATATCGCGCCCGGCGAGGTGCTCGGCGGCGCGCACTGCCATGGCCTGACCTGCTTCGGAGAGCCGGTACCCCGGCAGTCGGCCATAGAGGACCCGGTTCGGGTTGAAAACCTCACCGTGCCGGAGAAAGTGCACGACGGTCTGGGCGCTGGCCGGCATGTCGTCAGACCCTACTTGGCCAGTTGGGCGGCGGCGGCGGCCTTGGCGGCAGCCGGCAACGCGTCGGCGATCCTGGCGATCGCGACGTCGTCGTGCGCGGCGCTGACGAACCAGGCCTCGAAGGCGCTGGGCGGCAGATATACCCCGGCGCCGAGCATGGCGTGGAAGAAGGGTCCGAATCGGTAGGTCCGGCTGGCCTGGGCCTGCACGAAATTCGTCACCGGCTGATCGGTGAAGAAGATCGAGAACAGGTTCCCCGCATACTGCAGCCGATGTTCGACACCTTCGGCTGACAGCGCGTCTGAGGCCAGGGACCCGATCGTCCGGGCGTTCTCGTCGAGCTTGGCGTAGACCTCGGGCGTGGCGTTTCGCAGGCTGGCCAGGCCCGCCGCGACCGCAACCGGGTTGCCGCTCAGGGTGCCGGCTTGATAGACCGGACCAGCCGGCGCCAAGTAGCTCATGATCGCCGCTTTACCTCCGAACGCCGCCGCCGGCAGGCCACCGGACATCACCTTGCCGAAAGTGAACAGGTCGGCCTCCACCGGATCCAGGCCGTACCAACCGGCGCTGGTCACCCGAAACCCGGTCATCACCTCGTCCATGATCAGCAACGCGCCGTGCTGGCTGGTGATGTCGCGCAAGCCCTGGTTGAAGCCGGGCAGCGGTGGCACCGCGCCCATGTTGCCGGCGGCGGCCTCGGTGATCACGGCGGCGATCTCCGCACCCTCCACTTCGAAGGCGGCGCGGACGGCCTCCAGATCGTTGTAGGGCAACACGATCGTCTCGCCGGCCTGGGCACCGGTGACCCCTGGGGTATCCGGTAGGCCGAAGGTCACGACCCCGGAACCGGCGCTGGCCAGCAAGGCGTCAACGTGGCCGTGATAGCAGCCGGCGAATTTGATGATCTTGGTGCGACCGGTGGCGCCACGGGCCAATCGGATCGCCGACATGGTGGCCTCGGTGCCGGAATTGACCAACCGGACCTCCTCCAGTGGGCTGGGCCGGCCGTTCGCGGTCGCCGCGGACGTGAGTCTGCCGATGATCTCCTCGGCCAACTCGATCTCGCCCAGGGTCGGCGTGCCGAAACTGAGTCCGTGGCCGGCCGCCTCCCGGACCGCCTCGACCACGGCTGGATGGGAATGGCCGAGGATCATCGGGCCCCAGGAGCAGACCAGATCGACGTAGTTGAGGCCGTCGGCGTCGGTTAGGTACGGGCCCTGCCCACTGACCATGAATCGCGGTGTGCCGCCGACCGCCCGGAAAGCGCGGACGGGTGAGTTCACCCCGCCGGGGATGACACGTTGGGCGCGGGCGAACAGTGCGGCGGAGATCGGGGCGTCGGTCACGCCTTCCAGTCTCGCAGTAACCCGGTTAGGAAAACCCGCTACCCGGGTCCCCGGCCAGCCGATCCAGAGCCTGCCTGTCGAACGGATCCACAGACGAGCGTGGACGTCAGCCGGCGAGGTCCCGGCGCATTGCAAGCCGGTCCCCGAGGAGCTCGAGGGCGCTGGACTGCTCGCAGGCCCGGATGGCGGCCAATTCCGGTGTCAACGGCCCGCGCAATTCCACGAAGCCTCGCTTGGCGTAGAACGGACCGTTCCACGGCACCGACGCGAAGGTCGTGAGCGTGATGGCGGGGTATCCGGCCGCCCAAGCCCAGTTGCAGGCTGCCTCGACGAGCGCCGAACCGATGCCCTGTTTCATGGACCGCAGCGCCACCGAAAGGCCCTCGAGGTGGGCGTTGCCGTCTACCGACTCCAGTCGCAGGTAGCCGCAGATCGGGCGTCCGGCGACCAGCACCAGCAACGCGCCCCGCAGTTCCTCGACGGTGGCCGGTCCGGGGGTGCGGCCGTACCCGGCTACCTGGAACAGAGTGTCCGCCGATCGCTCCAGGTCCGGCAGGCCGGCCAGGTCCCCGTCCTCGGCAACCCGGATCTCGACCGGCCGGCCGGCTTCCATGCCATCGGCGCGGGCCGGCACAACTGCCGGCACAACTGCCGGCACAACTGCCGTCACAGCCGGCCGCGAGGCCGGCGACGACACCCGCGCGCCGTGTACCGCCAGCGCGGAGACACCTGCTACCACGAGGAACGCGCCGAGCCAGGCCCAGGCATGCGTGCCACCTCCGCCGAGGCTGAAATCCCACAGCCAGCCCAGCAGCACCAGGCCACCGAGGGCAGCGCTGCGCAGGTAGCTGGTGCGCCCCAGCCGGGTCGTCACCGCAGCGAAATCGCGGCTTCGACGGCCCAGTAGGTCAGGATCATCGAGGCACCGGCACGGCGGATGGAGAGCAACGTCTCGCCGATGGCCCGGTCCCGGTCGATCCAACCCCGTTCCGCGGCGGCTTCGATCATCGCGTACTCGCCGGACACCTGGTATGCCGCGACGGGCACCGGGGACGTCGCGGCCACCGCGGAAAGCACATCGAGGTAGGGCATCGCCGGCTTGACCATGACCACATCCGCACCCTCGGACACATCCAAGGCGACCTCGGCCAGCGCCTCGGCGACGCCGCGTGCCGGGTCCTGCTGATAGGTCAGTCGATCACCGACCAGAGAGGAGTCCACCGCTTCGCGGAACGGGCCGTAGAAGGCCGAGGCGTACTTCGGCGCGTAGGCGAGGACGCCCACCTCCGAACGGTGCACGTTGTCCAGAGCGCGGCGGACCACGCCGACCTGTCCGTCCATCATTCCGCTGGTCCCGAGCAGGTCCGCGCCCGCCTCGGCCTGGGCCAGTGCCATCGACGCATACCGTTGCAGGGTGGCGTCGTTGTCGACCGACCCGTCCGCCGCTAGCACGCCGCAATGACCATGATCGGTGAACTCGTCCAGGCACAGGTCGGCCAACAGCACCGTGGCGTCACCGAGTTCGAATTTCAGCCGGGCCAAGCCCGCGTTGAGGATGCCGTTCGGGTCATCTGCGCCGGACCCCGTCGCATCCTTGCCGCTCGGCACGCCGAAGAGCATCAAGCCCCCGACGCCGGCTTGGACCGCCTCGATGCCGGCTTTGGCCAGCGAATCCAGCGAATGCTGTACGACACCGGGCATCGACGTGATCGGCCGCGCCTCGGAGATACCTTCGGCGACGAACATCGGCAGGATCAGATCGGACGGCCTGACGGAGACCTCGCCTGCAAGGCGGCGCAGCGCCGGCGTACGCCGCAGGCGACGCATCCGGCTGACCGGGAAAGCGGGCAGGACGGGAAGTTGACTCACATGTCGAGCCTACTCAGCGTCACCGTTGCTCACCGGGTGCGCCGCGGGCCTGGTCGGTGAGTCTGCCTCAACGCATCCGCAGCCCCCGGTGGGCGACAACCTGCTGCGCGGTCAGCGTTCCGGCAATCCAGATCACCATGCCGGTCAACGCGATGAACAGGCCTCTCAGCTCCGGGGCTCCGTGGGCCGAAGGCAGGTGGCGGCGCAGCACCAGCGGAAGATCGCTGATCGGGTCCACGGCGAAGAGCAGCGCGTACGGCAACGCCAGGTGGACCAGCCAGCGGGTCGTGGGTCGCACCTGCCGCCGCTCCCGCCAACGCTGCAGCAGCGGCCGGCTGGCTACCGGCAGCAGGACCGACACCAGATTGCCGACCCCGAGCCAGGCCAGGATCGGCAAGGCGACCCCCGGCAGGGTCAGGACGAGCCGGTACGAGCTTTCGCTGTAGATGGTCAGGACGGCGGTGAAGGCGAGGGTGGGTAGTCCGACGATGACGAGGAGCGCGCAGTTCTTGGTCAGCAGCAGACGCCACAGCGGTACGCCGCGACCGAGATTCAGCCGGACCCGGTTCGCATCCAAGCCGAGCACGTTGGTGGTGGTCACATCGGCCAGGATGAAGACCGCAAAGTACGTCCCGACCAGCACTACCCAGTCACCGTGGCTGGTGCCGGTCAGGGGAAACCGCGCCAGCCAGAGTAAGGACAGCACCAGGTTGACCGCCACCCCGGACAACCACGTCCACGGCGTGGTGAAGGACCACGCGATCTCGGCCACTACCTGAGCCGGCAGGCTCCGGTCGGCCAGTACGACCCGGTCGCCCACGATGTTCGCCGGCCGGCCTGGCAGCTGACCTAACGGACGATGCGCGCGCGGGAGGTGCGCGACCGGCGGGCCGGTGCCAGGGCGGCCTTCTCCCGCTCCTCCTCAGCTCGCTTGACGGCGAACTCGGCCAGTGCGTCGATCAGCGCAGGCACATTGGCCGTCTCCGGCTGCACATCGACCCGCAAGCCGAATTCGCGCGCCGTGGCCGCGGTCTGCGGTCCGATGCAGGCGACGACAGTGCGGTTGTGCGGCTTGCCGGCGATGCCGACGAGGTTGCGCACCGTGGAAGACGACGTGAAGCAGACCGCCTGAAATCCGCCGGACTTGATGGCGTCGCGGATCTCCGCGGCCGGCGGAGCCGCCCGCACCGTCCGGTACGCAGTCACGTCGTCGATCTCCCAACCACGCTGACGCAGGCCCTCGGCCAGAGTCTCGGTCGCGATGTCGGCCCGGGGCAGCAGCACCCGGTCGATCGGGTCGAGGACATCGTCGTACGGCGGGAAGTCGGCCAGCAGACCCTCCGACGATTGCTCGCCCGAGGGCAGCAGTTCCGGCCGGATGCCGAACGCCCGAACGGCATCGGCGGTCGACTCACCCACACAGGCAATCTTCACGCCGGCGAACGCGCGCGCGTCCAGTCCGAACTCCTCGAACTTCTCCCGGACCGCCTTGACCGCGTTGGTGGAGGTAAAGACGATCCACTCGTAGCGCCCGGTGACCAGGCCCTTGATGGCCCGTTCCATCTGGGTCGGTGTGCGGGGCGGCTCGACCGCGATGGTCGGGACCTCGACCGGCACCGCGCCGTAATCGCGCAGCCGCTCGCTCATGGCGCCGGCCTGTTCCTTGGTACGGGGCACCAGGATCTTCCAGCCGAACAGCGCCCGTGACTCCCACCAGGCGAGCTTGTCGCGCGAAGCGGCCGCTTTACCGATGGTCAGCACGACCGAGCCGTACATGCCGGCCGCGGCAAGCTCCGCATCGCCGATGCTGCCGTTGACCGTGACCTGCGCCGTCGTCGTGCCCGATGAGGTGACCGTCAGGGCGGTGTCCGGCTTGAGCCCGGATGCCACCAGCTGCTCGGCCGCGGAGCTGACCTCGGAGGCATCGAGGGTGATGATCAGGGTTCCGGGCGAGCTGGCCAGCGCTTCGTAGTCGACGGCCGTGCCGCCGCGCAGATCGACCTCGGTGTGGACCGGGCCGACCGGCACGCCCGCATAGGTGGCCGTGGCCGCGCCCTCGGACAGCGCCGGCACGATCTCGTACGGAACCGCGGTCTTCGCGGCTGCGAGTGCTTCCTTGATGACCGCGTCGCAGCTGAAGGGGTCGCCGCTGACCACCCGGGTCACGATCGAGCCGTTCTTGGCTTCTGTCAACGCCGCCTTGGAACTCTCACCCGCTGTCGAGTCCATCTCGCGCACCTCACCGGAGATCAACGCTCTGATCGCATCCGGAACGGCCGCGTCGACATAGGCGATCTCCGCCGTCGCCAGCAGCTCGGTCGCGCGTACGGTCAGCAGCCCAGCGTCGCCGGTGCCGGTGCCCACAAAGGTCAGCCGGCCAACGGACTTGCGTGCTCGGGTCATTTCGAGCTCCCCATCATCGTGGTTGCGCCAATCTCGATCAGTTCCGCGGCGAGCCGCTGACCGATCTCGACGGCAGTGTTGAGCGGTCCGGAGGCTGACAATCGGGCGGCGTCACTGCCGTCGATCGCGGTTACCGATCCGCGAAGGAAAATCTCGAGCCCGCCGGCGAGATCCGATGAATCATCGGCCTCACTGACTTCGGCGAGTGCCCCCACCGGGGCGGTGCAGCCGGCCTCGAGGGCGGCGAGCAACGACCGTTCGGCGGCAACGGCCGCCCTGGTCGCGTGGTCATCGAGAGGCGCCAGCAGCGCCCGGGTTTCCGCGTCGTCGGCGCGGCATTCGACCGCCAGGGCGCCCTGCGCCGGGGCGGGCAGCACCTGGATCGGATCGAGAAGTTCGGTCACGAGGTGGGCCCTGCCCAGCCGGGACAGCCCCGCCACGGCGAGCAGGACGGCGTCCAGATCACCCTGGTCGGCGGCGTCGTCCGGTCCGTCGGCGGTCGCCGACGAGCCGATCACGCGCCGCAGCCGGGTGTCGACGTTGCCCCTGATCGGCACGATCTCCAGGCCCAGATCCAGGGCCCGCAGCTGAGCGGCTCGGCGGGGCGAGCCGGTGCCGACCTTCGAGCCGGCCGGAAGTTCGAGCAGCGTCAGACCATCGCGGGCACACAGCGCGTCCCGGGGGTCCTCCCGCAACGGCACGGCGGCCAACGCGATGGATTCCACCATCGCGGTCGGCAGATCCTTGAACGAGTGGATCGCCACGTCGATCTCGCCGGAAAGCAGCGCCTCACGCAGCGCGGACACGAACACCCCGGTGCCGCCGATCTGATCGAGCGGCGCGGAATTGCGATCGCCCTCGGTCGACACCAGCACCATCTCGACCGGGACGTCGGGGTTGGCCCGCGTGAACGCGTTCACGACCACCTCGGTTTGGGTGCGGGCGAGCAGGCTGGCGCGGGTGCCGACGCGGATGGTGCGGGTAGAAGTCGCGGTCATGACAACTCACCCCCGGTCGCGGGTGTCTTGACTGCTGTGACCGAACCGGGTCCGGCTGGATCAAGGTCGAAGAGTTCGCGTAGCGCCGCCGCGTAGGCGTTGCCCTCGGGCGTGGCGGCCAGCTCCTTGACCCGGACGGTCGGCGCGTGCAGCACCTTGTCCACCGCACGCCGTACCGCCGTGGCCAGTTCGGCCCGCAGGTCCGCATCCAGGCCGGGCAGGCGTTGATCCAACCGGGACAGCTCACCGTCGACGACCTGAGCCGCACGGGCGCGCAGCGCGGTCACGGTCGGCGCCACCGCGAGCGCTTGCTGGTTCTCCAGGTAACCCCGCAGCTCGGACGCCACGATGGCGGACGCGGCTGCGACCTCCTCGTCGCTGACCATCGCTCCCGAGGACCGCAGCACCTCCAGGTCGATGTAGTGCACATCGGTCATCAGGGACACAGACGGGTCGACGTCGCGCGGCAGCGCCAGGTCCAGCACCGCCAAGGTCCGGCCATCGCGCGGCCGGACGTCCACGGCCTCGACGACCAGTCCGGTCGCGCCGGTAGAAGAGATCAACATGTCAGCCTGGGCGATCTCGTCGGCCACCGCGTCGAGCGGGGCGACCCGGCCGCCGAGGATGCCGGCCAATCGTTGGGCGCGCGCCAGGCTGCGGTTCACGACCACCACATCCAGGTCCCCGCCACCGACGAGTCGCTGCAGCGTCGAACCGGCCAGCGCACCCATCGACCCAGCACCGAGAATGACGATGCGCTTGCCGGCCAGGGCGCCGGCGGCGTCGACGGTCTCAGCGCCGTCCGGTCGGATGTCGTTGAAGACGTGGACCGCGTGCTGCAGGGCCACCGACACCACGGAGGCACCGGCGCGGTCGATACCGGTCTCCGAGTGCACCCGCTTGCCGACCCGCAGGGCGGTCTGGCTGGCCTCGTGCAGGACCCGGCCGACCGTGTCGGCCGCGCTCCCGGTCGCGTAGGCCGTCCGGAGCTGCCCGAGGATCTGTGACTCGCCGACGACCATGGAGTCCAGTCCGGAGGCAACCTGGAGCAAGTGGTCAGCCGCGGCTTCGGCGAAATGGACGTAGAGGTGCTCACCGAGCTCGGCGACACCCATGCCGCCCAGTCGGGCGAGCACGGTGGAGATATCGACGACCGCTGGGTGGAAGCGGGCGACATCGGCGTAGACCTCGATGCGGTTGCAGGTCGACAGCGCCATGACTTCAGAAATCGACTCACTCCGGTGAAGTTCGTCGAGCACCTTGGTCATGCTTTCTGACGAAATGCTGACGCGCTCCAGCACCGGGACCGGCGCCGAATGATGTGAGAGTCCGACGACGAGCAGGCTCATGTGGCTGCCACCATGGAGTCGGTGGTCGTCAGCCGGGACCCGACTTCGCCGACCGTGGCCACCGAGCCGGGGCCAAAGTCCTGGCGAGCGCCCTTGCGGTTGTCGTGGAAGCTGAGGATCTGCAACTCGGCAGCAAGATCCACCTTGCGAACGTCGACGTGGCTGGGAACGTTGAGCACCGTCGGCGCGAAGTTCAAGATTGACCTGACGCCGGCCGCGACGAGCCGGTCGCAGACGTCCTGAGCCGCGTTGACCGGCACGGCGATGACCGCGATGGCGATGTTCTCGGACCGGACGACCTGTTCCAGCGCGTCTACGTGCTGGATGATCAGCCCGCGCAGCCGATCGCCGACCATCGCCCGGTCCGCATCGATCAGCGCCGAGATCCGGAACCCGCGGGAGGCGAAGCCGGCGTACCCAGCGAGCGCCTGGCCGAGGTGACCGAGTCCGATGAGGGCGACGGCACGATTCTCGTTCAGGCCGAGGGTGGACCGGATCTGGTCGGTGAGCAAGGCCACGTCGTATCCGACGCCGCGTACCCCGTACGAGCCGAGGTGGGACAGGTCCTTGCGAAGTTTCGCGGAGTTCACTCCGGCTGCGGTGGCCAGCGACTCGGAGGACACCGTGCCGATGCCGCGCTCGGCCAGCCCGGTGAGCGCGCGCAGGTAGATTGCCAGCCGGGCCACGGTTGCCTCGGGGATCGTCCGCTCGGTACCGGGGACCACACGCTGGTCAGCGGTATCGCTGACCGCGTTCAGCCGGTCTCGCTGCGCGGTCATGTGCTCCTCTAAACGGAACCCGGTCGGCGTTCTGTGTGGCCCATTGCACGAAGTCGCTGACCGGTGTGGTAGTGGGTTCTGCAGAAATCGACCGTACGCCCTTGTGAAGGCATTCACAAAATCGAGCATCGGTGTGGTAAAGACCGAATCGCGAGGCGCCGCGCGACCACCAATCCGCCCTGTCGACGCCGATCAACGGGCCCTCAGGATGGCTTCGTGGGCTGGTCAAGAGCTGCTCGGAAGCGCTGCTCCTCCAGCCGCCAGTAGCCGTGCTCGGCTCCGTCGATCAGGATCACCGGCACCCGGTCGCCGTACTCGTTGGCCAGTGTCAGGTCGGAGTCGACGTCCACAGTCGACAGCCCGAAGCCCAACTCGGCGGACAACCGGACGAGAGCGTCCTCGGCGGTTTCGCAGAGGTGACAACCCGTGCGGGTGATCAGGGTGACCTGATGATCGAGCATGCTCAGCTCACCCCGGTCAGCTGCCCGCGGCTCGATCGATCTCGCGCTGACGGTCGGGCCGCAGCCGCCATTTCATCACCTTGCCGGTAGCGGTATGTGGCAACGCAGCCACCTCGATGATCCGTTTGGGCAGCTTGAACCGAGCCAGTGACCGGCTGGCCTGCTCGACCAGCTCGTCGGGATCCAGGGTGGCGCCGGTTGCCGCCACGACGTAGGCGATGACGGCCTCGGAGTTGTTCGCATCCGGTTCGCCGAGCACCGCGACCTCACCGACACCCGGCAGCTTGCTCAAGACCGCCTCGACCTCGGCGGGGTAAACGTTGAACCCGTTGACCAGGATCAGGTCGCTACGACGGCCCACCAGGTACAAGTCGCCGTCGTCATCGGCGACCGCGAGGTCACCGGTCGTGAACCAGCCGTGCTCGTCGGCTCGTTCAGAGGACCGCGGGCCGTCGGCGGCGTCCGGCCAGTACCCGCTGAACAGATTGTCGCCGCGGACCTCGAGGGTGCCGAGATCCCCCGCCTCGACGAGCTCGCCGTCCGAGTCCAGCAGCCGGACGTCGACCCCGGGCAGCGGCCGGCCGATCGAGCCGGGCTTGGGTTCGATCCAGCCGGTGGCCTGCTCGGCATCCGGGACCAGGTTGAGGGTGATGACCGGAGCAGCCTCGGTCAGGCCGTACCCCTCGAAGAGGGCAATGCCGACCCGGGCGTACTCGCCGACGAGCTCGGGCGGCAACGGAGCCGAACCGGACAGCCCCAACCGGACTCCGGTGAAGGCTCGGGCGAACCCGTCGGTGTTGGCCCAGACCGCGAACTCGAGCGGCGCGCCAACCACCACGGTGGCCCGTTCGGTCACGATTGCCGCGAGGGCGGCGGCGGCGTCGAACCTCGGCGACAGCACCACCGTGGCGCCGAAGTACAAGGCCATGCCCAGCCCGGCGTTGAGCCCGAAGACGTGAAACAGCGGCAGCGGCAGGTACACCACGTCCAGACTCGATACCGGCGCCGGTTGCAGGGCTCCGAACTGGGCGAGGTTGGCCAGCAAGGCCCGCACCGTCAACATCGCACCCTTCGGCCTACCGGACGTACCCGACGTGTAGAGCAGTACGGCCAGGTCCTCGCCGGTGCGATCTCGGTGCAAGCCCCCGCTGCTGCTACGCCGGGCCAGATCGGTCACGGTGGGCACGTCCGCTGCCCCGGAACGGGCCGCGACCGCGATTCCCGTCAAGGCCGAATGGGTCGAGCGCAGTCGCGAAGCGTCCGCGACGGTGGTCACCGAGCCGCTGACCAGGAAGCTGGCGCCCGAGTCGGACAGGATGTGATCCAGCTCGGCGGCGGTGTAACCAGGGTTGACCGGCACTACCACCAGACCGGCCTGAAGCGCAGCCAGGTAGACGCTGACGAAATCGATGGAGGCCGGCGCCTGCAGGGCGACCCGATCGCCCTCCGCCAGACCCTCGGCCCCGAGCGCTGCGGCAAGCCGGTCGACGCGGGCCTCGAGGTCGGACCAGCTGATCCGGGACGAGCCCT
>JAVEEN010000181.1 GCA_030840445.1 Pseudonocardiales bacterium
AAAGATCCTGTGAGTGCCGGCGGACCCGCCGCGCTAGAGTTGAGCGGAACACACTCAACTTTCTCCTCGTTAACAAAGGTGGGCAGGGCTTGCCGGCACCCGGCAAGACCTTCAGAACTGAGCACGAGTAGGGGTAACCACGCGATATGGACCTGACCACACGCAGTCAACAAGCCGTTTCCGCGGCAGTCCGGATGGCAGCCGAGCGCGGTAATCCCGCGGTCGAACCGGCACACCTGGCCGCGGCGCTGCTGTCGGACGAACAGGGATTGTCCCGTCCCATCCTGCAGGCCATCGGCATCGATCCGGCGACGCTCGCGCGCTCGGTCGACATGGTCCTTGCGGCCTTGCCCGCTGCCGCCGGCTCGACGGTGGCCGCGCCACAGCCGTCCCGGTCCTTCCTGTCCGTGCTGTCGGCCGCGGAGCGGGTGGCCAAGGACGCGACCGACGAGTACGTCTCGGGCGAACATTTGTTGCTGGCGCTCGCCGAAGTCGCCAGTGACGTCAGCGGCAGCTTCACCCGAGCCGGAGCGACACCGGACGCGCTCCGGGCGGCGCTGGCTCAGGTCCGCGGCTCGACCCGGGTGACCTCCCCCGACCCCGAAGGCACTTACCAGGCGCTCGAGAAGTACGGCGTCGACCTCACGGCCGCAGCCCGCGACGGCAAGCTGGACCCGGTGATCGGCCGGGACGCCGAGATCCGCCGGGTCGTTCAGGTGCTGAGCCGCCGGACCAAGAACAATCCGGTGTTGATCGGTGAACCCGGTGTGGGCAAGACCGCGGTCGTCGAGGGCCTGGCCCAGCGCATCGTCGCCAACGACGTCCCGGAATCGCTTCGCGGCCGCACGCTGGTGTCGCTCGATCTGGGCGCCATGGTCGCCGGAGCCAAGTACCGGGGCGAGTTCGAGGAGCGGCTCAAGGCCGTTCTGACCGAGATCAAGGATTCGGACGGGCAGATCCTGACCTTCATCGATGAGCTGCACACGGTCGTCGGTGCGGGAGCGTCGGGCGAGGGGGCGATGGACGCCGGCAACATGCTCAAGCCAATGCTGGCCCGCGGTGAACTGCATATGATCGGCGCGACCACGCTTGACGAGTTCCGCGAGCACATCGAGAAAGACCCTGCTCTGGAAAGGCGATTCCAGCAGGTCCTGGTCGGTGAGCCGTCCGTCGAGGACACCATCGGGATTCTCCGCGGGCTGGCCGGGCGCTACGAAGCCCACCACAAGGTGTCCATCTCCGACGGCGCGCTGGTGGCTGCGGCGACCCTGTCCGACCGTTACATCACCTCGCGGTTCCTGCCCGACAAGGCCATCGATCTGATCGACGAGGCCGCCTCCCGGCTGCGGATGGAGATCGACTCCCGGCCCGTCGAGATCGACGAGCTGCAACGCGCGGTGGACCGGTTAAAGATGGAAGAGCTTGCCCTGTCGAAGGAAACCGATCCCGCCTCCGGCGCCCGGCTGGAGGCGCTACGGATCGAACTCGCAGACAAGGCCGAGGAACTCGATGCGCTCAACGCCCGCTGGGAGCGCGAGAAGTCCGGGCTCAACCGGGTGGGTGAGCTCAAGGAGAAACTGGACGCGCTGCGAACCCACGCCGACCAGGCCAAGCGCGACGGTGACCTCGAGACCGCCTCCCGGCTGGAGTACGGCGAGATCCCGGCCCTGGAGAAGGAGCTCGCCGAGGCCGCGGCCGAACCGCAGCCGATCGACGTCATGGTCAAGGAGGAGGTCACCGCCGACGACATCGCTGAGGTGATCGCGGCCTGGACCGGCATTCCGGCCGGCCGCCTGATGGAAGGCGAGACCGCCAAACTGCTCCGGATGGAGGACGGCATCGCCGCCCGGGTCAAAGGACAGAAGCGTGCCGTGCAGGCCGTGTCGGATGCGGTCCGGCGGGCTCGAGCCGGCATCTCGGACCCGAACCGTCCCACCGGGTCCTTCCTGTTCCTGGGTCCGACCGGGGTGGGCAAGACCGAACTGGCCAAGGCTTTGGCCGAGTTCCTGTTCGATGACGAGCGGGCGATGGTGCGCATCGACATGAGCGAGTACTCCGAGAAGCACTCGGTGGCGCGGCTGGTCGGTGCACCACCCGGCTACGTCGGCTATGACGAGGGTGGCCAGCTGACCGAGGCGGTCCGCCGGCGGCCGTACAGCGTGGTGCTGTTCGACGAGGTGGAGAAGGCCCATCCCGACGTGTTCGACGTGCTGTTGCAGGTGCTCGACGACGGTCGGCTGACCGACGGTCAGGGCCGGACTGTCGACTTCCGCAACGTGATCCTGGTCCTCACCTCGAACCTCGGTTCCCAACTGCTGGTCTCCGACCTGTCCGACGAATCGGCAGAGTCCAAGACCGAGGCCGTGCTCGAGGTCGTGCGGTCACACTTCAAGCCCGAATTCCTCAACCGGCTCGATGACATCGTGGTCTTCGACCAGCTCACCACCGAGGAACTCACCGGCATCGTCGACGTGCAGCTGACCGCTTTGTCCAAACGGCTCTCCGGGCGGCGCCTCACCCTCGATGTCACCGACGCCGCACGCGAATGGCTGGCTATCAACGGCTTCGATCCGCTGTACGGAGCCCGCCCGCTGCGCCGGCTCATCCAGACCGCGATCGGTGACCAGCTGGCCCGGGCCCTGATCGCCGGTCAGATCAACGACGGCGACACGGTGAGCATCGACGTGACCGACGACCGCTCGCAGCTGACG
>JAVEEN010000313.1 GCA_030840445.1 Pseudonocardiales bacterium
TGACCACGTAGCCGGCACCCCGAACCGTGTGAATCAACTTCGGCTCCACGTGATCGATCTTCTTTCGGAGATACCCGATGTACAACTCCACAATGTTGGACTGGCCTTGGAAATCGTACTTCCATACCCGATCGAGGATCTGG
The DNA here is from genome assembly GCA_030840445.1 of Pseudonocardiales bacterium. GTDB lineage: Bacteria > Actinomycetota > Actinomycetes > Mycobacteriales > Jatrophihabitantaceae > Jatrophihabitans_A. The sequence continues at coordinate 144 of JAVEEN010000313.1, forward strand.
GCCTTGGACAACACCACCCGTTCGTTGCGCATCAGATAGCGCAACAGTTCGAACTCGGTCGCTGTCAGGTGCAGTTCCTCGCCGGCCCGGGTCACCTCGTGGCTGTTCTCGTCCAACTCCAGGTCGGCCACCCTGAGGACACCGTCACGGTCCACGTCGGCGGCGGTCCGGCGCAGCACGGCATGCACCCGAGCGAGCAACTCCTCCACGCTGAACGGCTTCACGACGTAGTCGTCGGCGCCCGAGCGAAGGCCGTTCACACGGTCCGTCGCGGTGTCGCGCGCTGTGAGGAAGATGACTGGAACCACCGAACCGGCAGACCGCAGATGCTGCAGCACCGCATGCCCGTCCAGGCCGGGCATCATCACGTCGAGTACGACCAGGTCAGGCGCATGTTCGGCGACTGCGGCCAGCGCGCTGGCCCCGTTGTCGGCGGTAACGGCCTCGAAGCCGTCGAAGCGAAGCGCCGAGGCGACCAGGTGCACGACGTTCTCCTCGTCATCGACGACGAGGACCTTGCGCTTGGTACGGCTGGCGGAGGTCGGCTGGGCAGCGGTCAGCGAAGAACTCATACTGTGAGCTTGCCGTGCAGTGGTAGGCATGTCCTGGGCTTTCACTGTGAATACTCTGTGGACAGCATACGGTAGGCGCTCTAGTCCGCGGGTTGTCGCTCCGGCGCCATCTCGGCCTCCTCGAGGCGCACCCAGGCCCAGGAGGTGGGTAGGCACGCCAGCACTATTGCGACGAGGCTCCCGGCCAGGACGACGGCCGGTACCTGGGGTTGCCCCGTCGAGGAGTCGAACAAGAAGTCGACGGACAAACCCAGCGCGATCGACTGGCCCAGCAGAAAGAGCCAGCGCCCCCGGCCGTTGAGCAACCGTCCGATCCCGACGAGCACGAGTAGCAGAAATCCCAGCGCAATCAGCCCGGCGATCGTCTCCCCCGTCCTGCTGGAGGTGATGTCGGGCTGGTCGACATTGACGAAGGCACCTCGGGCAATGAACAGGAACGCGTAGACCATCAGGAACGGCACTACGACGGTGCCGACAGCAACAGCGGAAATCACCGTCCCCGGGGTCCGGTTCGGGTCCAGTTCCGCCATGAGTATTGATAGTGCCGCATACCAGACACCCCCGCTACCGGGAGGCCGGCGACGCGCTGGCCAGCAGCTAGGTACGGCTCAGCGAACCGTCACGCCGTGCGCGGCCAGGTCACGCTTGACCTCACCCACGGTCAGGGTGCGGAAGTGAAAAACGCTAGCGGCCAGCACCGCGTCGGCCCCGGCCTCGACGGCTGGGGCGAAGTCCGCCGCCTTACCGGCTCCACCACTGGCGATCACCGGAACCCCGACGGTGGCCCGCACCAGCCGGATCAACGGCAGATCGAAGCCGTCCCGCGTCCCATCGGCGTCCATGGAGTTGAGCAGGATCTCCCCGGCCCCGAGCTCCGCGCCGCGACGGGCCCAATCGACTGCGTCGATCCCGGTCCCCCGCCGGCCTCCGTGGGTGGTCACCTCGAAGCCTGATTCGGTCGCCGCCGACCCTTCGGGCACCCGCCGGGCATCCACCGATAGCACCAGGACCTGCCGGCCGAATCGTTCGGCGATATCGCTCAGCAGTTCCGGCCGGGCGATCGCAGCGGTATTCACGCCGACCTTGTCCGCGCCCGCACGCAGCAGCGCGTCCACGTCGGCGACCGAGCGCACCCCGCCGCCCACCGTCAGCGGGATGAAGACTTGTTCGGCCGTTCGGCGCACGATGTCGTACGTGGTCTCCCGGCCGGACGAAGACGCCGTGATGTCGAGGAAGGTGAGCTCGTCGGCGCCCTCCTCGTCGTACCGGCGGGCCAGTTCTACCGGATCTCCGGCATCGCGCAACCCGGTGAAGTTCACGCCCTTGACCACCCGCCCGGCGTCGACGTCCAGGCACGGGATGACACGAACGGCGACCGGCATGAACCCATTTTGCCGTACGCCGGCACCGGATCTCGCCACGCCGGTCGAGCCACCCGGCGCGCCGCCGTGGCGGGTCTATCTTGATCCAGATGGCAGGTGGAGCGCGATGAACGAGGCGAAGCCCGACGTCAGCCGTCGCGCCTTGCTGGTAACGGCCGGCGGGTTGGGATTGACCGGGCTGCTCGCTGCCTGCACGCCCACCAGGTCAGCACCGAACTCCGCGTCGCCATCGACCTTGTCGACCACAGCCGGCAGCATCACCCCGTCCGGCACGGCCTCCCCGTCCGGCACCGTGTCCACGTCCGGCTCCGGCCCGTCCGGCCGGCCGACTTTCGCGAGCCTGTCCAGGCAGCTGTCGGCACCGCTGCTCCAGCCGGGAAATCGGGCCTATCCGGCCGCGGCCAGGCTGTACAACCCCCGCTTCGATGCATCCGCCAAACCCGCCGCGATCGCCCAGGTGCGCTCGGCTGCCGACGTGGCGGCCTGCGTCCGGTTCGCCACGGCCGCCTCCGTCCCGCTCGCGCTGCGCTCAGGTGGTCACTCGTACGGCGGTTGGTCAAGCGGCTCAGGACTGGTCATCGATGTGTCTGCACTGTCGACGGTGCAGATCGATCGCGCCACCGGCACGGCCAGGATCGGGGCAGGCGCCCGCCTGGGTGCGGTTTACACCGCGCTGGGCGCGAAAGGCTTTGCCCTGGCTGCCGGATCCTGTCCGAGCGTCGGCATTACCGGCCTGGCCTCCGGCGGCGGGGTCGGTGTGCTCGCCCGCGCATTCGGTCTGACCTGCGATGCGGTGCAATCGGTTCAGCTGGTGACGGCCGACGGGCACAGTCGAGAGGTCAGCCGCAGTTCGCAGCCGGATCTCTTCTGGGCCCTGCGCGGTGGTGGCGGTGGCAGCTTCGGTGCGGTGACCGCTTTCACGGTGGCGCTACGACCGGCACCGCGCGTGCACACTTTCTACCTCGAATGGGATTTCGGGCACGCCGAGCAGGTGCTGAGCAGTTGGCAGCGTTGGCTGAGCCGCATCGACGACAAACTCTGGACGACCTGCAAGCTGCTGGCCGATCCGGCCACCGGCCGGTTGCGAGCCACTGTCTCTGGTACTTGGATCGGGCTTCGGTCAACGCTGACAGGCCAATTGACGCCATTGCTGACCTCGATCGGCGCCCGGACGACAGTGAATCAGCTGGAGTCGCTCGATTACCCGAGTGCGATGCTCCTGGAAGCGGGGTGTTCGGGGGAAACGGCCGCGCAGTGCCTGGCCGGTGCACTCACACCCGCAAAGCGGCAACCCTTCGCCGCCACCTCGGCAGTGCTGAATACCCCGCTGCCAGCCGCCGGCGTGAGGGCGGCGGTGGCGGGGGTCCGATCCGGGATGAATGTGTCCAGGATGGTCGAGGGCGGCGTCTCGTTCGACGCCCTCGGTGGCGCGGTGGCGCGGGCCGCTCCGGCGGACACCGCGTTCGTACACCGCAACGCCTTGGCGCTCATCCAGTACACGGCAACGTGGGCTTCGATGACCGGCAGGACGGGTTCCTCGGCGGCTCCCTTCGACACGTTCGTGCGCCGGCAACGCGCCGACCTCGTGCAATGGACCGGTACCTCGGCGTATTCGAATTACGCCGACGCGGCTATCACCGACTACGGCTCGGCCTACTGGGGCAGCAACTATCCGCGGCTGCAAGGCATCAAGAAGCAGTACGACCCGGGCAACCTGTTCACCTTCGCCCAGGCGGTCAGGCCGTGACCCGCACCGCGTCCAGCGCCTCGGGCAGCGTGAAGGCACCCGCATAGAGAGCCTTTCCGACGATGGCGCCCTCGACTCCGAGGCCCGTCAGACCGGCCAGTTGTCGTAGGTCAGCCAGCGAGGATACCCCGCCGGAGGCGACTACCGGCTTGTCGGTCGCGGCGCAGACTGTGCGCAGCAGTTCCAGATTCGGTCCGGTGAGGGTGCCGTCGCGATGGACGTCGGTCACGACGTAGCGGGCGCAACCATCGGCGTCGAGCCGGGCCAGCGTCTCGTACAGGTCACCGCCCTCGGAGGTCCAGCCGCGGGCGGCCAGCGTCGTGCCGCGCACATCCAGACCGACTGCGATCTTGTCGCCGTGCCTGGCTATCGCCGACCGCACCCAATCCGGCGATTCCAACGCCGCGGTACCCAGGTTCACCCGCGCACAGCCGGTAGCCAGCGCCGATTCCAGCGACGCGTCGTCGCGGATACCACCGGACAGTTCCACGGCGACGTCCAGACGGCCGACAACCTCGGCGAGCAGTTCCCGGTTGGTTCCCCGGCCGAACGCCGCATCGAGGTCGACCAGGTGTATCCACTCCGCGCCGCCGCTTTGCCAGGCGAGCGCGGCGTCCAGCGGACTGCCATAGGAGGTCTCGGTGCCGGCCGCACCTTGGACCAGTCGCACCGCGGCGCCGTCCGCGACATCGACCGCGGGCAACAGGACCAGGCTCATGATTCTCCTTGTTCCACAGGGCCAAGCTGTGCCGCAGGCACAACCATTTGGGTCGGCGACAACGACCGCAGCCAGTTGCCCAGCAACAACTGCCCGGCATTGCCGGACTTCTCTGGGTGGAACTGGGTCGCCGACAGCAGCGGCGATTCCACCGCGGCCACGAAGGACTCGCCGTGTTCGGCGAGGGTTGCGGCGTAGGCCGTGCTCCGCCGGTCTCCGACTTGGGCGTGTACGGCGTAGGAGTGCACGAAGTAGAAGCGGGTCCCGGCCCCGATACCTGCGAACAACGCCGAATCGGCCGGCGGCGACACGGTGTTCCATCCCATGTGCGGAATCACCGGGGCGTGCAGGAGTTCGACCCGCCCCGGCAGCAGCCCCAGGCCCGCGGTCTCGACCCCGTGTTCGATACCGGCCTCGAACAGGACCTGCATACCGACGCAGATACCGAGTACTGGGCGACCGGCCGCCAATCGCTCGGCGAGGATGCCTTGGGCGTCAAGAGCGTTCAGCCCGGCCATACACGCCGCGAAAGCACCGACACCGGGTACCACCAGTCCGTCAGCGGCCACCGCCGCGTCCCTGTCGGCGGTGAGTTCGACCTGCACGTCGCCGTCGAGCCGAGTACCTGACAGCTCAGAACCGACCTTTTCGAGGGCACGCACGGCTGAACGCACGTTGCCCGACCCATAGTCGAGCACCACGATCCGCACCGGCTACAGCACGCCCTTGGTCGACGGCACGCCGGACTGGCGGGGGTCCAACTCGACGGCCGCCCGCAGGGCGCGCGCCACCGCCTTGTACTGGGCCTCGGTGATGTGGTGCCAGTCGCGGCCGGAATGCACGCTCACATGCAGCGCGATCCGGGCGTGATAGGTGAACGATTCGAAGACATGGCGAGTAAGCGTCGTCGCGTAAGCGCTGTCCTGACCGATGATGTACGGCGGCGCACCGTCCGGCTCGTTGTGCACGAGGTACGGCCGACCCGATAGATCCACCGCCGCGGACACCAGGGCCTCATCCATCGGGATCACCGCATTGCCGAACCGGCTGGTGCCGGCCTTGTCGCCGGCCGCATCGGCGAAGGCTTGGCCGAGCGCGATCGCCGCGTCCTCGACGGTGTGGTGGGAGTCGATGTGCAGATCGCCCTCGACCTGCACGGTCAGATCGAACATGCCGTGCTTGCCGAACGAGGTCAGCATGTGATCGTAGAACCCGACACCGGTACTGACGTCGGTGTGCCCGGCGCCGTCCAGATCGATCTCGACCAGGACCTTCGTCTCGGTGGTGCTGCGCTCTATGCGGCCGATGCGGCTCACCTGCGAGCTCCCTCTGTATCCGCTGCTTGGACTGGGTCCAGACCATCTTCGCGTACCGAGCCGCCACCAGTCGAATCGGTATCGCCACCGTGCTCGGTGCGGCGCCGACCTGCAAACTCGACTGCGTCGAGCACGCCGGCCAACGCGGTCCGGAACGCCGCCATCTCCCACTCGCTGCCGATGGACACCCGCAACCATCCCGCTGGGCCGACCTCGCGGATCAGCACGCCCTGAGCCAGCAGTTGCTCCCAGACGGCGTGCCGATCTCCGAACCGCCCGAAGAGCACGAAGTTGGCATCGGAGTCGGCCACCTCTAGCCCGAGCCCGCGCAGCCAGGCCACAGTAGCGTCCCGCTCGGCTCGCAGCTGGCTGATGTGGGCAAGTGCCTCGGCCCGATGAGACAACGCCGCCCTCGCGGCGGCCTGCTGGATCGCCGACAGGTGGTAGGGCAACCGGACGATGCGGACCGCGTCCACCACGGCCGCCGACGAGGCCAGATAACCGAGCCGGCCACCGGCGTACGCGAACGCCTTGCTCATGGTCCGGGTGATGATCAGATTCCCGTGTCCGGACAACAGACTCAGCGCGCTGGACACCCCGGCGCGCCGGAACTCGGCGTATGCCTCGTCGACGACGACCACCCCCGGTGCCACGGCAAGCACCGCCTCGACCACCGCCAACGGCAGCGCGGTACCGGTGGGGTTGTTCGGCGAGGTCAGGATGACCACTGAGGGTAGGTGCTCCGCGATCAGCGCGAGTGCGTGATCGACGTCGATGGTGAAGTCCGGCTCGCGATGACCCAACACCCACGTCGTGTGGGTGTTGCGGGCGTATTCCGGATACATCGAATAGGTCGGCGCGAACGACAGCGCGGTCCGTCCCGGGCCCCCGAAGGCCTGCAGAAGCTGCTGCATGACCTCATTCGACCCGTTCGCTGCCCACACCTGTTCGGGGCTCACCCGCACCCCGGTGTCCTCGGCGAGGAAGTCGGCCAAGTCGGCGCGGAGGCCGAGGAACTCCCGGTCCGGATAGCGGTTCACCTGCCGGGCGGCCTGGGCCACCGCCACCGCGATATCGGCCACCACGGCCTCGCTCGGCGGGTAAGGGTTCTCGTTGACGTTCAGCAGTACCGGTACGTCCAGCTGGGGCGCGCCGTAGGGCTGCTCACCCCTCAGGTCGTCTCGCAACGGCAGGTCAGCCAGGTTGATCTCCGCTGAGGTCAGGCCTTTCGGCCCATCGGGCCGCCGATCGAGACTCACGAGCCGACCCGCACCTTCACCGCGGCTCCGTGGGCGGGCAGGTCCTCGGCGTCGGCCAGCGCGATGACATGGGCGGCGACGTCAGCCAGCGCCTGGTGGCTGTATTCCACCAGGTGCACGCCCTTGAGGAAGGACTGCACGCTGAGCCCGGAGGAGTGCCGCGCGGTGCAGCCGGTGGGCAGCACGTGATTGGAACCGGCACAGTAATCGCCCAGCGACACCGGGGAATCCGCTCCCACGAATACGCATCCGGCGCTGCGAACCCGTTCGGCCACCGTCCGGGCGTCGGCGGTGATGACCTCGAGGTGCTCGGCGGCATAGGCATTGACGACCGCGAGCCCTTGTTCGAGGTCCTCGACCAGGACGACGGCGGACTGGTGGCCCGACAAGGCGGTCGTGACTCGTTCGACGTGTTTGGTCAGACTGACCTGCCGCAAGATCTCGACGTCCACGGCATCGGCCAGTGCGACCGAGTCGGTAACCAGGACGGAAGCCGCGATCGGATCGTGCTCGGCCTGGCTGATCAGATCCGCGGCCACGTGCGCCGGATCGGCGGTGCCATCGGCCAAGACCGCGATCTCGGTCGGACCGGCTTCCGCGTCGATCCCGACGACGCCGCGCAGCAGTCGCTTCGCCGCCGCGACGTAGATGTTTCCCGGCCCGGTGATGACGTCCACCGGATCGATCGGTGCATTGCTTTCCGAACCGGAATCACCATAAGCCAGTAGGGCAATCGCCTGCGCACCGCCCACCGCGTACACCTCGTCGACGCCGAGCAGGGCGCAGGCGGCGAGGATGGCCGGGTGCGGCAATCCGCCGAACTCCCGCTGCGGCGGCGAGCACACCACCAACGACGGCACACCGGCTTCCTGAGCCGGGACGACGTTCATCACGACCGAGGACGGGTAGACGGCCAGGCCGCCCGGAACATACAAGCCGACCCGGTCGACCGGGATCCATTTCTCGGTGACGCTACCCCCGGGCACCACCTGTACGTCCACCGTGGTGCGCCGCTGCTCGGCGTGTACCAGCCGGGCCCGGCGGATGGATTCCTCCAGGGCCGCGCGCACTGCCGGGTCGAGATCCTCCAGCGACCTCCGCAATGCTTCGGTTGGCACTCGAGGCTCCTCGACGGCTACCCCGTCGAAACGCTCGGTCGCCTCGCGGGCGGCCGAATAACCGCGTTCCCGGACGTCCTCGACGAGTGGTGTGACCGCAGCGAGTGCGGCGCCGACGTCGACCGCAGCGCGGGGCAGCACCCGGCGGATCTCCCGGCCGAATGCCCGCTCGTTGCCGTCCGAGAGACCGGGGGCGAACCCCTGCTGGTCGACGGGGCCTGAGACTCGGAGATCGAGGCGACGCATCACGAGGCTGAGTCTAGTGTCGTCCGGCTAACGACTTGGCGCGCCCACAAGTCCAGATGGCCGTACCGTAGCAATGTGGAATACACACCGTCGACCGATCCGCCGGCCCGGGAGAGCAACAAGACCGAAACGTTGCCGCTTTTCCCGCTCGGCACGGTGCTGGTGCCGGAGATGCCGCTCTCCCTTCACGTATTCGAGCCCAGATACCGGCAGTTGATGTCCGATCTGCTCAGTGAGGACGGCCCGGGCGCACCGATCTTCGGCGTGGTGGCATTGCGCCAGGGCTGGGAGGTCGGCGAGCTGTCCGATGTATTCGACGTGGGTACCACGGCTCGGGTCACCGACATGGTGCCGCAGCCCGACGGCCGTTGCGACCTGTCCGCGGTCGGCGAACGCCGTTTCGTGATCGAGTCGCTGGACACCACATCCCAGCCGTACCTGGTAGCCACCGTTCGCTACCTCGGTGAGCCCGATGGCGACGTCGAAGCTGGGGCTGCGGCCGCGGTGCGCCAGGGCTGGGCCCACCACCTTGCCGCGCTAGCAGCGCTCTCCGGCGCGGTGACGGCGGAGTCGGTGCTGTCGACCCCGCCGATGGCAATCCGGTCGCTGTCCTACGCGGTCGCCGAACTACCCTCATTGCCCCTTGAGGACCGGCAGTTGCTGTTGTCCTGCGCTGACACGGCCGCTCGGCTCACTGCCGGCCGCCGGATCCTGCGCCGCGAGACCATTCTGATCCGGCATCTCAGAGCGGTGCCGGCGCCGGCCAGCGCCTTCAGGACCGGGCGTCGTCCGGCCTGAGCGCCTTACCGCCCAAACTCGACAGAGCAGTGTCCGCAGGTGCGCCGGCCGGCTGAGCCGGGACGGGCGGCGCCGCGAATTCCGGATCCGAGGACAGTCCCACCAACAGCGTGTACACCAGCACCGCGACAAAGGATTGGGCCAGAAAAAGCGGCGTGGCGTGCAGGGTCAGCGTCGGATGGATGGCGGTGCGGAGCGCGCCGGTGTTGCTTCCTGGCGAGAAGGTCTCGCCGAGGAAACTCGCCAACGCCGAACTCAGCAGAGCGCCTAGCCCCAGGGCCGAGAGCATGAGCGGCCCACGGTAGGCACGGGCGCCGAACCAGGCCAGCAGGGCGGCCAGCAGCCCGGCGACGGCACACAGAAGCAGGAAGCGGCCGTCCCCGGCGATCTGGTTCTCCGACTCGTCCGGGATCACGATGACCGCGTTGCCGTTGCCGGGGATCAGGTAGGACACCGTTCTGGGCGCCCACGCCAACCAGATCAGGCCGATTGCCACGCCGAGGAGCAGTTGACCGGCGATCACCACCACTAGGGGGCGAACCGAAGCCGATCGGGGCTCGGAACGGCCAAGCGACTGCTGCTCCGCAGGCTGCTGCTCCGGAGCCGGGTACTCCCACGTTCCGGCTGATGTCATCGGTTGGTCGACTCCCTGTGGCTACGCCGGCTCGATCCGGCCTGTCCCACGGTAAGCCGCCCGTCGGCGTAGACAGCGGCCGGTGTACGCCAGACTCCCGGTTCGGCCAGCGGGCTGAACGGCAACAGCACGATTGCAGCAGGCTCTCCTCGCCGCAGCATCCCGGTCCGCGACCGCATGCCCGCCGCTGCGGCAGATCGCTCCGTCGCGGCCCGCAGGGCGCCCAGGCGGCCCAGTCCGGTATCGGCAAGCCGGTCCAGCTCACGCGGATCGACGCCAGGCCGGGTCCCGGCATTGCCGAGATCCGTGCCGTACCTCAGGATCACGCCGGCCGCGACGAGATCGGCGGCATTGGCGGCCGCTACCCGGCCCGAGCCCGAGGAGAAGAAAGTCTGAAGTGTGGAGGTCACCGAGACGCCGGACGCCGCGATCTTGGCGATCAGCTGTTCGTCCAAGCGCTCGGTCGGGGTGTGTGCCAGTTCATCGACGCCGGCGTCCAATGCACGGCTGACCAGGTCCCCGGTCAGGGCGTGCGCGACTACGGCCAGGCCCGCGGCATGTGCGGCGTCGACGATCGCTCGCAGCACAGTGGCATCGAGAGTGGGAGTGTCATCGTCGCCACGCTCCAGCGCGACCTTGATCAAGTCGACACCTTCGGCCGCGAGGTGTTGTACGACGGATCGAGCCCGAGTGGGCGAATAGACGAATTCGGCGTAGCCGCCGGCGCCCCAGCTCCGAGACGGGTAACCACCGGGTGCAGTCAGAATCGGTCCCGAGATGGCGACGGCAGGACACCCCGGCGGCGGCAGTCGGCGACCGGTCTGCCAATGACCGGCCCACCGCAGTGGTGCTCCGAGATCGCGCACTCCGACGAGTCCGCTGTCCAATCCGCTGATGCTTCCGCTGGCCGAGACCCGGCTGGGATCCGTCGCGTCTGCTACCCGGGGATCGAAGCCCAGATGCACGTGGGCGTCGACGATTCCCGGCACCACCCAGTGGTGTTCCCCGCCCAGCACCAGCAGTTCCCGCGGCAGGGCCGGGCGATCGTCATAGCTGATCGCCGCTATCCGACCGGCTCCGTCCACGACCACTGTTCCCGGCCGCGGCTCGGCGTCACCGCCCACCCAGACCGTTCCGGTGAATGCGACCCCCCGCGTCGGGGCCGAGCCGGACTCGCGTTGGCGCTCACGCAGGGCGGCCAATCCGGCTTGCGCCCGACCGGTGAGCTGGGCCGTCAACCGGGCGCCTCGACCCAGCAGACCACGGCGTTCGGCACGCGATCCGGAGGGCACGATGCCCATCCTAGGGTGCTGCGACACGCCGGTTCAGCGTGCGAGGCGGCAGCGCCGGGCACCGTCTGAGGCACCGCCGCTTGGCTCAGGGTCGCTGAGCGTTGCGCAACAACAGGTGCAGTTCGTCCAACGTGGCGCTGGGCACCACCTGGGTGAGATCGAAGCCGCCCAGCTTGCGCACGGTGTCGGCGCGCTTGACCGGTCGGATCAGGCGCAGGCCGATCAGCGCGGGTCCCCACGGGGCAGCCGGCAACCCGAGCCGCCGCAGTTCAGCACGAAGTCCCTTGCGGGTCTGACCGACCAGCTGCTCCATACGACCTGCGACCGAGCCCATTTCGTCGATGCCGGAAATCCGACGCTGGATGGCCGACAACATCGCGCGGAACAGCAGAACGAAGACTGCGGCTATCCCGATGAGGACGGCGAGCCACTTGATACCCGCGAACCAGACCAGAACCGCCAGGACGAGCACGCAGATACCGAACCAGTACACGGTCCGCACGATCGAGGCTCCGATGGCGCGGGTCAGCAGGTAGCGGCGCAACACGGCCTGGGACAGCTCGTTGCCCTGATGGAACCGTCCGATCTCGGGGCCCGATCCCCCGCTGGGCGTCGTCGACCGGTCGGGGGCGGCAGGCCGGAACGGCGGGGTCGGCCGGAAGGGCTGATTGCTGATCACGACATGTTCGTCGTAGATCGGCCGCTCGTGCGGGGTCGGCTCATCGTCTCCCCGACCCGGGCGAATCTCGTAACTCATGAAGTGTGAACGCTTCAGAGCGGCCCAGAGTTCGCCGGTCGCTGCTGGTGTTCGCTCAGGGCAGCAAACGGCGGCCGCGCAGGAGCGCCGGTTAGCCGCGGCCGGGATACCGCAGAGGGGCCCGCTACAACGCGTACCGTGCGGGCGCCACGGTCTCAGCCCGCTACCGAATTGGGGCCGAGCAGGGCCTTGAGATCTCCCATCAGGGCCGGAGATGCAGTGACCCGCAGGCCGTCCGGCAGCTTGAAGGGGTGCCGACGTTCACCGTTGACCAGCTCCAGATGGACCTCCGTGGTGCCCGGATGACCCCGCAACACATCGCGGAGGCGCTCCACGATCGGCGGCGTACAGCGCGACGGAGCGATCTGAAGCCGCACCGGCCCGTTCGGACCCTGGCTGAGATCCGGCAAGCTCAGGTCGGAGCCGATGATGCGAATATTGTCCTCACGAGCATCCACCCGGCCCTTGATGACCACGATCGCATCCTCGGCGATCCGCATGCCTGCCTGTGCGTAGGAGGCCGGAAAGAACAACACCTCGACCGCGCCCTCGAGATCCTCTAGGGTGACCTGCGCCCACGGCTTGCCGTCCTTGGTCATCCGGCGAGTCACGCTGGACAGGATGCCGGCGACCGTGACGTTCTGGCCGTCGTTGACGGCATCTGTCTGCAGATCGGCGACCGTCACTTCGGCTGCGGTGGCCAGAATATGTTCGACCCCGAAGAGCGGATGATCCGAGACATACAGCCCCAACATCTCGCGTTCGAAGTTCAGCAGCACGGTCTTGTCCCACTCGCCGTCGGGCACCCGGACCGCGAACACATCCGGCCGGTCAGCATCGACGGCGCCATCGTCGGGACCCCCGAAGCCGAAGAGGTCGAACTGACCGATGGCTTCGGCCTTCTTGGTGTCCACTACGGCATCGATGGACTGTTCGTATACCTGGATCAATCCCTTGCGGGTGTGGTTCAGCGAGTCGAACGCCCCGGACTTGATCAGGGCCTCCACCGTCCGCTTGTTGCAGCCGATCGCGTCGACCTTGCGAAGGTAATCGGCGAAATCGGTGTACTCGCCTTTGGACTTGCGCGATGCAGTCACCGAGGCAACCACGTTTCCCCCGACGTTGCGGACCGCGGACAGGCCGAATCGGATGTCGGTGCCGATCGGGGTGAAGTTGGCATCGGAGGAGTTCACGCACGGGGGCAGTACCTTGATGCCCATCCGGCGGCATTCGGCCAGATAGATGGCCATCTTGTCCTTGTCGTCCTTGACCGAGGTGAGCAGCGCGGCCATGTACTCGGCCGGATAGTTCGCCTTGAGGTAGCCAGTCCAGTAGGACAGCACGCCGTAGGCCGCCGAATGAGCCTTGTTGAACGCGTAGTCCGAGAACGGCAGCAGGATGTCCCACAGGGTCTTGACTGCATTCGCCGAGTACCCCTTCTCGGCCATGCCGCCGGAGAACTTCTCGTACTGTGCATCGAGCTCGGACTTCTTCTTCTTGCCCATGGCCCGGCGGAGCAGGTCCGCGGCTCCCAGGGTGTAACCGGCCAGGTGCTGGGCGATGGCCATCACCTGCTCCTGGTAGACGATCAGGCCGTAAGTGTCACCGAGGAGATCCTGCAGGGCCTCGGCCAGTTCTGGGTGGATCGGCGTGACGGCCTTACGTCCGGTCTTGCGGTCGGCGTACTCGTTATGGGAGTTGGCGCCCATCGGGCCTGGCCGGTAGAGCGCGATAACGGCGGAGATGTCCTCGAAGTTGTCTGGCCGCATCGAACGGAGCAGTGCCCGCATCGGGCCCCCGTCGAGCTGGAACACTCCCAGCGTGTCGCCCCGGGACAGCAGGTCGTAGGTCGGTCGATCGTCCAGAGGCAGGTCTTCCAGCACCAGATCGATGTCGCGGTTGGCCTTGATGTTGTCGACCGCATCGTCGAGGATCGTGAGGTTTCGCAACCCCAGGAAGTCCATCTTGATCAGGCCGAGCTTCTCGCACGACGGGTAGTCGAACTGGGTGATGATGGCGCCGTCCTGCTCGCGCCGCATGATCGGGATGACGTCGGCCAGCCGCTCGCTGGACATGATCACGCCGGCCGCGTGCACACCCCACTGACGCTTGAGGCCTTCCAGACCCTGCGCGGTGTCGACCACCTTCTTCACCTCGGGGTCGGCGTCGTACAACGCCCGGAACTCGCCGCCCTCGCCGTACCGCTCGTGGCCGGTGTCGAAGATCTTGGAAAGCGGTACGTCCTTGCCCATCACCGGCGGCGGCATCACCTTGGTGATCCGGTCGCCCATGGCGAAGGGATAGCCGAGTACCCGGGCGGCGTCCTTTACCGCCTGCTTGGCCTTGATGGTGCCGTAGGTGACGATCTGGGCGACCCGGTCGTCGCCGTACTTGTCGGTGACGTAGCGAATCACCTCGCCACGACGACGTTCATCGAAGTCCACATCGAAGTCGGGCATCGAGACGCGGTCGGGGTTGAGAAACCGCTCGAAGATCAGGCCATGCTTGAGTGGATCGAGGTCGGTGATCCGCATCGCGTAGGCGGCCATCGAGCCGGCGCCAGAACCTCGTCCGGGGCCGACCCGGATGCCGTTCTCCTTGGCCCAGTTGATGAAATCCGCGACGACCAGGAAGTAGCCGGGAAAGCCCATTTGCACGATGACGCCGACCTCGTAGTCGGCCTGCTTGCGGACGTCGTCAGGCAGGCCGTCCGGATAACGCTGCAGCAGACCCTTCTCGACCTCCTTGACGAACCATGAGGTCTCGTCCTCGCCGTCGGGTACCGGGAAGCGCGGCATGTAGTTGGCCGACTCGTTGAACTCGACGTGACAGCGTTCGGCGATGAGCAGGGTGTTGTCGCATGCCTCCCGCAGGTCGTACTTGTCCGCCCACAGCGAGCGCATCTCGGCCGGGGACTTGAGGTAGTAGGAATCACCATTGAACTTGAACCGGTTCGCGTCCTGCATCGTCTTGCCGGACTGGACACAGAGCAGCACCTCGTGGGCCGCGGCATCGCCTGGGCGCGTGTAATGCAGGTCGTTGGTTGCCACGAGGGGCAGCTGGAGATCCTTGCCGAGTTTAAGCAGCCCGTCGCGGACCTGGGTCTCGATGGACAGACCGTGATCCATCAGCTCGAGGAAGAAGTTTCCCTGGCCAAAGATGTCCCGGAACTCGGCAGCACTGGCCAGCGCCCTGTCGTAGTTGCCGATGCGCAGCCAAGTCTGGATCTCGCCCGACGGGCACCCAGTGGTCGCGATCAGACCGCTGGCGTAGTCGTTGAGGAGTTCGCGATCGGCGCGAGGCTTATAGAAGAAACCTTCGAGACTGGAGCGGGAGGACAGCCGGAACAGATTGTGCATGCCCTCGGTGCTCTCGGCGAGCACGGTCATGTGGGTGAACGCACCGCCACCGGAGACGTCGTCCTCGCCGCCCTGATTCCATTTGACCCTGGTGCGGTCGGCGCGGTGGGTATTAGGGGTGAGGTAGGCCTCCATGCCGATGATCGGATTCACGCCCGCGGCCCTGGCCTGCTGGTAGAAATCGTAGGCCCCGAAGACGTTTCCGTGGTCGGTCATGGCCAAAGCGGGCATGCCCATTTCGGCGGTGGTCGCGAACAGGTCCTTCAAGCGGGCGGCGCCATCGAGCATCGAGTACTCGGTGTGATTGTGCAGGTGAACGAAGCTGTCGGAGGACCCATTCGCGCCTGCATTGGTCACAGCGGTGCCCTCGTCCTTCGATCAGGTGGCGCCCCTCGTACGGGCTGGCCAGCGGAGTCGATTCTGCACCTTGGCTACGACAACGCCGCACAGCACCGGCGTGTCTCGGCGTGTCTCTCGACCTGCTATCGAGAGTCGGGGTCGGCACCGGCCGGCCCCGCGACGTTGACGGTCGGCTGACCCGTTCCACAGCGCACCACGACGGCGCGGGACCGCAGCTCCGATGGGTTGGATTCGCGGTGCACCGCATCGGCTGGGACGTATAGAAAGTCACCGGGACCAGCCTCGACCGCCTGAGTGCCGCCCGGACCGAAATCCAGCTGCATCCGTCCGCTGAGGATGTACAAGATCGTCTCGTGATCGCCGTGGTGATGCCAGCCCGAGGTCGCACCGGGTTCGGTGTCGACAGTGCCTGACCACATGCCGTCGGCCTCCAATCCGACCCGCCTGGTCATGCCCGGAGTCGGATCGCCGGGTGTCAGCTCGTCGGCGCCCACCCGGCGACAGGGCTGGGCAGCCGAGTCCCCGCTCGGGTCGGCGTCGGTCCCCATCAGACGGCAGATCCGCCGGAGACCCGGTAGGACCAGAGTTCGGAGCTCACCCCGACCGGTTTGGGTGCCTCGCCACCGGCCCGCTCAGCCTCGGACCGGTGACCTTGCCCGAACGCGCTCGAGTTGAGCCAGCCGCTGAAGGAGTCCTCGTCCCGCCAACGGGTGATCACCAGCCAGGTCGTGCGCTCGTCGGTGGGCTGCAGCAGCTCGAAGCCCTCGAAGCCCTCGGCTCCGTCCACGGCGCCGGCCCGAGCGGCGAACCGCTTCGCGAGTTCGTCGCCGCTGTCCGCGGCGACCGTGATGGCGTTGATCTTGATGATGGACATGACTTCTATCGTGCCAGGCTGGTTGGCCGCAGGACTAAGGCGAGGCAAAGAAAAAGGCCCGGCGATGAGGGAGTTGGTGGGGTGGATGGTTTCGTCGTCGGGTCGCCGCTCCGGCGTGGCCGTTGATCAGAATTGGACGCCCTGAGCGAGAAATT
>JAVEEN010000267.1 GCA_030840445.1 Pseudonocardiales bacterium
TCGGCTCAACAGATCGTCTCGTTGGGACTGTTCCGGGCCCCGGCTAGCCGACCGTCGAGCTCCGGTCGAACAGAGTCTGGCTGAGGTCCTTCGCGGTGAGGATCGGGATCATGTAGTCCACGCCTCCAGTCTGCCGTGTCCGTGCGCTGATCGCACAACCGCCCTGGCGTGTCGGCGCGGCGGTTACTTCACCAATCGGGACAGGCGCCGGTCGGCCAGGTTTTTGCCGCCGGTCTGGCAGGTCGGGCAGTACTGCAGGGACTTGTCCGCGAAGGACACCTCTCGCACGGTGTCGCCACACACCGGGCAGGGCAGTCCGGTCCTGGCATGGACGGCGAGGCCGCTGCGCTTCTCCGACTTCAGGGTCGCCGCTTTCTGGCCGACCGACCGCTGGACCGCATCCAGCAGGACGGTCCGCATTGCCGCGTGCAGGGTGCTGACCTGCGCCTCACTGAGCCGCGAGGCGATCGCGAACGGGGACATCCTGGCGGTGTGCAGGATCTCGTCCGAGTACGCGTTGCCGACTCCCGCCAGTAGGGACTGGCTGGTCAGCACCCCCTTGAGCTGTGCTCGCTGCTCGGCGAGCAGGGACGCAAAATCCTCGAGGCTGACCGTCAACGCGTCCGGTCCGAGGCGGGCGATCCCGGGCACTTCCAGCGGGTCACGGACCAGGTACACCGCCAGCCGTTTCTGGGTGCCGGCCTCGGTGAGATCGAAGCCGCCGTTCGGCCCGTCGTCCTCGGCCGGCGTCAGGTGCAGCCGGAACGCAATCGGACCCCGCCCCGGCTTGGGTGGCACTGCTGGCAAGGTGTCGCGCCAGTGCAACCAGCCCGCCCGGGACAGGTGCGTCACCAGGTGCAGGCCGTCGACCTCTAGGTCCAGGAACTTGCCGTGACGACAGGCCCCGGTGACGGTAAGTCCGTTGAGCGCGGTCAGGGGCGGGTCGAAGGTCTTGACCGCACTGAACGCAGCAACATCGGATCGGACGACGACTCGTCCGACCGCGTTCTCGCGTAGAAAGGCCGCAAGGGCCTCGATCTCCGGCAGTTCCGGCATGGTTGAAGCCTAACGACTCCCGGCAAACACTCCCACCACGTAACGCGTGAGCCACGACGGCCGAACTGACCCGACTCGCCCGGCTCGTCGGCTCGCGACCCTCACAACGCTCACAACGCAACGCAACGCTTGGATCAGCCCCGACGGATGGAGACCGTAACGGTGAACTTCGGATTGCGTCCGACGACCCGCGTCGGGCCGATGCTGCGAGCGAGCGGACCGTGCGGCCTTTGATACGTCAGGTGTGAGTTGAACACCGTCCACAGTTCGCCGCCCGGCCGTAACACCCGCCCGGCGGCCTCGAACAGCGCTTCCGCGGCGCTCGTGTCGACGGTGGTGCCCAAGTGAAACGGCGGGTTGAGCATGACCAGATCGGTCGAACCGTCGGGCCACCCGGCCATCGCGTTGTCCCGGCGGATCTCGACGCGGTCGGCCAGCCCATTGGCCCGCATGGTCTCAGCGGCCGAGGCCACCGCCGTCGACGACTGGTCGGTGGCGATCACGGACAGCTCGGGACGGGATCTGGCCAACGCTGCCGCCAGGATCCCGGTGCCACAGCCGAGGTCGACTGCCTGCGACGCCCGCTTACCCATCTGACCGAGAAAGCTCAGCAGGTAGCGGGTGCCGATGTCGACCTTGGTGCCGGCGAAGGCCTCACCGTGTGCACCGACCAATAGGCCGAGGTCGTCGTGGAGTTCCCGGAGCGGGAAGGTCGGTGGCGATAGCTGGCGGCGCGGTGTGTCCGCGATCAGCACCCGTGACTTCTGTCGGGCCAGGCTCGCCCGGACGGATTCGAAGGAATCGCCCAGCACATCGTTCATGGCCCGGGTCATGTGCTTGACCCGGCCGCCGACGTAGACCGCGACCCTGGGGTCGGCGTGCCTGGCGATGGCCTCGGCCACCTCGCGCAGCCCATCCAGGCTCTTCGGCGACTGAACAAGGACGACAGTCGCCCCGTCGAGCAGCAGCTCCGGGCCAAGAGCATGGTGCTGATAACGGTCGGACAGGCCGGTCAGCATGGCATTTGCCTCCAGGGCCCGCTCCGAGGTGAGCAGGTCCTGATGGACCCGGACGAAGCCAACCCCGTGCTGCGCGATGGCGCCGAGGGTGAGCGCCCCATAGTGGTCACCGATTACGGCGACCCGGCCGGCACCGGTCAGGGCGTCCGCAGCCTCGTCCAACAGCAGGCGGTCGGTGGCATCGACCGCGAACAGGTTTGCCGCCTCGGCGTCGGGAAACCTGCGAAGGACGTCGAAGGAAAAAGCGGTCACGGACACCTGGTCGAGCATAGTGCGGCTCGCGCGGTGGCCCTACTCGTACTGCAGCGCTTCCAAGGGATTCAACCGGGCAGCTCGCCGGGCCGGGAAGATGGCCGCGAAGATTCCAACGAGGACCGCGACGACTGCAAAGGTGATGAGTTGCGAGGTCGGCAGCGCGAACGACATGAAGTCGACCCGCGCGATCAGAAGTCCGGCCAGGATCAGACCGAGCGCGATCCCGAGTGCGGCCCCGATCAGTGCGATGATCACGCTTTCGTGGCGGATCATCCGTCTGGTCTGGCGGCGCGTCATGCCGATCGCGCGCATCATTCCCAGTTCACGGGTTCGCTCGAAGACCGTCAGTACAAGGGTGTTTACGATTCCGAACAGGCTCACGACTACGGACAGGGCCAGTAACACATAGAGGATGTTCAGCACACTCTTGATGCCGCTGATCTGGTTGGACTTGAATTGTGCGCGAGTAGCGACCTTGGCGTTCGGAAATGCCTTGAGGGACGCTTCCAACGACTGAGTGTTCGCGTCGTTCACACCACCTCGCAGCTTCGCGAACGTGAACAGGTTTTGCGGTGCGGCATAGTTCCTGTCGAAGGTTGCGCTCGAGATCGTGACCTGCCCGAACGGCGACCCGCCAGACGGTGGATCAAAGATCCCGGCAATTTTGAGCTGGATCGTGGACCCAGACGGTGTCAGGACGGAGATCGGCGAGCCACGCACGAGGCGATGGCTCTTCGCATAGCTCTTGGCGACGATCGCACCGTCGGAATCCAATTGCCCCAACACAGCCTGTGCTCCGTCCTGCCAACGAAGGGTGAGGACTTCGGCGGCCTGGGGATCGACCGCGGTCACTTGAATGGTCTTGCCGAAGGCCTTGCCATCCCCGCCGCGCACACTGGCGATCGACTCGAGGCCGACCGTCGATGCGGCCGCGGCGGCGACGCTCGGGGGAATAGGTGAGAAGTTGTTCTGCGCAGTGATTGCGTAGTCCGCGGTGAAGATCTGGTCCACGGCATCCTCGAACGGCTTGATGATCGCCGCGGCAAGCGTCGCGACCAAGGTGACCAAGGCAAGCCCGATCATCAGCGCGGCAGCCGTGGATGCCGTTCGTTGGGGATCGCGGCGACTGTTCTCGCCACCGATATCGGTCGCCGACCGATCCGGTGCAACCGATGGGAACTCCGCTGGCCACTCCGGACGCCACCCGGTCGCGGCACGTCGCGACACCATGATCAGCACCATGATCAGCAGCACCGGGTTCAGCGCAGCGCCGAGGATGAAGCCGCCGACTCGTGAGCCGCGTGACCCGGGTCCCCACGCGCCACGTCTCAACAGCCAGAACGGCAACGAGAACAGCGGCCAGACGAGGACGGAGAACAGCACCACCGACCAGCGGGCGAGCGGGTTCGCCGCGGAAGCCATCGGACGTACCAGCCGGGACGCGAACAGCGCTACGCCAACGAATACGGCCAGGGCGCCTACCAACATCAGGATCAGCACACTCGACGTTCCCAGGCCGTGGTTGAAGAGGCCGAACAACAACGAGCTGAAGCCGGCCGCGGCTAACAGCACGGCGCCGCCGGCGCGGAACCGCGCCAATCGACCGGGGGGCAGCACCACACCCTCCCGCACCGCGGCGATCGGCGGCACTCGAGTGGCGCGCCGGGCCGGTCGCAGACTGGCCACCACGGTGACCAGAATCCCGACCAATAACGCGACCACGATGGTGCGTGGCTTGAAGATGAGTCCACTGTTGGGCAGCGTGAAGCCGACCGCGTCGAACAGCCGGAACAGTCCCTTGGCCAGAGCCAGTCCGAGTAGCAATCCTGCGACGGAGGCCAGAACCCCCATGACCAGTGCCTCTAGGATCACCGAGCCGAGAACCTGACGTCTAGTCGCGCCCAACGTGCGCAGCGTCGCGAACTCGCGGGTGCGCTGCGCGATCGTGATCGACAACGAATTGGCGATTACGAACGATCCGACGAAGAGTGCGACGCCTCCGAACACCAGCAGGAATGTCTGCAGGAACGAGATGAAGCTGCTCGTCCCGGAGGCATCCTCCACCGCTTGTTCCTGGCCGGTGCGGACCTGGGTGCCGGCCGGGAGGACCTTTTGAACCGCGGAGATCAGCTGGGATTGAGATATCCCAGACTTCGCTGCTATGCGGATCTGGTCGAGCTTGCCTTGCTTGTCGAACAAGTCCTGCGCGGTTGACAACCGAAAGCCGGCCAGAGTCGCTCCACCGATGGTCGACACCGCTCCGAAAGTGACCAGGCCGGAGATCCGAAGCCGTTGCACCGGACCGCGGGCCTGCACGCCGATCATTTGGCCGACTTCGAGACCTTTCTTATCCGCCGTAGCGCGGTCGATGACGACCTCTCGGGCCACCGGCCATGACCCGTCAACGAGGTTCAGGGAGTCGAAGTCGGGATGGTCGGGGTCGACGCTGAATCCGAGGTTCGGCGCACCCCCGAAGACGATTGCCTTGCCGTTGGAGCCGATCAGCTGTGCCTCTGCGGACACACTGCCGATCGCGGCCCCGACCTCGGGCAGGGCCTGCACTTGCGCGAGCAGGTTCTGATTGAACGTTGCCGGCGTCGTTGTGTCGCTTTGATTGTTGCTGATCGCCGACTTGCCGGTGATCGCTGCGTCGGTGTTCTTGTACGTCTGGCCGAAGATCGAGTCGAAGGCGGTTCCGATCGAATCGGTAAGGACATAGGTCCCGCTTACCATGGCCACACCCAGCACGATTGACAGTGCCGTGAGGACGGTACGCAGCTTGCGCTGTATCAGCGCGCGAATGGCGAAGCGGATCATCGGATGCCGAGTTTCTCGATCGCGAGCAGGATGTCGCGGGGACTCGACCGCGGTAGTTCCTGCACGATCTGGCCGTCGGCCAGGAACAGCACCCGATCAGCCATAGCGGCAGCGTTCGCATCGTGGGTCACCATAACCGTCGTCTGGCCGTACTCCTCGACTGAACTGCGCATCAGGGCAAGAATTTCGCCGCTGGTTGTGGAGTCGAGGTTGCCGGTCGGCTCGTCGGCGAAAACGACGCTCGGCCGGGAGACGAGTGCCCTCGCGATCGCAACGCGTTGCTGCTGTCCACCGGACAGCTCCGCCGGACGGTGAGTCAGCCGGTCGGTCAACCCAACTCGACCGATGAGCTCGTCGAACCAGCCGGGCCCCGGCTTCGCGCCGGCAATCGTCAGCGGCAGCAGGACGTTCTCACGTGCGGTGAGCATCGGCAGCAAGTTGAAGAATTGAAAGATGAATCCGATATGACGCCTACGTAGCTTGGTCAGTTCAGTGTCACCCAGGGCCGTAATCTCGGTACCTGCGATGTGCACCGAACCAGCTGTCGGCTTGTCCAGCCCGGCCAGGATGTGCATCAACGTCGATTTGCCCGAACCGGACGGGCCCATCACCGCCGTCAGCTCGCCGGACGGGATACACACGTCGATGCCTCGCAGCGCGTGCACGCTGGTGTCGCCTTCGCCGAATTGGCGAGTGATGCCGTTCGCGACGACCACGTTCGATGGCGAAGCGCTCATCTGTCCTCCCCGACACAGCGATGACTGGCAATCACGCGCAAGGCTGAGTGTGCGCGATTTCACCGCATGCCGGAAGGGCTCCCGCTTGGGAAACGCTCAGGTCGCGGACGTGGCTCGCTGCGACCTGATGTGCACGCCGTCAGTCAGACGTGCTCGCGAACAACCCGACCGGACAGGTGACGCCGGTTGCCAACACCGGGCAGTAGCCGTTCGGGTTCTTCGCCAGGTACTGCTGGTGGTAGCCCTCGGCGTAATAGAAATCGCCGAGCGGTGCGATCTCGGTGGTGACCCGGCCGTATCCGGCCTGCGCCAGTCTCGCGCCGAAGGCCGCCGCGGCCGCCTCGGCCTGCTCACGCTGCTCCTCGGAGTTGTAATAGATTGCCGAGCGGTACTGGGTCCCCACATCGTTTCCCTGGCGCATGCCCTGAGTCGGATCGTGGTTCTCGAAGAAGATGCTCAGCAACTCGGCGTAGCTGATCTGCGCGGGATCGAAGATCACCCGGACGACCTCGGTGTGCCCCGTCTGGCCGGTGCAGGTCTCTTCGTACGTCGGGTAGGCGCTGAAGCCACCGGCGTAACCGACCGCAGTCGAGAAGACCGTGTCGTGCTCCCAGAAATCTTTCTCGGCTCCCCAGAAGCAGCCCATCCCGAAGACCGCGGTCTGCAGTCCGTCCCGCTCGAAGGGCTCGCGGATGCGGTGGCCGTTGACAAAGTGTGTGTCAGGCACGACGTACGGGTAGTCCTGGCGGCCACCCATGGCCGTCTCGGCCGTGACCATCTCGTTGTTGCGGCGTAAGAAGCTCATGCCTTCAAGGTACGACGGTTGGACGGCGGCGCGTAGGCTCGAAATATGACCGAGTGGGGAATTGACACGCTGTTCAACCCGGGCAAGCGGCACCTCGACGAAGAGAAGCGCCGCCTGCAGTCCACCCGGGAGGAAGTCGGCGATTCCTCGGGCGGAAAGCGGGTCGACCTGGACTCGGGGAAGATCGTCATCTCGAAGAAGCAGACTGCCGCCGAGCGGGCTACGCCACGAGCAGCCGACAACGATGCCGAGGACGATGCCGATAATGATGCCGACAACGATGCCGACAATGACGAAACCGGTCTCACCGACGATGCGACCGCCGCAGCGGCTGACGAGCTGGGGTCCGACGGCTCCCCACCGACCAGCTGATCAGTTGCGATTGGGGTCGCAGTACGCCAGTACCGCCGAGACCGTCTTCTCGCCGAGCGGTTCCTCGGAGCCGAACACCGATCGAGACCGGCCGGCTAGCCGGGTGGCGAGAAAGGCCTCGGCCATCACAGTGCTCGGTTCATCGGTAGCTGACGCCACCAGGACGCTGGCCTGCAGGGTCTGAGCGATCAGCGAGGCGATCGTCCGGGCGTTCCTCGCGTCGGCGTCCGCGTCGTTTCCGAGCGCCCTGATCATCGTGGCGAGCCGGTTCTGGGCGGCATCCAGGCGCGAGTCCTGCCCGGCCGTTAGGGCGAGTTCCTCCTCGAGGGCTCGCAGCGAGCCCGGCTCGCGGCCGATGGCGCGGACGACATCGAGGGCAATGACATTTCCCGACCCCTCCCAGATGGAGTTCAGCGGTGACTCTCTGAGATATCTCGGCAGCGGTGACTCCTCGACGTAGCCAGCACCGCCGAGGCATTCGAGGGCTTCGCTGACCACGAACGGCGCTCGTCTGCAGACCCAGAATTTGCCTGCCGCGACGCCAAGGCGTAAGAGCTCACCCTCACCGGCATCGACCGCGTGTGCAAGGCGGGCGAACAGCGCGGCTGCGGCGTGGACCTCGACCGCGAGATCAGCGACAACCTCCGCCATGAGGGGCTGGTCGATGAGGGGCGCCCCGAACGCCGCCCGGCCGCTCACATGATGCATCGCCTGGGTCAGGGCGGCGCGTTGCACTGCGGCTGAACCGATCACGCAGTCGAGCCGGGTCATGGTGACCATATCGATGATGGTCCGCACACCGCGGCCCTGCTCGCCGAGCAGCCAACCGACGGTGCCGTCGAACTCGACCTCAGACGAGGCGTTGGACCTGTTGCCGAGCTTGTCCTTCAGCCGCTGGAGGCCGAAGACGTTGCGTGAGCCATCATCGAGGACCCTGGGCACCAGAAAGCAACTGAGCCCGTCGGGTGCCTGGGCCAGGACCAGAAACAGGTCGCACATCGGCGCCGAACAGAACCATTTGTGACCGGTGAGCGAGAAACTCCCGTCGCTGTTGGGGATCGCCTGGGTGGTGTTGGCACGAACATCCGAGCCGCCTTGCTTCTCCGTCATGGCCATTCCGGCCAGCAGACCTGCCTTGTCCACCGGCCGGCGTAGCCCGAAGTCATAACGCGTGCTGAGCAGTCCCGGCTCGTACTGCGCCGCCAGTTCCGGATCGTGGCGCAATGCTGGCAACACGGCGTAGCTCATCGAGATGGGGCAGCAATGACCCTGTTCGACCTGGCCCCAGAGATAGAATCCGGTCGCGCGGAGCAGATGAGCGTTGCCGCCGGCGGTGGGCGACCAGGCCGAGGCCTGCAGCCCGTGGCTCACGGCCACCGTCATCAGCTCGTGCCAGGACGGGTGGAATTCGACCTCATCGATCCGGTGGCCGTACCGGTCATGTGTTTTCAGAACCGGCGGGTATGCATTGGCGAGACGGGCCCAGTCCTGCGCCACTTCAGATCCGGCCAGCCCCCCGAGCTCGGTCAGATTTTGGATTTCGTGCCGCTCGGCGCCCGCAGCCGTCACACTTCGCCTAAGGCCGGGATCACCGGTGAAGGTATTCACGCCGGCCCAAGGTGCGGGGACGTTGAACACGTCGTGGGTAGCCACGCGGCGAGGTTACCCGCCGGTAGCCTGCCTGGCCAACGGAAGTCTTCAGCGCGCCCCGGCCACGCCGCCGAGGCATGGCTGCATCAGGTGTCCGACTTCCCGAGGGTCACGGTCGTGGTCGCCGTGGTCCCGCCCCGGATGTACGTGATCTTGACCTGTTGCCCGGGGGCATGGGACCGTACCGCCGCGATCAGCGCGTCGGCCGTGGTGACACGGGTGGTGTCGACCGCGGTCACCACATCGCCGACCTTCAGACCGGCGTTGGCGCCCGCGCCGCCGGCCGTGACCGCGGACAAGGCCACTCCCGCGGTCGTGGTGCTGGACGTGGACTTGACCGACACGCCGAGAACCGCGTGATAGGCCTTTCCGGAGGCGATCAACTCGCTGGCGATCCGGCTTGCTTCGTCCGACGGGATGGCGAAACCGATGCCGATGTTGCCCGACTGCTGGGTCTGACCGGGAATCTGCAATCCGCCACCGGAGCTGTCGGTGGCGATCGCGGCGTTTATTCCGACGACCGAACCGTTCAGGTCAACCAGCGGTCCGCCGGAGTTGCCGGGGTTTATCGCGGCGTCGGTCTGCACGGCCTGGAAGACCGCCTGATCATTGGTGCCCGATCTGACCGGCCGGGCGATGTTGCTGACGATGCCGCTGGTCACCGTGTCGGACAGGCCGAGCGGAGCGCCAACCGCGACCACGGTTTGACCGACGGTCAGCGAGGACGACTTACCGAAGGTCGCGGTGGGCAGGCCGGACAGCCCGTCGACCTTGATCACGGCAAGATCATCGGCGCTGTCCCGGCCGACGATGGTGCCCTTCGAGGTCCGACCGTCGGAGAGGGTGACATTGATGCTGCCCCCGTTGGCGGCCTCCGAAACGACGTGATCGTTGGTCAGGATGTACCCGTCCTGCCGGATGATGACGCCGGAGCCGGTCCCGCCGGACTGGCCGTTGCTCACGTCTATCGTCACCACACTCGGCCGGATCTTGGACGCCGCCGCCCCGATCGAGCCGTCGGTCTTGGCCACGGGTGCGTTGGTCTCATTGGTGACCTGCAAGCCGGTGTTCACCGAGCGGCTGTTGTGATCGGCGATGGCAACGGTCCCCGCCCCCACACCGCCGCCGACCAATGCCGCGACGAGCGCGGTGGTCAGCAGCGGACCGGCCTTGGCCCGCTTGCCCGCAGGCGCGGAGTCGACCGGCGCCCCGGCGGGGTTGCCTGGGGTGCCGAACGCGGTCTGGTGCGCCGGGTCGCCGTACTGGCCGTAGCCACCGTATTGGCCGTATTGGCCGTACGAGGCGGTAGTCGCTTGGCCGTATGAGCCGGTAGGTGGTGGGCCGTACGAGCCGGCCGCCGGCGGGACGGGTCCAGCGGGAGAGCCGTAGCCACCTGTGTTGCCGTACTGGTACTGCGGCAGCGTCTGGCCGGGGACGCCGGGCGAACTCACCGGCGTATCGCCGTATCTGGCGGTGTCGTATCCGGGACTCGGAGAATCCTCACTGTCCTGAGTTGGCTCAGGCTGCTGGGCAGCCTCCGCCGCCTTGCTGGCAGCTTGCTGTGGCGGGTCGTAGAACTCGTTATCGGCCATGACGAAACAGTGCGTCCCCAATCTGTGCGAAAACTGTGCTTCATTGCAGCTAAGGATAGGAGTTGGATGGGAAGACCGGTGAGCGGTGGCGCCCCGGGCTGGTTAGTCGTACGGATTCACCGGCTGGTTGACCGGTAGCACGACGCTGGCGGCCAGTACGGGGAACGTGGGCCGGGCCTTGTCTGTGCCGGCATAACGTCCGGTCACTGCTACCCAAGCGTCCTCAGGCGGGTGCGTCGAGTTCCGCACGAAAACCTCGACCGGCCTCGCGTCCGCCGCGCAGCACGTGATGACCAGGCGTGCCAGCACGAATCCGTCGTTGCGCTGGGAGAGGACGAAGCCGGTGAGCGTCACGTCGGTGCCGCTGACCGTGCGGGCCGAATCCCAGAGGACCCGGGTGGTGAAATCGAACAGGCCTAACCGGTGCGGCGCCAGGCCGGTCAACCCGGCGAAGTCTTTGTGGACGGCTGCCGACGCTGCTACCGGCGACGATTCGCGGTTGGCGGAGAAGGAGCCCAGGGCGGGCGGCGCGACGACGACGATGGCGATCACCGGAGCGAGCAGCAGCCAGCCGGTAGGTACGCCGAACGAACTACCCCCAGTCGAGCCTGCGGATCCGCGGGATTGGTGGGCCTTGGCCAGGAGGACCACCGCCAGTACGACCATGCCGATTCCGGCGAGCAGAACCCAGGGACGGGCCACCGGCCGGACGTACCGGAGCAGAGCGTTGCCGGCGGCCAGGCGGACCAGCGCACCCCCGAAGAGCAGGATCAGGTAGGCCTGAGTGCGGGCGTTCACAACAGCAACCATCCTGTGCAGGTGGCGGTGCAGACCGCAGCGATCCAGGTCAGCGGGGCGAACCGGATGGCGAAGGAGCGGCCGAACGTTCCTGTCTGCATTGCGATCAGCTTCACGTCGACCGCTGGACCCACCACCATGAAGACCAGGCGGGCGGTGAGCGAGAACTGGGTCAGCCCGGCGGCGATGAAGGCGTCCGATTCGCTGCAGATCGCCAACACGACGGCCAGCACCGCCATGGCGAGGATTCCGCTTAGAAGGTGACCGGCTACGTGGTCGAGCCAGGCCCGCGGGAACGTCACGTTCAAGGTCGCGGCGCTGGCGGCACCCACGATGAGCAGGCCGAGGGTCTGAGCCAGGTCATGACCGGCCGTCGACGTGGCTCGCTGCCAGCGGGGGCCGGATCCATGTTCATGGCCGCGCCTGTTGCGGGTGGGCAACGGGCGTCCGCTCAGGCCCCATAACCAGCCGACGACCAGAGACAGTGCGAGGGATGCCACGAACCTCGCCACCACCACGCCGGGGTGGCCGGGAAAAGCGACCGCGGTGGCGACCAGCACAACGGGATTGATCGCTGGAGCGGAGAGCAGAAAGGCCACCGCGGGTCCGGGTCGAACACCGCGGCGGGCCAGACTGGCGGCGATCGGTACTGATCCACACTCACATCCGGGCAGCACACCACCCGCCAGGCCGGCGAGCGGCACCGCCAAGAACTGGCGATCTGGCATGACGCGCGCGAAGAACGTGGTCGGAACGAGGACGGCGATGGCCGTGGACACCATGATCCCCAACGCCACGAAGGGAGCCGCCTGGACGCAGATGGCCACGAAGACGGTGGTCCATGCCTGTACGGCCGGCTGGCTCAGCTCGCCGCTGAAGATGAACCGCGCGGCCACTGCCGCGAGGAGAAGCAGGCAGAAGAGATCGGTCGAGTTGATGCGTCGGGCACGGTTCAGGGCAGCGGCAGAGGATGCGTCCACTTCGGTCACGCGGCAATCCTGCCAGCGAGCGATCCGAGCGGCGGTCTGTCCGCTCCGCCGTGGATGTGAGGTTTCGGCTGTGGACGGCGTATTGCAGTGGCAGGGACCAGGTGTCAGCGCGGACGGCCGAAAGGTACGCGTCGGATTGCTGCACGTGAGTTTAGTCACATTGCGTCGGAAGAGATCCTTCATCGACGCAAGTATGTGCGGATTGGCACATCTACCCGCTAAGGGAGCATCGAGGATTAAGCACTAGATGTCTCGCGCGAGGTGCGTGTAATCACGGGGCCGACGGGGGTAAGGGCGGCGCCCTTGCGAGCACGGGCCGCCCGCTGGATGCGGCTCTGGGATCGGGGGTGTTGCAGGTCCTAAATGATCAAGGTGCAATACTCCTCGAGATCAACTGGCGACCCTGCGTGACTTCATCTGAAGTGCGCTCGTCGGGTGAGGTGAGCTGAAGCCCCCGGGCAGTCGGCTCCCCACTGCGGCGTAGCTGGAGATCTGTCGAGTACTTAGTTCGAGAAGTGGCCGTTCATCGGACGGTTCCTGTCGCGGTTCGGACGGACGGAAGGTGGGTGGCGACTAGCCCCAGGCGTGAGCGTTCATCAGGCAATTCCTTTCGGCTGGTACGGACGGAAGGTGGGTGGCGACTAGCCCCAGGCGTGAGCGTTCATCAGGCAATTTCCTCTCGCATGTCGTATTTCAGATCGGAGTAAGTTAAGATCTGGTGAAACCGGACTCGTCGCGCTGATGAATCCGGCGTGCTCATGTGCAAGCGAGACCAGTTCAAACCGAGACGCGTGCTGATTATGTATCAGGCAAGCTGGTTAACCCCTCCTGCTCTGATGACAGATTAGTAGTTGGTCGGGTACCGTGCGTGTATCCCGGGGAGAAGATTTTATGGCGCGTACGAGGTTTGCCCATAGCTTGTCACTTCTTGCCCCTATGCGGAAATGGTCCCTCTGGTCCGCCCCCAAAAGGGTCCGGGTTCTGGTCCTCAGCGTTGACCTGTTCGCTCTGCTCACGGCCGTCTGGGCAGTGTCCTTCTCGGCTTACGAACGCCGGTCGTTTGTCGACCTTGCCCTCCTTCTGGCGCTTAGCGTCGGCTTTCAGGAGATTTCAGGCAAGGTCGAGAAGCTCCGAAACCAGATTCGGGCCATCCGTTACATCGACATGACGTCGGTGTGGACTTTCGCAGCGGTGATCGTGCTGCCGGCTTCACTGCTCCTCCTACTGCTCGTCGTGTTACGGCTGCATCTGTGGGTGAAGATCAACCAGCCCGCCCAACATGCACCACACCGGTCGTTGTTCACGGCCGCGGCAATCTGGATCAGCTGTGTTTGCGCCCACGCGACCCTCTCGGCCTTCCCTGCGGCCC
Organism: Pseudonocardiales bacterium; assembly: GCA_030840445.1. Taxonomy (GTDB): domain Bacteria; phylum Actinomycetota; class Actinomycetes; order Mycobacteriales; family Jatrophihabitantaceae; genus Jatrophihabitans_A. The sequence goes on from JAVEEN010000267.1 coordinate 13,460, forward strand.
ACCCATTGCCCACGGGGTACTTGGCCATCGTCGCGGTCTTCGCGGCTATCTGGGCGTTCACGCTCGCCAACTCGGTTCTCGTCTTCGGGGCGGTGTGGTTGGCCTCTCCTGCGGATGAATCGCCGCCGTTCAGCACCATCTGGCAGGACTCCTTCCTCGAGATCTCGACCCTTTGCCTGGCCGGCCTCGCTGGTCTGGCCCTGATCTTCGAGCCCTGGCTGGTCATCCTCGTCCTCCCCGCAATGGTCATCCTGCAGCGCAGTGTCCTGGTCAAGGAGCTGCAGGAAGCGGCCACGACCGACTCGAAGACCGGCCTGCTCAACGCTCAGGCGTGGCATCAGGTCGCCTCGATCGAGCTGGAGCGGAGCATGCGAAACGATGTTCCCGCGGCTCTCATGATCATCGACATGGACAACTTCAAGCTGATCAATGACACGCATGGCCACCTTGCCGGCGATGCGGTGTTGAAGGCGGTTGCCGGGGTGCTGACCGACGAGCTGCGCGCCTATGACTCCGTCGGGCGCTTCGGCGGCGAGGAGTTCGTGGCGTTGATGCCCAAGGTCGACGCGTTGGACGCGCTAGCCATTTCCGACCGGATCCTGCGGCGCGTTCGTGAGCTACGGGTAGCCACCCGAAACGACGGCGTGGGCGTCGGTGACCTGTCCGCGTCGATCGGTCTTGCGGTCTGCCCCCAGCAGGGTTCGGACGTGGAAGACCTGTTGCATATCGCCGACGCCGCGTTGTACACAGCCAAGCGCGAGGGACGCGACCGCGTCGAGTACAGCTTCACCGGCTGATCAACGTCTGCTTACCCATCCGGGATCGTCACCGATGGTTCAACCGCGGCATGTCACCTCCAGCGACGGAGTCCGGATCGCTGTGTACGAGACCGGCGTTCCCGAGCTGCCAGCGGTGGTGTGCATCCACGGGTATCCCGATAACGCCGGCATCTGGAGCGGCCTGACGGCTGAACTCGCCGGTCGCTATCGGGTGATCAGCTATGACGTGCGTGGCGCGGGTGACTCGGACAAGCCGCATGACCGCGGCAGCTTCCGACTGGGCCAGTTGCAGGACGACTTCCGCGCCGTCATCGATGCGGTGTCACCTCGGCGTCCGGTCCACCTGATCGCCCACGATTGGGGCTCGATCCAGGCCTGGCATTTCAGCACCGCGCCCGACCTCCAGTCGCGAATCGCCAGCCTGACGTCCATCTCCGGGCCGTCCCTGGCGCACACCGGGCATTGGGTTCGCCAGAACCTCCGGCTCGGCGCAGGTCCTGGGAGCAAGGCGAAGGTACTCAAGCAGCTCGGGCGCTCGTACTACCTGGCGGCCTTCCAGATCCCGGCGCTGCCTGAGTTGCTCTGGCGGAGCGGCCTGCTGGAACGTGCGGTCAAGGTGCGCGACGGTTCGTATCGCCGCTCGATGGCAGATCGGATCCACGGGCTCCAGCTGTACCGCGCGAACCGGTTGGGTGCAGGTGGCGGTGGACCTGAGAGAGCCGCGGACCGGACCACGGCGATCCCTGTCCAGGTACTGGCGCCGAAGGCTGACGCATTCGTGACCCCGGCGCTGCAACTCGAGGCGCCCGGTCCCTTCGTCGAGCAGCTACACCTGCGCCTGATCGACGGAGATCACTGGGTGGTGGCCAGCCAGCCGGCGCTGATTGCGCGTGCCGCGGCTGAGCTCATCGACTGGGTCGAAGCCGGTGGCGAGGCCTTGGCGCCTCGCAGTCCGGGCTTGGCGAAGGCCCGGCAAGCGGCTTTGCGTTCCGGCCAGTTCGCCGGCGACTGAGGGCGACGGCTGAGGACGGCGGAGGTCCCCGGCGGAATCGTCGGACCGTCAGCCGATGCGGACGATACCGGCCGACTGCGCCGGAAGCAGGAGCTGATCCGGACCCAGCTCGGCTCCGTCCACCGTGCTGAACAGCAGCTGCGAGGCCGCCACCGGAACAACCTGCGGCTGGTCGGCGAGGTTGGCGATCACGCGTAGCGCACCGCGGTGGATCACCAGCCACCGGGCGTCCTCGTCGAAGTCGACCAGCACGGCGTCCAGACGGGGATCACTCAGCTCCGGTTCGTCCTTACGAAGGCGAAGCAGATCACGGTACAACGACAGCATGCTGGCGTGCTCCGGCTCAGCGAGTTCCTCCCACGCGAGGTGGGCCGCGGTGAATGCCTTCGGGTCCTGGGGGTCGATCATCTGCGAGATATCCCAGCCGTGCTCAGCGAATTCCTCGACCCGTCCCCTGCCGGTGGCCTCGGCGAGCGCGGGCTCGGGGTGCGAGGTGAAGAACGGCCACCGGGTCGACGCCGCCCACTCCTCACCCATCCACAGCATCGGCGTGAACGGCGAGGTCAGTAGCAGCACCGCGCCGACCCTGAGCAGGCCGGTTGAGGCGATTTCGGGCAGCCGGTCGCCGGCGGCCCGGTTACCGACCTGGTCGTGATTCTGCAGACACGCCACGAACCGATAGCCCGGGGTGTTCTCCCGATCGACGGGCTTTCCGTGGTTACGGCGCCGGAAGGTCGAATAGGTGCCGTCGTGGAAGAACCCGCGCGTGAACACCTTGGCGAGGACAGCCAGTGATCCGAAGTCCTCGTAATACCCCTGCCTTTCACCGGAGAGCAGTGCGTGCAGGCAATGGTGGACGTCGTCGTCCCACTGGCCGCCCAGCCCGTAGCCGCCCTCCTCGCGTGGGGTGAACATGATCGGGTCGTTGAGATCGGACTCGGCGATCAGGGTGAGCGGGCGACCGGAACGGGCCGATAAGGCCTCGACCCGCCCTGACAGCTCAGCGAGCAGATGCTCCGGCGATGAGTCCTGAAGGGCGTGCACCGCATCCAGGCGCAACGCATCCACATGGAATTCCGTCAGCCACATCAAGGCGTTGTCAAGGATGTATTCCCTTACCGGACGGGATGATTCCCCATCGAGATTGACCAGGTCACCCCAGGTGCTGCGGCCGCGCTTGAGATAAGGCCCATATCGCGGCAGGTAATTCCCGCTCGGGCCGAGGTGGTTGTAGACGACATCGAGGGTCACTGCCAATCCGCGGTTATGGCAGGCATCGACAAACCGCTTGAGGGCATCCGGACCGCCGTAGGCCTCGTGGACGGCGTACCAGAGGACTCCGTCGTAACCCCAGTTCCAGACTCCGTTGAAGTCGTTGACCGGAAGCAGTTCGACGTGGGTGATACCCAGGTCGACCAGATGGTCCAGGCGGTCCACGGCCGTGTCAAGGGTGCCGTCCGGCGTGAACGTGCCGATGTGCAGTTCGTACAGGACTGCGCCGCGCAACTCCCGTCCGGCCCAGGACGAATCGCTCCAGCTGAAGTCATCGGCGTAGAACCGGCTCGGCCCGTGCACGCCAGCCGGCTGCCGGCGTGACCGGGGGTCGGGGAGCACGGTGTCCTCGTCGTCGAGCAGAAACCCGTAGTCGACCCCGGGCTGGGCGCCGGGGGCGTCGATCCGCCACCAGCCGTCGCGGTCCGCTGCCATCTCCAGCGTCAAGTCCGGTCCGTCCGGGTTCAACCAGAGCCGTACCCGCGACGCGTCGGGGGCCCATACGGAAACCTCAGGCATCAGGACTCCAGCAGCAGCAGGGCCACCGGGTAATGCGCCAGGACATCGGCGACGGTCACATCGCCGGTGACAGCGCGCCCGGTCAGGACGTCGAGGTATTTGCCGGCAGGCAGGGTGATCACGGTGTCCCGCCAACCGCCGGAGGCCTCGAGACCGACCGGTAGCCGCGTCGCGAGGGTGATCGCCCCGCCGCGGTCGAAGGCGACCAGGTAGTCCTGCGCCGGACCGTCCACGAGCAGGGGCGTGTAACCGGTGAACAGTTCCGGCCGGTCCCGGCGGGCGTGCAGGGCCACACTGGTCAACCACAGTTTGGCTGTTGCCGACGCATCCACCGGCGGCGGCACCGCACGCGAGGTAACCAGCGAGCGCAGCGCGGCCCGGCGGGTCGCGAAATCGACCGGGCGCCGATTGTCCGGATCGACCAGCGAGTCCGCCCAGAGTTCGCTGCCCTGGTAGACATCCGGGATACCCGGCATGGCGAGCTGGATGAGCTTCTGAGCCAGCGAATTCGACCAGCCGTACGGCTCGATCCGGTCGCGGAGTCCGGTGATCAGCTCGCGCACCTCCGGTCGGTCATATGCTGCGTCGACCGCGGTGTGTACGGCCGCCTCGAAGTCGGCCTCTGGGTCGATCCATCCAGTGCCCTCGGACGCTTCCCGCATCGCCTTCTCGGCGTAGGCATGCATCCGGCTCCGGTCGATGAGACCGGTGGCCGCGAAGGTCTGCCACAACAGGTATCCGAAGGCCCGGTTCGGGACGGGGGCCAGATCGAGCAGCTGCCGGGCCACCGCGGCCCACTCGTCGCCCAGTTCGGCCAGCACCGCGATCCTGGCGCGGATGTCCTCGCCGCGCTTGGTGTCGTGCGTCGACAGCGTCGTCATCCCGCGCGACGCATTGGCCGCTCGTCGCTCCTGAGCGGAATGGAAATGGGCGATTCCGGAGCCGAACGTACCCGGATAGCCACCGACCTCGTTCAAGGAGATCAGCCTGGTGTAGCGGTAGTAGGCGGTGTCTTCCACGCCTTTGGCCATGACGGCCCCGGTCACCTGCTGGAAGCGTCCGCACACCTCATCGGCTGCAGCGGTCAATCGCGGCAGCAACGCATCGAGGGCAGCCGCCACCTCCGGCCGGCGGGTCTTGGCGACGTCGAGGGCGTGCATCAGGTGTTCCGCGCCCAGCGGCAGGTAGGAACGGTAGACCGGAAAGGCAATCGCCAGTTCGGTGAGCGCCGCGATCAGGTCGGCATCGTCGTGCTCTCGCCGGCCCTCGGGTACCAGCCGAGCCAGCCGCCGGATTTCAGCTTGCAGGATGGTGGTGGCGACCAGCCGCTTGCCGTCGGCGATGTGCTGTTCGTAGTCCCGCTCGTCCCCGGTCAGCTCGCGGTACAACTGGGTCATCGTGCCCTCGACCGCGGGATCTACCAGCAATGCGTTGACCTCGGCCAAGGCGTCATAACCAGTCATGCCGGCTACCGGCCATTGCGAAGGCAGGTCCTCGCCGGGTTCGGTGATCTTCTCGACCGTGATCCACGCCGCCGGCATGGCGCGGGCCAGCTCCTCGAGGTAGCCGCCCGGATCCAGTAGACCGTCGGGATGGTCGATGCGGATGCCCGTCACACCGTGGTCGCGCACCCATCGCAGGATTTCGGCATGGGTGGCGTCGAAGACGCGACGATCCTCGACCCGCAGTCCGGCGAGGTCTGTCACCGCGAAGAACCGGCGGTAGTTCTGATCGGTATCGGCTCGGCGGAAGTTGACGAGCTCATAATGCTGCCTGTCGTGCACCGAGGCCGGCGAATCCCCAGCGGCGTAGCTGCCCGGCGTGATCGGGTAACGGTGTTCGTAGTAATGCAGTTCGCCGTCGGTGATGCTCAGATCACGCGCGGCGTCGAAGTCGTCGCCGAGCACCGGAATCAGGATTCTGCCGTCATTGGCTGCCCAATCGACATCGAACCACCTGGCGTGCTGGGCATCGCGCCCATGTTGCAGAAGGTCCCACCAGGCGGCGTTCTGGCTGGCGTCGGCCACCCCCATGTGGTTCGGAACGATGTCCACTACCAGATCGAGGCCGGCCTGCCGGCAGGCCGTTGCCAGCGCATCCAGGCCTTCCTCCCCGCCGCGTTCGGGATCGACCCGCCGGTGGTCGACCACGTCGTAGCCGTGTGTCGAGCCGGAGGTTGCTTCCAGCAGCGGGGAGACGTACACCGCGCCCACACCGAGATCGCTCAGGTAGTCGGTGAGTTCCGCCGCATCCGACAGGGTGAAATCGGCGGTGATCTGCAGCCGGTAGGTCGCGCTCGGAGCAGCGTGGTGCGCTGAGTCCATCAGTCGGTGCTCTGTAGGACGACGAGGGCGCGGGCCGCCACCGGCACGATTCCGCCTGCCTCGATCGGCTTGCTCTCCGGCTGCACGGAATGCTCGGTGTCCACCACGATCTGCCAGGCGCCGCTGTAACCGCTGTCGGGCAGCGTGAACTCGATGGCCTCGTCGTGGGCGTTGAAGCAGAGCACGAAGGAGTCGTCGACAACCCGCTCGCCTCGAGAACTACGGTCCGGGATTCCCTGGCCGTTGAGGTAGACCGAGACGGATCGGCCGAAGCCGGAACCCCAGTCCTCGTCGGTCATCTCGTCCCCGTCCGGAGTGAACCAGGCGATGTCGGGCTGTCCCTCGGTGCCTCGGCGGCGCACCGGAAGGCCGTCGAAGAACCGTCTGCGCCGGAACACCGGGTGGGCGGCCCGCAGCCGCGCGATCTCGTGGGCGAAGGCCATGAGTTCGGTGTCGACACTGCTCCAGTCGACCCAGGTGATCTCGTTGTCCTGGCAGAAACCGTTGTTGTTGCCGCCCTGGGTCCGTCCCAACTCGTCGCCGTGACAAATCATCGGCACGCCCTGCGAAAGCATCAGGGTCGCCAGGAAGTTGCGCTGCTGGCGGTGCCGCAGGGTCAGCACCTCCGGGTCGTCGGTCGGGCCCTCGACACCACAGTTCCAGGACCGGTTGTGGCTCTCTCCGTCGTTGTTGTCCTCACCGTTGGCCTCGTTGTGCTTGTCGTTGTAGGAGACCAGGTCCAGCAATGTGAAACCGTCATGCGCCGTGACGAAGTTGATCGAGGCGACCGGTCGGCGTGCGGAGTGCTCGTACAGATCGGACGAGCCGGTCAGCCGGGCCGCGAACTCGCCGAGGGTAGCGGGCTCGCCACGCCAGAAGTCCCTTACCGTGTCGCGGTATTTGCCGTTCCATTCCGTCCATTGCGGCGGGAAATTGCCGACCTGATAGCCGCCCGGGCCGACATCCCACGGTTCGGCGATGAGCTTGACCTGGCTTACCGTCGGGTCCTGCTGAACGAGTTCGAAGAAGCTGGACAGCCGATCCACGTCGTAGAACTCACGGGCCAGGGTTGCGGCCAGATCGAACCGGAAACCGTCCACGTGCATCTCGGTGACCCAGTACCGCAGCGAATCCATGATCAGCTGCAGGGAATGCGGATGCCGGACGTTGAGACTGTTGCCGGTACCGGTGTAGTCCATGTAGTAGCGCTGGTCGTCCTCCACCTGGCGGTAGTAGGCCGCGTTGTCGATACCGCGCATGCTGAGGGTGGGTCCCAGATGGTTTCCCTCGGCGGTGTGGTTGTAG
>JAVEEN010000322.1 GCA_030840445.1 Pseudonocardiales bacterium
GCGAGGAACGAGCGAGGAGCGGAGCGAATCCAGCGATGAGCGCTCGCGCGAAGAGCAGGCAACCATGACCCAGGACAGCGCGGCGCTGTCGGTCTTGCGGCGGATCAGAGCGAGCGAGCGGCGAACCGTCGAGGGCGAACGCTGTGAGATGTGTGCTGCCCCGATTGGCGAAACTCATTCGCACGTGGTCAATCTGGCCAGTCGTAGCCTGCTGTGCACCTGCCGGCCGTGCACCCTGTTGTTCGCCTACGATTCCGCCGACCTGAGATACCGCGCCGTGCCGGACCGATATCTGAGCTTTCCCTCGCTCCGGCTGTCACCGGCAGTGTGGGACGAGCTGCAGATACCGGTCGGCTTGGCCTTCTTCTTCCGCAACTCCGCATTGGGCCGGATGGTCGCGTTCTATCCCGGCCCGGCCGGCGCCACCGAGTCCGAGCTGCCGCTGGGCGCTTGGGACACGGTGGTGGCGGCACATCCAGAGCTCGCCAGCGTGGTCGCTGACGTGGAGGCGATCATTCTGCGCGCACCGGATCACGCCCGCTCCGGCGTCGAATGCTACTTGGTGCCCATCGACAGCTGCTACGAACTGGTCGGTCGGCTGCGCAAGGTGTGGCGGGGTTTCGACGGTGGGCAGCAGGCCCGCGCTCAGGTGGAGGAGTACTTCCAGTTCCTCATTGCCCGAGGTAAGCCAGCCCGAGGTAAGCCAGCCCGAGGTAAGCCAGCCCGCGGCTTGGGCCCGGCTGCCGAAGACGAAAACTCTCCGGTGCCGTCATGACCGATCTGCAGTTCACCGTGCTCGACCTGCAACCCGAACCGTTCGCTGCGGCGCCGCTGCTGACGGCGCGCCTGCGGGTCGAGGAAGGCACCGGTGCTGTCGTGCATGCGCTGGCCCTGCGGGTTCAAGTCCGCATCGAGCCGCAACGCCGCGCCTACAGCGACGACGAGGCGGACGGCCTACTCGACCTGTTCGGCGGTCGCGCGCGATGGTCGGAGACGGTGCGCCCCTTCCTGTGGACGCATTGTGTGACGCTGGTGCAAGGCTTCGCCGGCAGTACCGAGGTCGATGTGCCGCTGCCCTGCACCTATGACTTCGAGGTTTCGGCAAGCAAGTACCTGCACGCCTTGCAGGATGGCGAGGTGCCCCTGGTGCTGCTCTTCAGCGGCACTGTTTTTACACGTGGCGAGACCGGCTTCGCAGTCCAGCAGGTTCCCTGGGACAGCGAGGCAGGCTACCGGATGCCGGTCGCGGTGTGGCGTAGGACGATGGACGAACACTTCCCGAACAGCGCCTGGATTCGGCTGGGGCGCGACCAGTTCGATGCTTTACACCGGTTCCGGACGGACCACGCGACGATCGGTTGGGACGACACGGTCGCGCTGCTGCTCGATCGCGCCGCAGCGGAGATCCTCCCGTGACCGCCTCCCGAAACCAGCTGTCGACGCCGACCGGGGCGTTGGAGCAGTCCCTGGAGCAGGCCCTTGACGCGGCCCGACTGGTGGCGGACGCCGTATTGTACGAGGGCTACCTGCTGTACCCGTACCGCGCGAGCGCTGAGAAGAATCGGCTTCGTTGGCAGTTCGGCATCCTGGGGCCGCCGGGGGCGGTGCTAAACACCGGCGAACCGGCGGAGATGAGCGCGCAATGCCTGCTGATCGCCCCGCTGAATGGACGATTGTCCGTCCGCCTGAGGTTCCTACAGTTGCAGAGCCGCAATGTCGAGGCCCGGCGCAACGGCTCGGCGGGTAGCGCTGACCCGGCGGGCTTCGAGCAGGTGTCCCAGTTGGAGGTCGGCGCCCAGCGGTGGATGAGCTGGGATGAAGCCGTGCCTCACGAACTCGTGCTGGGGCCATTCGGGGTGACCGAGCTTGAGCAACCGGTGCAGGAGGCGGTGAGCGTCTGCGAGGGCACCGACATCGAGAGCTTGCACGACCTGGCCGGTGTTGAGGTGGGACGCGTGGTTCGACGGCGCCAGCCGCTGCGAGCGTCTGTGTCCCTCAGCCTCGCCGAGCTCCCGTCGGCCACGCTGCCCGACGCCGGCTCGCAACGGATCTACCGACTCCATCTGACGGTGACCAATACTCTTGAAGGGCCGATATCCGGACGGGACGCGGCATTGGCCGGCTCGTTCCTCGGTGCGCACCTGCTGCTGTCCACCGACGCCGGCCGCTTCGTGTCGCTGCTCGACCCACCCGAGCAACTAGCTGTCGAGGCCAGGTCCTGCGAGCACAACCGGTGCTGGCCGGTACTCGCCTCCGATCGCGACGATGTGCTGCTGGTGTCGCCGATCATCTTGTACGACCACCCTGCGGTGGCGGCGGAGAGCGCCGGCGCCCTGTTCGACGCGACCGAGATCGACGAGATCCTGACCTTGCGGATCATGACGATGACCGATGCCGAGAAGGCCGAGGCGCGGGCGACGGATCCGCGCGCCGCATCGATCATCGACCGTTGCGAGTCGATGTCACCGGATGCGATGCAACGCCTGCACGGCGTGTTGCGCAATCCGCATCTGGACCAGCCGGCGGCATCCCGGAGCGGCTCGGACCCCGGCCGAACCGACCCGTTCCTGGTCCCGACGTGGGCAGACACCGGCGGAGCGCCGTGGTGGGACCCTGCTGCCGACGCGAGCGTTTCACCTGAAACCGACAGGGTATTCGTGTCCGGTGTGCCGCTGTCCAGAGGGAGCCGAGTACGACTGCAGCCGAGTCGGCGGGCCGACGCGCAGGACCTCTTCTTCGCGGGCCAGGACGCCACGGTCGCCGCGGTCTACGCCGACGTCGACGGCAACGATCACGTCGCCGTCGTCCTGACCGACGACCCCGCGGCGGATTTGCACGAAT
>JAVEEN010000329.1 GCA_030840445.1 Pseudonocardiales bacterium
GCGAGGAACACCAGCGGCAGTACCCCGAGCACGGTGAAGGTGGCCGCGAGGGCCACGCCGGCCGAGGTCACGCCGGCCGAGGTGATAACACCACCGGTAACGGCCAGGCCGCGCAGGATGCCCTGCCTGATGCCGAATTTCAGCGTCTCTTCGCGCACCCGGGTCCGAGATAAGCGGGAACAGCCACAAGACCGGTGAGCGGTAGACCACCAGGAGGATCACTATCACGACCGCCCCGGCGGCGAAGATCAGGCTGCTGTCCAGTCCGCTGAAGGCGTCGATGAACGCGACCAGGAGGCCACCGGGCCCGGCGGGATGGGCGGCCAGACCGGCCGGAAGCTGCGCCTTGGCCGTGTCGATGATGCGTTTCTCGTTCTTCGCGAGCACATCGCCGTTGAGGGTCGCGCCGTTCTGCTTGGCGATCAACGGCGTGTAGATCGACGCCACTGTCATGTCAGCGGCGTATAGCGGCGGTGTCATGGCGCGTCTGTCGACGCCGGGCAACGTCTGGATCGCGGTGAACGCCCTCGTCACCACGTCCTTGTCGGCGCCGGTCAGGCCGCCCGTGCGGTTGAACACGACGAAGCCGGGGATGCTTTCGATCTTCAGGAACTTCGCCGACTCGTTGGCCACCTTCGTCGACTCTGCCGAACCGGGAAGGTAGGCGGCGTTGTCGTTCTTCTGCACCTCCGCGAGCTTGCCCTGGAAGGAGCCACCAGCACCCCCGGCCAGGAACAGCAGGATGGCGATGAACACCACCGCGAGCACTCCCCGCCCCCGTCGCACGGAAGGGTCGGTCGGCTCCTCGGTGACCGTTTGCGGTGGTGCGGTCATGTCGACTCCTGCGCTCACACTGCGAAAGGCCTGCCGGTCCCGGCGTCGGTAAGACTGGCACAGCCCACTGACACCCACCAATGACTTTTGCCACGGCGTCGGGTTCCTGCCTGCGTACCTGGCTAGTGTTGTTGGCGTGGCGGAGCTGAGAACGGTTCGGGCCGGCCTGGTCGACTACACCGAGGCATGGCAATGGCAACGACAACTGCACGCGCAGCGGCTTGCGGGCGAGATCGAAGACACCGCCCTGTTGCTCGAGCATCCGCCGGTTTACACGGCCGGCAAACGCACCGAGCCCTGGGAGCGTCCGGCCGACGGCACTCCGGTGATCGACGTCGATCGCGGCGGCAAGATCACCTGGCACGGGCCGGGACAACTGGTCGGCTATCCGATCCTGCAGCTTCCGAATCCGATCGACGTCGTGGCTTACGTCCGTCGCTTGGAAGAGATCCTGGTGGCGGTGTGCGCCGACCTCGGTGTGTCCGCCGGCCAGGTCGAGGGACGCAGCGGCGTCTGGCTGCCCGCGGACACCACGGCTGGTGAGCGCAAGATCGCCGCGATCGGGATCAGGGTGGCCCAGGGCGTAACCCTGCACGGTTTCGCGCTGAACTGCGACCCGGATCTGAGCTGGTACGCCCGCATCGTGCCGTGCGGTATCGCCGACGCCGGGGTCACTTCGCTGTCTCAGGAACTCCGGCGGCAGGTGACCGTGGCCGAAGTGCTGCCGGTCGTCGAATCCCACCTGGCCGATCTGACCACTGCGTACGCTGAGCTGCGTTGACGATCACCCGTGTCGCGTCAGTGATAGGAGATCCCGAGTGAGTTCGCCCGCGAATCCCGCACCCGCGGGCCGCAAGATGTTGCGCATCGAATCCCGCAATGCCGAGACACCGATCGAGCGCAAACCCGCGTGGATCAAGACTCGCGCGGTGATGGGCCCGCAGTTCACCGAACTGCGCCAACTCGTCAAGAGCGAAGGCCTGCACACGGTGTGCCAGGAGGCGGGCTGTCCCAACATCTATGAGTGCTGGGAAGACCGCGAGGCCACCTTCCTCATCGGCGGCGACCAATGCACCCGGCGGTGTGACTTCTGCCAGATCGATACGGGCAAACCGGCGGCGCTGGACACCGACGAACCCCGGCGGGTCGCCGAAAGCGTCTCGAAGATGGGTCTGCGGTACGCCACGATCACCGGGGTGGCCCGCGACGACCTCGCCGACGGGGGCGCCTGGCTGTATGCACACACGGTCAGACAGATCCACGAGCTGAATCCGGACACCGGCGTGGAGTTGCTGATCCCGGACTTCAATGCGATTCCCGAACAGCTGGCCGAGGTATTCGGCTCGCGGCCGGAGGTTCTTGCGCACAACGTCGAGACCGTGCCCAGGGTGTTCAAGCGGATCCGCCCGGCTTTCACCTACGAGCGCTCGCTGGGCGTCATCACCGCGGCCAGGACCGATGGCCTGGTCACCAAATCGAATCTGATCCTCGGCATGGGCGAGGAGCGGGCTGAGATCTCCCAGGCGCTACAGGATCTCTACGACGCCGGCTGCGAGCTGATCACCATTACGCAGTACCTGCGGCCGTCCCTGCGACATCACCCGGTCGCGCGGTGGGTCAAGCCGGAAGAATTCGTCGAACTCCGTGAAGAGGCCGAGGACATCGGCTTTGCCGGTGTGCTGAGCGGGCCGTTGGTGCGCTCGTCCTACCGCGCCGGACGTCTCTTCCAGCAAGCTCTCGACGCCCGGAAGCTCACCAGCACCAGCTGATTGGCGGTCAGCGGCGCTTGGCGCTCCACACGACTCCACCGATCAACGCGCTCACCGCCAAGGCATCAAGCAACACGATCAGCGCTGCATCGCGCTGCCAGACGAAGATCCGGGAGTTGTTGTCCAGTGGCGGTTCGGCCAGGTGCTGGAACCGGGGATCCGAAGCGATGGCGGACCCGGGACTCGACGTGGACGGCTGTGGCTTGGGCGTCGGCTGGCTCCGCCCGGTCTGTCCGGTAGTCGCCGAAGTGGACGGGGTGCCCGAGGCGCTCCCCCCGGCCGAACTCAGGTCCTGACCGGCTGACGATGACCCGCCGGCTCCGCCTCCCGGAACAATGACCGCACTCGATGAGGACGAACCGTCGGTTGAAGTGGACGGCACGCTCGGCGAGCCAGTGGGATTAGTCGTCGGATGGGTGGTCGGCTTGGGCGTCGGGGTCGGGGTGGGCCTGGGCGTCGGCGTCGAAGGCGTGCCGGAGGGAGGCGGTGAACTACCGGGCGTTCGGCTCAAGGTGACGGGCTGCTGGTTGACGGAGCCGTCGACGCCGATGGCCCGTACATCGAACTTACTGGTTGATGTGGCGATATCCGGACTCAGACACGTGTGGTCGGTCGCCGCCTTGCTGAAGCTCAACTGGTTGCTGCTGTCCAGCTGTCCGGTCGCCTGGCTGACCAGCACCACCGTGTACTGCACCTCGTCCAGGCCGGTGGATTGCTGATAGTCCCGATCCGGGGCGTTGGGGTTGGCCACCGACGCCAGCGCGCCGACCGATCCGTCCGAACAGGTCGAGGCTTTCACGGTCAACACAACGGGGTCGAGATCGCTCACGGTCGGCGATGACTGCCCGCAGGTCGCGGCAAGCTTCTTGCTGAGCGGCGGCGCGCTGCCATTGTCGGGCACCACCGTCAGTGTGTCGCCACCCTGGATGGGACCGGCCAGCTTGACGGTGACCCAATCGGTGCCCACGGTGACGAGCGTCGGGCCGCCCTTGGGAAAGGTCTGATCAGCCGTGCCTGAGGACAGATACACCTCGTAGAGCACGCCCGCCGCCGGGGCGGCCGGGTCCTTGAGCGTGACCTCGACGAAGCCGCCGTCATCGGAGCAACCGAACAGGGCCGAGGCGCGGACGGTTGGTGAATCAGTAGCAGAGGCCGATCCAGAACTCCACAACAGCGGGACAAACGCCAAGATCGCGGCTAGCACGAACGCCGCCACCGAGCGCTTGCGCGGACGCGATTGCATCGTTCCTTTACTCCTGCCGCTCGTGGAGTTACCTGTGGAGTTAACAGTGAGATAACTGTACCTCGAATTCACAGACATTGTCCTCACATTCGGCAAAGACTTCTTCCATCCGGGTGTGCTACCCCGCGCCGTGGCCACCTATCCTGAGTGCATGGCGCAGTCATCCCGGTCGAAGAAGCCCAGCAAGCCAAAACTCAGTCGTGCGGAGAAGAAAGCGGCGCGGGCGGTCCGCCGGCAAAGCCGGCGCGAGACGTTCAGCTCGATGCGCCAGGCGTTCTCGATGACCCGAAAGAACGACAACAAGCTGATTCCGCTGCTGATCATGGCGTTCGTGCTCGGTGCTGTCCTCGGCTTCCTGCTGCTCTATGTGCCGACCGGCAAGATCTACTTCGGCATCGTCCCGGCCATCGCGCTCGGTCTAGTCGCTGCCCTGTTCATCTTCTCCCGCCGGGCGCAGTCCTCCGCCTACTTACAGGCCGAGGGGCAGCCGGGGGCGGCAGCCTATGTCCTCGGTCAACTCCGAGGTGACTGGCACAAGACCGATGCCGTCGCCGGCACGGCTCAACTCGACGCCGTACACCGGCTGCTCGGCCGTCCCGGAGTGGTGCTGATCGGCGAGGGAGCGCCGCACCGGGTCAAGCCCCTGCTCGCCCAGGAGAAGAAGCGGGTCGCCCGACTCGCCGGTGACGCCCCCATCTATGACGTCGTGGTCGGCAAGGGCGAGGGCGAGATTCCGCTCGGAAAGCTGAACGTGCACATCATGAAGCTGCCCCGCAACCTGTCCAAGGAGCAGGTGGTGGCGCTGGACCGGCGATTGTCTGCACTGTCGGTGGCGCGTACCCCGATCCCGCAAGGCCCAATGCCGGCCGGGGCCAAAATGCGCAACGTGCAGCGGGCCGCCCGCCGCCGTAGCTGAGGATGAGCGACGCCGGCAGGCCTGCCACGAACCGACCCCCGACTCCCGGACCGGTGCGCTCGCAGCGCTTCCGCGGTGAACGACTCGGGCTACCCGAGCATGGACCGGGCTCGATCGCCCCGTTCGGGCGGCGGGTCCTGGCGTTTGTCGTCGATCTGCTCGCCTCGGCCTTGGTGGCCGGACTTTTCGTGAGGCGCAAGGATCTGCCCGGTGTCGCCGGACATCTCCCGGGACAGTGGAGCCTGCTGCCGTTGGCGCTGGACTACGTTGTCGGACTGGTCCTGCTCGGTCGGACCGCGGGCATGTACGTCACCGGCCTGCGCGTCGTGCGGGTGGACGCCCGGGTGCCGGTGGGACCGCTCCGGGCGGCGGCGCGGACGGTTCTGCTGGTCCTGCTGATCCCGGCGGTCATGGTGGACGCCGACTTCCGCGGGCTGCATGATCGACTCACATCCACGGCCGTTATCGTCCATTGATCCGGTGTGTGTAGTCCCGCAGCGTCGCGGGCCGGACCGGGGCACGCGATTTCCAGCACAACCGAGGCCGCGTAACGTCCCGGAAACATCCGAGACACTGCTCGGCAACCAGCCGTTTCTAGCTTGATAGCGCTTAACCTGCGGTTTCCAACCCACCCAGCCGCGGCTCCACCGGCGGAGCCGACCCCACCCAGGCAGACAAGGATGGCCGATGTTCAACAGCTCCGAGGAAGTCCTCAACTACATCAAGAACGAAGGGGTTGAGTTCGTAGACATCCGTTTCACAGACCTCCCCGGAGTGCAGCAGCACTTCAATGTGCCCGCCTCCAACTTCTCGGAGGAGTCATTCACCGAGGGCCAGATGTTCGACGGCTCTTCGATCCGTGGATTCGCGGCCATCCACAAGTCCGACCTGAAACTGATTCCGGATCCGGCGACCGCCTACGTCGACCCGTTCCGCAAGGCCAAGACGCTCAACCTGAATCACTCGATCGTGGAGCCGCGCACCGGTGAGCCGTACGAGCGGGATCCCCGCCAGGTGGCCTCGAAGGCCGAGGCCTACCTCAAGACCACCGGTATCGCCGACACCGTGTACTTCGGCCCGGAGGCCGAGTTCTACATCTTCGATGAGGTGCGTTACGAGTCGAAGATGAACACCTCGTCGTACTTCATCGACTCCGAAGAAGGCCACTGGAACACCAACCGCGTTGAAGAGGGCGGCAACCTCGGGTACAAGACGAACGTCAAGGGTGGCTATTTCCCGGTCTCGCCGTACGACCACTACTCCGACCTGCGTGACGAGATCTGCACCGAACTGATGGCCGCCGGGCTTGAACTGGAGCGAGCCCACCACGAGGTCGGCACCGGCGGCCAGGCCGAGATCAACTACAAGTTCGACACGCTGACCCATGCGGCCGACCAGATCCTGCTGTTCAAGTACATCGTCAAGAATGTCGCGTGGCGCAACGGTAAGAGCGCGACTTTCATGCCTAAGCCGCTGTTCGGTGACAACGGTTCGGGGATGCACTGCCACCAGTCGCTCTGGAAGGACGGTGAGCCCCTCTTCTACGACGAAACCGGGTACGCCGGCCTCTCGGACACCGCGCGTTTCTACATCGGTGGCCTCTTGCACCACGCACCGTCGCTGCTGGCCTTCACCAACCCCACGGTGAACTCCTACCACCGCCTGGTCCCCGGCTACGAGGCTCCGGTGAACCTGGTCTACTCGGCCGGCAACCGGTCCGCCTGCATCCGGGTACCCATCACCGGCACCAGCCCGAAGGCCAAGCGCATCGAGTTCCGGGTGCCCGATCCTTCGGCGAACCCCTACCTGGCCTTCTCGGCGATGCTGATGGCAGGTCTGGACGGTATCAAGAACAAGATCGAGCCAGCCGAGCCGATCGACAAGGACCTCTACGAGCTGCCGCCGGACGAGGCGGCCTCCATCCCGCAGGTGCCCGGCTCGCTGGACGCGGTGCTCACCGCACTCGAGGCCGATCATGATTACCTCGTCGAAGGCAACGTGTTCACCGAAGACCTCATCGAGAGCTGGATCAGCTACAAGCGCATCAACGAGGTAGACCCGGTTCGGCTGCGACCGCACCCGTACGAGTTCGAGCTGTACTACAACATCTGATCAACTCGACCCGATCCGCGCGCACCGAAAGGGCCGGTCTCCTTCGCAAGCCGACCCTTTCGGTGTTGCTGACCTACCCTTGACACCTACCCTTGACATCTAGGAGATGCAGCGTTCCCGACCCGAATCAGGTTTGCGGTTGAGCAGGAACCAGAAACCCCAACCGACCGCCGCCACCAGCACGAAGCTGATCAGCCGGTAGACCAACACCCCGGCAGTTGCGCTGGACAACGCCAGGCCGCCATGCGTGAGGGCGATCAGCAGGGCACCGTCCACGACGCCGACGCCACCGGGTATCAGCGGCAGGCTGGAAGCCGCCATCCCGCCGGCGTAGGCGACCATGGCCACCGCGACGGTGGGGCCCTGGGCGCCCACGGCACGGCATGCGGCGAGCAGGCACAACAGATCGAGCAGCCAGTTCATGACCGCGTGGAACAGGCCGGTCAGCCAGTCACGATTGCTTGGGCGAATCAGCAGCAGCTCGTCGAGCAGGTCGCGGACCCGCTGCCGGCCGGACCGCTCCGGGCGACGCAGCACGCGGTTCAGGCGCCCCAGCGTCCAGTTGCCGATCCTCAGCAGCAGATCCGGTCGTCGGGCGAGCCTGCGCAGCCCCAACGCTGCCGAGACGACGGCGATGATCTCCAGTCCGATGAGCACGATGTTGCCGGGCCCACCGGCCAATTCGGCCCCGAAAGCTCCGATGACGGTCAGGGCCAGGGTGCTGAGTATCCCCGAGGTCACCATGCCCCAGGTGATCACCGGACCGCTGGCGCCCCAGGCCCGCATCCGCCGGAAGGTGTAGCCGGTCGATACCACCGGTCCGGCCGGCAAGGTCACGCTCATCGCATTGGCGGCGAAGGTCACCGCGACGGCTCGTCTCAGGGCCAGTCGCACTCCCCCGGCGGCGAGCATCCGGCGTTGCACCCGGGCGAAAGAGACCATCGACGCGATCTCCGCGGTGACGGCAACAGCCAGCCAGATCCAGCGCGGATGGGCCAGGGCCGAGCCGGCGCCCCGCAGGTGCGGTGCGATGACGAATCCCTCGACGACGAACACGCCCAGGACCAGCGCTACGATGCCGACCCGCAAGCCCCGATGGGATCCGGCGCTCGACTTCTCACATGATCTGAGAGCGCGTGAGGTGAGGACCGAGCGGGCGCCGTCGGCCTCCAGCACTTCGTTGACCGGGTCGGGATCGAGCCGATCAACGCCCAGCAGATCCGCTGGCCGCGGTTCTGCTGCCCGCGGTTCAAGTTGCCGTGTCACAGCGATCGACCGGTCCTGCACCTCGGTCATACCGACTCCGTCATCCAGCGTCCTCCGGAACGGGTGAACGTCTCTGCTTACGACAGCCGTCCGGACCTCCTTATTCCCACCAGCACCCCCACAACCCGGTTGAGTTGGACTTTTCTTCGCGGCGCAATCCGGGACGAGTCATGCAGGAACGGCTAGGAACCTGAGAGCGCTATGGGTAGCACAGCGGCTCTGTCGGTCGTGAGTGAGAGGATGCCAGGGTGACGGCACAATCGGCGCTTCCCTCCTCTGCCAGTGAGGCAGCGCCGAGTCCTGAGTTCCGGCGGTCCTTCGCGGGCTTGCTTCCGGACCGCTTCCTGCATCACCGGCAACCTCGCTGGTGGCAGGAAGTAGCCATCATCGGCTTCTGCTATTGGCTCTATAGCGAGATCCGGAACCTGGTGCCCGAGCAGGCGAGCATCGCTATGCGCCATGGTCGCGGCGTGCAACATCTGCAGGACGCCCTGCACCTGAATTTCGAACGGTCCATGAACCATTTCGTCGCCCACCACGAGCCGATCGCCCAAGTGATGAACTACTACTACGCGACTCTGCACTTCCTAGTCACCATCGGTGTGCTGGTGTGGCTCTACCGGGCGCACCCGAGGATCTATCGCGGCGCGCGGACCGTCATCTTCGCGACCTCCCTGCTAGCGCTGGCCGGCTTCTACCTCTACCCGCTGGCCCCGCCACGGCTGCTGCCCCAATACGGCTATATCGATACCCTCGCTACATTTCACACCTGGGGCTCGCTGGCCGATCCCAAGATAGCCGAGCACTCTAACCAGTTCGCCGCGATGCCCAGCCTGCACATCGGCTGGTCGTTGTGGTGCGGCGTGTCGATCGTCCTCTGCGCCCGGCGCCTCTGGGTCCGCGCCCTAGGCGCGGCCTACCCGTGGCTGACCCTGCTGGTCATCGTCGGCACGGCCAATCATTTCATCATCGATGCCGTCGGTGGCCTGCTGGTGTTCCTCGCCGGGTGCGGTATCCAGTATCTGATGTCTGGCCGTTCTGCCTTCCGCAAGGCGCCACATCCACCCGGCGCAGCAGCTCAGCTGGTCGGATCCACCGCCGGCGCATCGTAGAACACCGCCTCTACCACCTTGCGAGCTCGTCGCGTGGTGCGCCGGTAGTCGTCGATAAGCTGGCCTGGATCGGAACCGGGCGGGTAGTCCAGCACTCGGCCGACGGCCGCCAACACCAGTCCGTGACTGGGAAGTTGGTCATCGGCCTTGTCTCGCACCAGCATGATGGCGTCCCGCGCCCGGCTGGCCAGCCGCCAGGCCGCTTCCAACGCGGCGGCCCGATCGTCACTCAGCTTGCCGGCCTCGGCGGCAGCCCACAGTGCGGGCAGCGTCGCCGGGATGCGCAAGCCCGGTACCTCGTGGGCGTAGCGCAGCTGCAGGAGCTGAGCCGTCCACTCCACGTCGGCCAGCCCACCGCGCCCCAACTTGGTGTGCGTATGCGGGTCAGCGCCGCGGGGCAGCCGTTCGGCGTCTACGCGGCCCTTGATCCGACGGATCTCGAGAACGTCGGCGGTCGACAGGCCACCGGGCGGGTATCTGATGTCGTCGATCAGGTCTATGAACTTTTCGCCCAGTTGCGGGTCGCCAGCGCAGAATCGGGCGCGGAGCAACGCCTGGGCCTCCCACACCGACGACCACCGGGCGTAGTACTCGGCGTAGGAACTCAGCGAGCGGACAAGCGGGCCGTTGCGTCCCTCCGGCCGGAGGTTTGCGTCCAGGAGGAGCGGCGGATCAGAAGACGGTGCCGACAGCATCCCGCGCAACTCCTCAGCCACGGCATGCGCCCGGTCGGGCGCGGTCGGCTCCTCGGCGCCGTCGCCGTCGCCGACCGCGCCCGGGGCCGCGGTCGCCGCTCGCGGTTCGAAGACGAAGAGCACGTCTGCGTCGGAGCCGTAACCCAGTTCCTGACCACCGAGCCGGCCCATCGCGATCACCGCGAAGTCGAGGTCGAGGTCCGCCACGCCGAGCGAGCGGGTCACCGCGGCCCGGGCACTCTGCAGGCTGGCGCCCAGGGTCGCGTCGGCCAGCTCGGTCAGCGCCATCCTGGTCTGGGAGTCGTCGATGAGGCCGAGGAGCTGGGCGAAGGCGATCCGGAGCAGCTCGTAGCGACGGATGCTGCGGATCACGTGCGCGACCTGATCCTGGTCCTCTTGCCGCCTGGCGGAGGTGATCATGATCGTCTCGATCTCACGGCGCCGACGAGGCACGAGCTGAGCGTTGTCAGCCAGCATCTGCAGAGCGTCCGGGGCTCTCACGAGCATGTGCGAGACATAGCGGGAGGTGCCCAGCAGGATCGCCAGACGCGACGCCACCGCGCCTTCATCGCGGAGCAGTCTGAGAAACCAGGGCGTGGTACCCAGCGCATCGGAAACCTGGCGGTAGGCCAGCAGTCCGGCGTCCGGGTCGGGGGCCGACGCCAGGTCCGACAGCATGACGGGCAGCAGCGTGCGCTGGATCGCGGCTCGCCGCGATAACCCGTCGGTCAAGGCTTGTAGATGCCGCAGGGCGCCGGCAGGATCGGCGTAGCCCAGCGCCTCCAATCGGCGACGCGCTTCGTCCGGGCTGAGCCGCATGGCCTCCGAAGGCACGCGTGCGACTGCCTCCAGCAGCGGCCGGTAGAACAACTTCTCGTGCAGACGCCGGACCTCGCGGACGTGCAAGGCCCATTCGGCGCGCCACACCGCGGCCGCGTCACCCCGGCTGTCGGCGCGGAAGCCCATCGAGCGGGCCAGCCTCAACAGGACCGCCGGGTCATCGGGCACCAGATGGGTACGCCGCATCCGGGCGAGTTGGACGCGATGTTCGGTCGTACGCAGGAAGGCGTAGGCATCGGCCAGGCTGATCGCGTCGTCGCGCCCCACGAAGCCACCGTCTCGCAGCGCCGCCAGCGCCGGCAAGGTAGCCCGGACCCGCAACGATTCCTCGGCCCGGCCGTGTACCAGCTGCAGCAGCTGAACCGCGAATTCGACGTCGCGCAGGCCGCCGGGACCCAGCTTGAGTTCGCGTTCGGCCACCCCGGCCGGCAGGTGTGCGACCACCCGGCGCCGCATAGCCTGCACGTCGACCACGAAGTCCGCCCGTTCCGCCGCGGTCCAGACCAGCGGCGACAACGCCTGGACGTAGGCCTGGCCGAGTTCGAGGTCGCCCGCGACCGGCCGGGCCTTCAACAAGGCCTGAAACTCCCAGGTGGAGGCCCAGCGCTTGTAGTACGCCTGGTGGCTGGCCAGCGTTCGCACGAGCGCCCCTGCCTTGCCCTCGGGTCGCAGCGCCGCATCGACTTCCCAAGCCGCCTGGCCACACACCTTGATCGTCTCGGCAGCGAGCCGGGTCGCCGTGCTCAGCGCAGGCTCGACCGAACCGTCCTCCGTGTCGGGTTCGGCCACGAACACCACGTCCACGTCGGAGACGTAATTCAGCTCGCGTCCGCCGGCCTTACCCATCGCGACGATGGCGAATCGACAGCCGGCCGCGGATTCCGGCAGAAGGGCCCGGGCTACGGCCAGCCCTGCCTGGAGCACGTATCCGGCCAGGTCGGCAAGGGCTTCGGTCACCTGCTGCAGCGTCAGTTCCCCCACTAGATCCTGGGCCGCGACCAGGACGACCTCGCGTCGATAGGCCCGGCGCAGGGCGATGACAGCTTCGGCTCCCGTAACGGTTGCTGGGCGCCCCGAAGTACCGAGTACCGGATCTTCGGCATCGGCGCCCACCGAGGCGACAATTCGCTGCCGGGCATCGGCAACCGTCGGAAGCTCCCCCGGCCTACCGGCGAGCAGCAGTGCATCGGCGGGGTGCAGTACGAGATGTTCGGCGAGGGCGAGCGAAGCACCGAGCACCCCGAGCAGCCGCGGCCGGTAATGCGCCGAGACGCGCAACTCAGCCATGATGTCCGGACC
Organism: Pseudonocardiales bacterium; assembly: GCA_030840445.1. Taxonomy (GTDB): domain Bacteria; phylum Actinomycetota; class Actinomycetes; order Mycobacteriales; family Jatrophihabitantaceae; genus Jatrophihabitans_A. The sequence continues at coordinate 12,087 of JAVEEN010000329.1, forward strand.
CGACGTCGTTGCGGCGAGCTGAGCAAGCAGGTTCAGGGCCTGGTCGGGGTCGGCCGTCCGTCCGAGCGCGGAAACCACAGCGGCCGCGTCGATATCCATCGGGCCGTTCCCGACCGGGTCCCACAGCGCAAGCACGTCACCGGTGAGCAGCACACCCGCCGCATCCGGATCAGCGAAGCCCACCCTGGCCAGCCGTGCCCCGATCCGAAGCTCGCTCCCAGAATCGGCCGCCTCAGTGACCGTGGGGTCCACGCGATGCTTGCATCTGCGCGGCCAGCGCGGCGCGGATTTCAGCCGGATCCGTGATCGGACCGGCGACCGTGACAGCGGCGGCCGATGGTCGCGACGATCCGGCCATGGGCAGGCTCCGCGGACCAGCCGCCCGCTGCGGGTCGGCGACCACTGCCGCAAAGCCGGCCACGAACGGCCTCCAGACCTCGGCGATGTCGTCGTGCGCGGCCACCGCACGACTGACCAGCTGGGCGACGTCGTACTCCGCGAGTGCCTCGGCGTCCTCGGCCGCCCAGAGCCGGACGATCTCGGGAGTGGTCTCGATATGGCACTGCAGTCCCCACGCTCGCCGACCGACCCGGAACGCTTGCACCTCACACCCGGGCGAGGACGCGAGCAGCACCGCCCGTGGCGGCAGCTGAGTGATTGCGTCGACGTGCCATTGCAGGACATCCGGGGTTATCGGCATCTCCTTGAACAGCACGTCCTCGACCGCGGCCTGACGCTTGGCGATCAACTGGGCACCGTACTCCGGCGATTCGGCCCGTTCGACCCGGCCGCCGGTAGCGACTGCCAGCAACTGGCCGCCCAGACAGATCGCGAGGGTAGCCAGTTCTTGCTGTACGGCCAGGGCCAGGAGTTCCCGAACCCGCGGCAACCACGGGGCCCGCTCATCGTCGTAGGCATTCTGGGCTCCACCCATGACTACCAGCCCGCCGAAGCCATCCAGGTCTCGCGGCAACTCCTCGCCAGCCGGGCCGCAACGGATATCCAGTGTCGCCCCGGCCTCGCGCAACCAGTCCCCGAGCCGTCCGACCGGATCGGTGGCGTCGTTTTCGATGACGAGGACCGGTAGGTCCACCGCGTTGGCCGTGGGCGCATCCGGGTGAAGAGCGCTGGCCGTCGATGGGGAGTGCAATGCCATACCGTCCAGGCTACTGACCCCGCCTACAACGACGGCAGATAGCGGCGGAGCTCGAACGGCGTGACCTCGGCTCGATAATCGACCCATTCAGCGCGCTTGTTCCGCAGGAAGAACTCGAACACGTGCTCGCCCAGCGTTTCGGCGACCAACTCCGATGCCTCCATAGCGTCCAGGGCATCGGCCAAGTTGTGCGGCAGTTCGTCGTAACCGAGAGCCCGCCGTTCGGTGTCCGACAACGACCACACGTCGTCCTCGGCGCCCGGCGGCAGCTCATAGCCCTCCTCTATGCCTTTGACCCCGGCCGCGAGCATCACCGCGAACGCGAGGTAGGGATTGCAGGCCGAGTCCAGCGAGCGAACCTCGACCCGGGTCGAATTGGCCTTGCCCGGCTTGTACATGGGCACCCGAACCAGGGCCGATCGGTTGGCGTGGCCCCAGCACACGTACGTGGGGGCTTCGACTATCTGCCCCGGTGAGGCGAAGCCGAAGAGTCGCTTGTAGGAATTGACCCACTGATTGGTCACCGCGGTTATCTCGCGGGCATGCCGCAACAGTCCGGCGATGAACGAGCGGGCGGTTGCGGACAGGAACAGCTCATCGGACGGATCGTGAAAGGCATTACGGTCGCCTTCGAACAGCGACAGGTGCGTGTGCATCCCGCTGCCCGGTTGGTGCCGGAAAGGCTTGGGCATGAACGTCGCGTGCACCTGCTTGGTGCGTGCGACCTCCTTGATGATGTGCCGGAAGCTCATGATGTTGTCGGCCATCGACAACGCGTCGGCGTAGCGCAGGTCGATCTCCTGCTGCCCCGGGGCGACCTCGTGGTGGCTGAACTCAACGGAGATGCCGACGGCCTCCAGCGCATCGATCGCTGACCTGCGGAAGTCATGGGCGGTGTCATGACTGGTCATGTCGAAGTAGCCACCGTTGTCGATGGGCTCCGGTTCCGTACCGTCACTGGGTCGGTTCTTGAGCAGGAAGAATTCGATCTCGGGGTGGGTGTAGAAGGTCAAGCCCCGGTCGGCCGCCTTGGACAGGGTGCGGCGCAGGACGTAACGCGGGTCAGCCCAGGACGGCGAGCCGTCGGGCATGGTGATGTCGCAGAACATCCGGGCCGTGTCACTGGGCTGGCCGTCGTCGCTGGGCAGGATCTGGAAGGTCGAGGGGTCCGGCCGAGCCAGCATGTCCGACTCGCTGGCGCGGGCAAATCCCTCGATGGCAGAGCCGTCGAAGCCGATGCCCTCGGCGAAGGCGCCCTCCAACTCGGCTGGCGCGACAGCCACTGACTTCAGATACCCGAGCACATCGGTGAACCAGAGCCGGACGAACCTGATCTGGCGTTCTTCAAGCGTGCGGAGGACGTACTCCTGCTGGCGATCCACATCCCGCAGTCTGCCGTGTGCGCGTTTCGCTGCGATAACGACCCGCCGCTCGCTGCGTCATCAGCTGATGCAACGATGAAAAACCCCCGGTTTACGGGGTTTTCTCACGACAAGCTACGTGACCACGACAAGCTACTTGGCGCCGTCGCTCAGCCACTTGGACCAGGACACGGCCCAGTAGCCCGAGTTCCACTCCTGCAGGGGCCGCCCGGTGTTCCGGACGTCGACGATGTCGCCGGGCCGTGACCAGTGGTAGAACCACCAGGAATTGTCCGGCGAGACGTTCAGGCAGCCGTGCGAAGTGTCGGTGTTGCCCTGAGCCCATACCGACCAGTCGGCCCAGTGGACGTACTCGCCGTCGTAGGAAATCTTGACGCCGACCGGAACGATGGTCTTGTAGGCGTTGGCGCCCTTGCTCAGGCCGAACGACGCCGAGTTCATGTTGATGTTGGTCTCGCCGCCGACGACGACGTGCGGCCCGGAGTTCGTCCGCAGGTCGATCGGTCCGGTGTCACCGGCGATCGAGGTGTGGCGGCCCATCGAAGTCGGAATCGACTTGATCAACTTGTCGTTCTCGTAGACCTTGATCATCTTGGTGTTGTCGTCGGCGATCGAGACATGCTTGGCGCCGACCTTGAACCAGGTGCTGGCGTCAGCCTGTCCGTACAGACCGCCGCCGAAATTCGTGCCGTATGCCTTGGCGGTGATCGTCACCTTCGTGCCGGTCTTGAGGTACGTCTTGGTGCGCCAGTACACGTCGGTGTTACTGAGCCAGCTGAACGCGCCGACTTGAGCAGGCACAGTAGTCACTTGCAACGCCGCCTGGGCAGCCTTGCGATCCGGAATGGCCTCATCGAAATGAATCCTGACCACCTGACCGACACCGAAGGTGCTGCCCGGGTCGATGGCGTAGCCGGAGGCCTGCTGGATATAGGGCATCGTCAGGTTGGTCGGCGCAACCGTGGTGAACGAACTGGTCTCGGTGTTCTTCCTGCCCTCGGCGTTGGACGCGGTGGCCGTGAGCTTGTAGGTCTTGCCGTATCCGAGCGGCTCGGCGGAAGCCCACGTGAGCCGGTCCGCCGAGACCGCGCCCTTGACCGACTTCCCCTCGGGGTTTTGCAACGAGACGGTGTCGAGCGAGCCGTGAGTTACGGCGACCTTGATCGGCTGGACCGGGTTGACGCTGGTGGCACCGGAGGCTGCGCTCATCTTCAACACCGCGGGCTCGGCCGCAGGCGAGGACGAGGGTGCCGCCTGGCCGCTCGACTGGCCGCTGCCGGTGGCCGCGGAGTTACTGCTCAGGGAGGCGTTGCCGGGCTTCTTGGCCGAGCAGGCGCCCAGCACGAGCACGGCTGCGCTAGCTGTTGCCGCGGCCAGGACGGCTGTGCGTTGGGCGCTGCACCAGTGGCGAGCCAAGACGGTGTCCTCCTAGAGACCTGCTGCAGCGTCCGTGCCGCGTGGTGGATTGTTCGATTTGGGCGGCTCACCGGACCGGCCGGCACAAAGCAAAAGCCAACCCGCGGGCTGACGCCTCCATTGTGACCTACTTTTTGGAGTCGACACGCCGCGCGAGATGACGAAATGGTGTCAAAACCATGTGATTTGTACTGCAACTACACCAGAGCGGCGCCACCGATCACCCAAGCCCCTTCGGCGACACCGCCTGGGCCCACGCGGCAGACTGGAGGAATGACGGTTTTGCGAATCGGCCTGGCCCAAGTCGACCTCACGGTGGGCGATTTCGCGGGAAATACCGCAATGGTCGCTGAACGGACGTCCGAGGCGGCGGCAAGTGGTGCGCAGTTGGTCGTCTTTCCGGAGATGACGCTGACCGGCTACATGCCCGAGGACCTGGTGCTACGCCGATCTTTTCGCGCCGCCTCCCGCAAGGCGCTGGTTGACCTCGCCGGCCGGCTCGCCGACTCCGGTCTCGGCGACATCGCTGTGGTCGTCGGTTATCTGGATGAGGACCACGGAGCCCGAAATGCCGCCGCATTCCTGCAGAACGGCCAGGTCGTCGCCCGGTACTTCAAGTACCATCTGCCGACCTACGGCGTCTTCGACGAGGACCGGTACTTCACGGCCGGCTGCGAGCTGAGCGTCGTCCGGTTCGGCGGCGTGGATGTCGGCCTGACCATCTGTGAGGACGTCTGGCAGGACGGCGGCCCCTTCACCGCCGCCGCGTCTGCGCGGGTCGGTTTGATGCTGAACATCAACGGCTCGCCGTACGAGCGCAACAAGGACGATCTGCGGTTACCGCTCGTACAGCGTCGGGCGCGGGAGGCCGGAGCGCCGGTGGTCTATGTGAACCAGATCGGCGGCCAAGACGAGTTGGTCTTCGACGGGGACTCCTTCGTCGTTGCAGCCGACGGCACCCTGCTGGCCCGGGCCCCCCAATTCGTCGAGGGGATGTTCTACGTCGACCTCGAGGTGGCCGAGGCCAGCAGCGACGCCACCCCGACGGTCAACGACCTCACGGTCCGGCGGACAGCGGCTCCCCTCGCACCCAGGTCGATGCCGACCAGGCTGGCCGCTGGGCCGGACGCCCCGTCGCCGCTCGGCCGTCACACACCGATGCCGGACGAGGAGGAGGTCTGGAACGCCCTGGTCACCGGTACCCGTGACTATGCCCGCAAGAACGGGTTCGCCTCGGTGGTGCTCGGGATGAGCGGCGGTATCGATTCCGCGGTGGTCGCGGCCATCGCAGCGGATGCGATCGGCGGCGCCAACGTGTACGGGGTCGGCATGCCCAGCGCCTACTCCTCTGACCATTCCAGGTCCGACGCGCGCGATCTGGCGGACCGCCTCCACGCCCATTACCAGGTGGTAGAGATCGAACCGATGGTTTCGGCGTTCGTGCGCTCGCTGAATCTGACCGGGCTGGCCGAGGAGAACGTCCAGGCCCGGGTTCGGGGAACGACGCTGATGGGGCTGTCCAACCAACACGGTCATCTGGTGCTGGCTACCGGCAACAAAAGCGAGCTGTCGGTCGGCTACTCGACGATCTACGGTGACGCGGTCGGCGGCTTCGCTCCGATCAAGGACGTTCCGAAATCACTCGTCTGGAAGCTGGCGCAGTGGCGCAACGCCCAGGCGGTAAAGCGTGGTGAGCAGCCACCCATCCCGGAGAACTCCATCACCAAACCACCATCGGCGGAGTTGCGACCGGGCCAACTCGACTCCGATTCGCTACCCGACTATGAGCTGCTCGACGCGGTGTTGATGCGTTACGTCGACCTCGACGCAGGATTCGAGGACCTGGTCGCCGAAGGATTCGACCCCGAGCTGGTGATGCGAGTGGCCCAGCTGACCGATGCCGCGGAGTGGAAGCGCAGGCAATACCCGCCCGGTCCGAAGATCAGCCTGAAGGCGTTCGGAAAGGACCGGCGGCTACCGATTACCAACCGCTGGCGTGAGGTCGGACCGCCGATGGCAGGCAGGCACTGATCGACGGCCCGGCCCAAGCTTCAGCCCAAGCTTCCGGCTCGGCTTGGAGCCGATGGTGAGGTACATCTCGGTTTCAGTGTGTTTCCCAGGGGTGTCAAAGGCGTTTCTGAAGTGCACCATGGAGTCGTCCACCATTGACCCGGGGACCGGCTTGGCCGGCCTCGAGGAAACAAAGGAACCGACATGAGCGAATCGCTCTACGGCGGCACCTCGACCCGCCGAGTAACCATCCGCGACCTGCAGAACGCCAAGACCACCGGCGAACGGTGGCCGATGCTCACCGCCTACGACTTCTCCACCGCCAAGGTCTTTGACGACGCGGGCGTGCCCGTGCTGCTCGTCGGAGATTCGGCGGCCAACGTCGTCTACGGCTACGACACCACGGTGCCGGTCTCAGTCGACGAACTACTCCCCCTGGTCCGTGGGGTGGTCCGAGGCACCCAGCGCGCCTTGGTGGTGGCCGATCTGCCGTTCGGCAGCTACCAGGCTTCACCCGAACAGGCGCTCGCGACCGCAGTCCGCTTTCTGAAGGAGGGCGGGGCGCAAGCAGTCAAGTTGGAGGGCGGCGCTCGGATGGTGCCTCAGGTCGAGTTGCTCACCTCGGCTGGCATTCCGGTGATGGCACACATCGGCCTGACCCCGCAGTCGGTGAACACTATGTCCGGATACCGGGTGCAGGGTCGCGGCGACGAAGCCGGACACCAGTTGGTCGAAGACGCCCGCGCTCTGCAGGCCGCCGGGGCGTTCGCGATCGTGATGGAAGTCGTCCCCGCCGATCTGGCCAAGGAGATAACCCACGAGCTGCGCATCCCCACCATCGGAATCGGTGCCGGCGTGGAATGCGACGCCCAGGTCCTGGTGTGGCAGGACATGGCCGGACTGCGCGGCGCGGGCAAGCCCGCGAAGTTCGTCAAGCAGTACGCAGACCTGACCGCAGTGCTCACCGAGGCCGTGCACTCCTTTGCCTCCGAAGTGCAGTCCGGCATCTATCCCGGCGCCGAGCACAGCTACCACTGATCATCCGGTGGCGGAGAAGCGCACCGTCCGAGTCCGCACGTCACACGACAGTAGGGTGACTTTCACCCGCTGCCCGAGCGACAAGCCAGAGCCCTCGCACTTGGCTCGCACCGCCGGTTGCTCGATGGCAATCGTGGCGCCCTTGTCGTCGGCGTCGAGGACGACTGCCTCGAATTTCTCACCGACCCGGTCAGCAAGCAGGAACGCCTCGGTCGCGTCGATCACGGCGCGGTCGACGTCATGGGCGAGCCGGTCAGCTGCCGCCATCCGCGAGGGCAACTCCGGTAACGACGATGTCACCCAGTCCGGAACAGCCGTACCGGCCTGCAGAGCCAGACATACCTCGGTGCCGAACCGATCGACAAGTCGTCGAAGTGGTGCGGTCACGTGCGCATACGGCGCACCGATCCCCGCGTGTAGCTGCTCAACGGGTGGCGCCCCGGCGAAGACTCGGTACCCCGCGCCCCGCAGCAGCGACGAGGCATGTTCGGCAAATGCGGCGTGTTTGGAATTACCGGGATCGAGGCGGGCCAACACATCGCCTGGCAGTGTTCCTTCGGGCCAGTCGACGCCCAGCGCTGGAGCAATGCGCCGCAGCACCCGCACCGCTGACTCGTCGGGCGGCGGCAGGGTTCGCAAAATGCCGATCCCGCCGTCCAGCATCAGCCTCGCGGCACACATGCCGGTCAGCAACGAGAGCTCGGCGTTGGCCTCCTCGATCGGTAACGGTGCCCGCAGGACCAGATCCCAACCGCCGTCGGCATGCGGCACGACCTCCTGCTCGGCGAGGTTCAAGGCAATCGCGTGCCGCTCCAAGGCCAAGCCACGTCTGAGCGCACCGACCTCGGGCAGCAGGGCCGCCCCAGCCGGTGCGTTGCCCTCGTCGCACGCCTGTTGCAATAGGAGATAGTCCCATTGCTGGCGGCTCCTGACGAGCGCGTGTCGGACGTCGGTCGACGTCACATTTCCCTGTGTGTCAAGGGAAATCTGCCACAGGGCAACTCGCCGAAGCTGACCGGGAAGCAGGCTCGCGGCACCCTCAGACAGGACCGGCGGGTGTAAGGGAACCCGGGCGTCCGGAAAGTAGAATGACTCCCCCCGGGTCCGCGTCTGCAGGTCAAGGGCGCTTCCGGGATCAACGAAGAACGCGACGTCGGCAATCGCATAACTGATCAGGTAGCCCTGGTCTGACCGTGCGATGTGCAGCGCTTGATCGAGGTCTCGGCTACCGGCCGGATCCACGGTGATGAGCTCGAGATCTGTTCGGTCGAGGTCAGCCTTCGGCGTACGGGTGGCGGCCAGTTCCGCTTGCCGAAGGGCCGTGGACGAGAACTCGCCGGGCACCCCTGATTCGCTACGCAGCTCAGCGAAGTCGAGCGGGGTACCGGCGAGCCGTCGTTGTCCCATGCTCCGCTAGCGCGCAGCCTTCGTGGCCGGTGCTTTGCGCGCCGTGGTTTTCTTGGCAGGAGCGGATTTCTTGGCTGCAACCTTCTTGGCCGGCGCAACCTTCTTGGCCGGCGCGGCCTTCTTGACTGCGGCCTTCTTGGCCGGCGCAACCTTCTTGGCCGGCGCGGCCTTCTTGACTGCAACCTTCTTGGCCGGCGCGACCTTCTTGACTGCGGCCTTCTTGGCCGGCGCGGCCTTCTTGACTGCGGCCTTCTTTGCCGGCGCAGTTTTCTTGGCTGCGGCCTTCTTCGCTGGTGCTCGTTTGGCCGGAGCCTTGCGAGCTGTGCGGGACGGTGAGGTCATGCTGTGCCTCCTAGGGGT
>JAVEEN010000321.1 GCA_030840445.1 Pseudonocardiales bacterium
CTTTTCGCGCCGTCGTCTCGTCCTCTGCTGCTGAACACCGACTATCGGAGGACAGCAGACATGCCCGCAGTAACCGTACGACCAACCGTGCTGGCAACTCGGCGCGGCAAGCTAATCCTGGCCCTGCTGTGCGCCGTCGCGTTCCTGGATTTCGTAGACGCCTCGATCGTCAACGTCGCGTTGCCCTCGATCCGGGATGACCTGGATGTTTCGGTGCAGGGCTTGCAATGGATCCCGAGTGGCTATCTGCTCACCTACGGTGGCTTCATGCTGCTCGGCGGTCGCGCGGCCGATCTGCTCGGGCGCAGACGGGCCCTGGTCAGTGGGACCATGCTGATCGGCCTGTCATCTTTCGCCGGAGGACTGGCCGTCAACGAGGGCACGCTGGTCGCCGCACGTCTCGCGCAGGGCGTGGGCGCGGCGATGATGCTGCCGGCAGCGCTCTCGATCCTGACAACGACCTTCACCGAACCGGCCGACCGGCATAAGGCACTTGGGGTATGGGGCGGGGTCGGCGGCCTCGCATCCGCCGCCGGCGTGCTGCTCGGCGGTCTGCTGACCGAGGGACCGGGCTGGCGCTGGGTGATGTTCGTGAACCCGCCTGCCTGCCTTCTCGTGCTGTTCGGGATCTTCCGGTTGATCAGGGGGGATCGCCCAAGTCGGCGCCGGGACGGCTTCGACTTGTTCGGTCCGGTGCTGGTCACGGGTGGGATGTTGCTGCTCGTCTTCACGCTGGTGAGGGCGCCCGATCAGGGCTGGGCAGACAGCCGAACGATTGTCGAACTCAGCTGTGCACTGTTGATGTTGGTCGCCTTCGTGCTCAACGAGCGGCGGTGCGCCAACCCGCTGCTGCCGCTGTCGATCTTCCGCATCAAGGGGCTGGCCGCGGCCGATGTCACCCAACTGATCGCCTTCGCAGGGTTCCTCGCGATGTTCTTCTTCCTCACGCTGTACATGCAGAACGTGCTGGGCTATTCGCCACTCGAGACCGGTGCTGCGTATCTGCCGCTCTGCGTCGGAGTCGGAATCGCTGCCGGCGTGACCGCCCAGATCCTCGCGCGCACCGGGACGCGGCCGGTGATTGTGGTCGGCTGTCTGCTGGCTGCCGGCGGCGTTTACGACCTGTCGCGGATCCCGGTCGACGGTTCTTACCTGACCGATCTGCTGCCCGGATTGATGATCATGTCGTTCGGCCTCGGGGCGGTCTTCGTCGGTGTGACCACTGCCGCCAATGCCGGTGTGCCTGCCGACAAGGCGGGGCTCGCGGCGGCATTGCTCAACGCCTCACAGCAACTCGGCGGGGCGCTCGGTCTGGCCATTTTCTCCGCGATCGCGACAGCTCGGACCAACCACCTGCTTGCCGGGCACACGCCGGTTCCGCAGGCGCTGACCGCGGGGTTCCATCGGGCGCTGCTGGCGAGCGGCATCTTCCTGGTGGCAGCCGCCGCATTCGCGCTTCGCACGAGCAACACCCGCGGTGAGACCGGAGCACGTTCTACAACCTCGAACTAATTGGGACCTGGCCGGAGTAGGCCGTGTGGTTCACGGTCTGACAGGCCGGCATCACAGGCCGAGCAGTTCGACGGCCTCCTCGCGCATCTGGACCTTGCGAATCTTGCCGGTAACCGTCATCGGGAATTCGTCCACCACATGCACGTAGCGTGGGATCTTGTAGTGGGCGAGCCTGCCCTGGCAGAACTCGCGCAGCGTATCGGCGGTGAGCAGTTCGGCGCCGTCGCGCAACCGCACCCAGGCCATCAGCTCCTCGCCGTAGCGCTTGTCAGGAACGCCTATTACCTGGGCATCGACGACATCGGGGTGCGAGTAGAGGAACTCCTCGATCTCGCGCGGATACACGTTCTCACCGCCACGGATGACCATGTCCTTGATCCGGCCGACGATCGCGACATATCCCTCATCGTCCATCGTGGCTAGATCGCCGGTGTGCATCCAACCGCCGCGGAGCACCTCGGCCGACTTCTCCGGCTCGTCCCAGTAACCGATCATCACCGAGTAGCCGCGAGTGCAAAGCTCACCCGGCAAACCGATCTCGACAGGCAGATCGGAACGCGGGTCGACAACCTTGACCTCGAGATGCGGATGGACTCGCCCCACGGTGGCCACCCGTCTCTCGAGCGGGTCATCCGAGCGGGTCTGGGTCGACACCGGCGAAGTCTCAGTCATTCCATAGCAAATCGTGACTTCCGCCATGTGCATCTCGTCTATGACACGCTTCATCACCTCGACGGGGCAGGGCGACCCGGCCATGATCCCGGTGCGTAGTGTGCTCAGGTCATAGTCGCTGAAGTTGGGCAGTGCGAGTTCGGCAATGAACATGGTCGGCACGCCGTACAGAGATGTGCATTGCTCATCCTGCACGCTCCGAAGCGTAGCCGCCGGGTCGAAGACCGGTGCAGGGATGACGATGCATGCGCCGTGACTGGTGGCGGCGAGATTGCCCATCACCATCCCGAAGCAGTGATAGAACGGCACGGGCACGCAGATCCGGTCGGCCTCGGTGTAATGGCAGATCTCGCCGACGAAGAAGCCGTTGTTGAGGATATTGTGGTGCGATAGCGTCGCGCCCTTGGGAAATCCGGTTGTCCCCGAGGTGTATTGGATGTTGATCGGATCGTCGAAGGAGAGCTCGGCCGACCGGGCTGCCACCGATTCGGTTGTCACCGATGAACCGGCGGCCAGCAACGCATCCCAGCTGGGGTCGCCGATGAAAACGACCTCACGCAGGTCACCGAGTTGCCCGCGAACCTTCGCCACCATGCTGCGGTAATCGCTGGTCTTGAATGCGGTGGCCGACACCAGCGTGCAGATGCCCGACTGCCTCAGCACGAACTCCAATTCGTGGGTGCGGTAGGAGGGATTGACATTGACGAGAACGGCGCCGACCCGAGCCGTTGCGTATTGGACGAGGAGCCATTCAAGGCAGTTCGGCGCCCAGATTCCGACCCGTTCGCCGCGTTTGACCCCGCGGGCGAGTAACCCGCGCGCGACCTGGTCCACGGCCACGTCCAACTCCGCATAACTGAGTCGACGTCCGGTGGCCACGTCGACCACCGCGTCGCGGCCGGCGAACCTCGCGGCAGTGTGGCGCAGGTTGGCGTCGATGGTCTGGCCGATCAGCGGAGTGCTGGATGGCCCGCTGGCGTATGAGGATGTCACGACGACGGTCCCCTTCAGTTCGTCGGGTTGATCGACCCGTGGGCGGCTGACGTCCGCGGCATCTCTGCTCCAGCGCTCAGCTGCTCGACTCGTCGGCCGCCGAGTCTCCCGCACCGGGGAAACTGCCCGGTTGGGGCTCCTCACCATGCCGATCCGTTGCGGCAGTGGACTGCTCCGCCATCTTCTGACGCTCAGGGGAGAATCGATTCAAGAACTCTTCTTCCAGTCCGGCGGTGCGTTGGGTGTGGTTCGCCTTCTGGTCGGTGGTTCCAGTGGCCATGATCTCGGCCTGCTTCATCTTGAGCTGGGCCAGCTCGCGTCGTAGATCGTCGTCGGACAGCGATCGGGCGGGCACTCCCATAGACATGGAATTCTCCTGTCGCATCGTTCATCTCGATGGCGGATGGACGCCTGCACGGCAGACGTGCAATTGCGAACGCTCTGTATTGAACTCGCCATTGCGAACCTAGTCCGGATTTCTTGCGATGCAAAGGGCTACCGCCCACCATGGAGCGCTCACATACGACAGTTCAGCCCGGTGCCGCAAAGGGCACCGGGCTGAACTGAGGTAATGCGACGTGCTCGGTCAGCGTGCGGACTTCTTGGCCGGAGCGCGCTTGGCGGCAACCCTCTTGGCGGGAGCCGCCTTGGTCGCGGTCGCCTTCGCAACCCTCTTCGCCGGCGCCTTGGCGGCAACCCTCTTGGCCGGAGCCGCCTTGGTCGCGGTCGCCTTCGCAACCCGCTTGGCCGGCGCCTTGACGGCAGCCTTGACGGCAGCCTTGGCCGGCGCCTTCGCGGCAGCCTTCCGGGCCGGAGCCTTGACAGCCTTGGCCGGCGCCTTGATGGCCTTGGCGGCGGACTTCTTGGCCGGAGCCTTGGCGATCTTGCGCGCGCCGCTGATGATGTCCTTGAACTCAGCGCCGGCTCGGAAGGCCGGAACCGAGGTCTTCTTGACGCGCACGCGTGCGCCGGTTGCCGGGTTTCGGCCGATGCGGGCAGCGCGATCGCGCTTCTCGAACGCACCGAAACCGGTGATCGTCAGCTTCTCACCCTTGACTACCGTTGCGTAGATCTCGTCGGTGATTGCGTCCAGGATGATCGCGGTGGACTTGTGGTCTGAGTTCAGGCGCGCTGCGACAGCGTCGATGAACTGGGTCTTGTTCAAGCCAATCTCCTTCAGTGGGCAGTGTTACTAGCCTAAAGTGTGGCATTGAATGGCCCTGAAATCTAAATCGGGCTGTTATTCACGAAGGATTCGATTGGAATGGACGGCGCCGGACCAGCTCCTCAAACAGCGGGTTCGGACGATAACTGGTCGAAGGATCAGCGCGAATTCATCTTATTTCTACGGTAGAAACGCCCATTCATTGATGGCGTCGGCGAGGCCTTTCCAGGCGGTTTTCAGGAGCTCTGTGGCAAGAAATTTGGTCGATCGGACGGGTTCCGCGACACGCCGGGAACGGTTGGTGAATCGGGCCTGAGCGGGCGATTGGGAGTCGAACGCACCTTGGTAGCGACCCGGCAGACGGCTCATTCTGACCGGTTACTGACTGTGAACTTCCGGATTGGGCGGGCCGAATCAGCCGTTCGGCGTGACGAGCCAGTATCCGTTCTTGCAGATATTCAGCAGCGGGCACCAGCAGAATCCGAACCCATGTTCGGATTCTGCGGTCGTGGTTTCAGTTGGGGCTCGATTGCGAATCCGTACCGTCGCCGTGGTCATCGGCATCACGCCGTCGCCCGTTGCGGTAGGAGATCAGGGCCAATGCGCCCAGCGCGAGAAGGACCAGCAACACCCCTACCGAGCTCAAAGCCAGCATGGTCCATCCGTTCCCAAGAGCTTCGGCAGCGCCGCCGGTCGGCCGGTCAACTGTTCAACGAGCCGGCATCGATGAAGTGACAAGTGACTCACGGGCGCCCGTTGGCCAGGTCGGACTCGGTGATCAGGTAGGCGTCTCTGGGTGAAGCCGCAATCTCCACGCCGAACCCGCTCTCTTGATCGATTGCCGCCCAGACCAGGAAATCGGCCTTGGCCACCAGGGACTGCTGAATCGGCGTGCTGTCGACAAGATGCAATGACAAGCGCAGCGCTCGCCGCCGTCCCACGCCGAACACCAGGACGCTGGTTTCGATCGCGCTCATTCGGTACCGCCAGATCCTGGTTAGTCCGGGCACCGGCTCGTCGCTGCGCAGGCCACACAGGAATCCGCCGGGAGGCACTCGGCCCCTGCGCGGGCCGAAGAGGAGCTGATCCAGTATCGATCCGCTGGGAGGCGCCAGCCATCGCGAGAAGTCGTTCACAGGACTGCCAGGCCGATCAGGACCAGCATGGTGCTCGCCTCGATCAGGGCGCCGAAGACGTCGCCGGTGATACCGCCGAGCCGCCTGGTCAAGGCCCGGCGCAGCGACCAGACCAGGGCCAGGGCAATCAGCTGGGTGACTACCCATCCGGCAGGGTTTGCCCCCGTCGCCATGGCCAGAACTCCGCCTACCGCGAGGACCGCGACCGACACGATCGCTGCCGTGATCGGCCCGACCGTACCGGCCACCATCGTGCCGAAGCCGCTGCTCCGGGCCGCCGGCACCCACGGCAACGCGGCATGGACACCGGCCACCCGTCCGGTCGCTGCTGCCACCACCAGCGCGGCACAGAGGCGCCACGGCGATCCCTCGGCGCTGGCTGCAGCCAGCGCACAGACATCCAGCATCAATAACAGAACGACGGCGACAACGCCGAACGGTCCGATGTCGCCGCGCCGCATGATGTCCAGGGCACGTTCGGCCGGGGCCCGGCTGCCCAAGCCGTCGGTGGTGTCGGCCAAGCCGTCCAGGTGCAACCCACCGGTCAGGATGGCCAGGCACGCAACGGCAATGGCGGCACTCAGTAGACCCGAGGATTCGTTGCGATACAGCACGGCCGTTCCGAGAAGCCCGGCAAGCCCACCGAGAACGCCACCGATGACCGGTAGCCAACGCACTGTCGCCGCGGTGTCGGCCCGGTCCAGCGGATCGGAGCCGAGTAGCCCGGCCGGGACCGGGACGACGGAAAACATCGAGACCGCAATGATCAGGCCACCAGGCCGCCGTCCGTTCATCGCAGCCGACAGGGTATTCCCGCGGTCACCAGCCAGACCTCGTCTGCAGCGGCGGCCAACCGCTGATTGAGACTGCCGAGCTCGTCACGGAACATCCGGCCTGCGGCACTCTCAGGGACGATGCCGCTGCCGACCTCGTCACTGACCGCGACCAGAGTCCGGCCTGAGCCGGACCAGGCATCGATGAGATCAGCGACGTCGGATGCGACCTGCAGCCGCCAGCCTGGCTCGTCCTGCCAAGCGCGGTGCGTGTCCAGCGTCGAGGTCAGCCAGGCCGTGATGCTGTCGATCAGCGCGGCGCCGGCATCGGATGCTCTGCACACCGCGGCCAGATCACGGCTTTCCAGCGTGCTCCACGTCGGCGGCCGGCGAGCTCGATGTTCGGCCACCCGCGCGATCCATTCGGGATCATCGTCCATCGCAACTGCCGTCGCGACGTACTGGACGGCCACTCGAGTGCTGAGCATGGATTCGGCGAAGGCCGACTTGCCAGAGCGCGCGCCGCCGAGTACCAGCACCCTGCGCGGGTCCTCATCGGTCTCAGTGCTCATGCGGTCACCGGAACCAAAGCGCGGCTGGTCGCAGCGAGATTCGTCACTGATGCTGTTCCTTGTCCACCACACCTGCGCTGTCGAACGACGCCACTTCGCGCAGCACCCGTGCCGCGCTTCGGACCAATGGCAGGGCCAATGCTCCGCCGCTGCCTTCACCCAGCCGGAGATCGAGGTCGACCAGAGCGCGAAGGCCCAGGTGCTGCAATGCGATCTGCGATCCGGGCTCGGTGGAGCGATGTCCGGCGATCATGGCGGCGACGCTGTCGGCGGCCAGGGCATGTGCGCACAGAGCTGCTGCGGCGGCGATGACCCCGTCGAGGATCACCGGTATCCGCAAGGCCGCCGCGCCTAGCAGGAACCCGGCCAGTCCGGCGTGTTCGAGGCCACCGATCGCGCTGAGCACACCGATCGGATCTGCGGGGTCGGGCTGGTGAAGAGCGAGCGCACGCCTGATGACCTCGACCTTGATGTCGAGCGTGGCACTGTCGATCCCCGTGCCGCGGCCAGTGACGAGGGCGGGATCGGTACCGGTGAATACCGCGATGAGGGCTGCCGATGCGGTGGTATTGGCGATGCCCATATCGCCGGTGACAAGGCATTGCGCGCCGTCGGACACGAGCCGCCGCGCGACCGATATACCGGTCTCCACGGCCTGGATGACCTCGGCCCGTGACATCGCCGCTGCCTCGGTCATGTCGGCGGTGCCGGCCCGGACCTTGTGGGCCAGCAACATCGGGTGATCGTCGAGTTCGGCGGCCACCCCGATATCGATGACCACAACCTTGGCGTCGACCTCAGCGGCGATCGCATTGATGACCGCACCGCCGGCGAGGAAGTTCCCGACCATCTGCGCGGTGACCTCCTGCGGCCATGGCGTGACCCCTTGGGCATGAACCCCATGGTCGGCGGCGAAGACCGCGATGGTGGCCTTGTCAGGCAGCGGCGGCGGGCAGCGACCGGCCAATCCGCTCAGCTGAACCGAGAGGTCCTCCAGCACGCCCAGTGAACCGCGAGGCTTTGTCAAGGAATCTTGCCGCTGCCGCGCCGTGGATACGGCGTCGCTATCGAGGCCGGACACTTCGGCCACCGTCGCGGCAATCGCTTCGGACAGCGGGCTCTGCGCTTCGGGCTTCGGGCTCGGTGCCTCGGTCATGGCTGGACCTCTTTCACATGTCGACCAGTGGGGACGGTGCAGTGGAATCGTGAACTGTCGCCTGGACCGCTATCGAGGCGTCGACGAATCGCCGGGCGGCTCCGGGTAATCCGGCCCAGTGCAGGTGCAGGTAGGAAGCGTGCAGGTTGCCGGATACGAATCCCTCGGGCGACTGCCCCTGCCATTGCCAGGCCGGCTGCGGGCCCGAACCGGGCCGGCAGACCGTTCGGTGGAACTCATGACCGCGTACCCGCGTTCCGGCGACCGCGAGGACCGAATCGGTCAGGGCGACGGCTTCCCGGTATCCGAGGGTCAGGCGGGGGCCCATTACGGCGTCCGCTTCGATCACCCCGACCATCGGGTGGCCGTCCAGGGACCTGCTCAGATAAAGCAGCCCGGCGCACTCCGCGGCGATGGGAGCCCCGATCTGAGCAAGTCGACGCACGTCTGCGCCTAATTCGATATTTTCCGATAAGGGCCGCGCATAGACCTCGGGAAAGCCACCCCCGATGACCAGGCCGACGGCGCCGGCGGGCAGTCGCTCATCGTGGACCGGGTCGAAGCGAACCACGTCCGCCCCGGCGTGGGTGAGCAATTCGACCGTCTCGGCATAGCCGAACGTGAAGGCCGCGCCACCGGCGACCGCGATCACCGGACGCCGGCCGGGGAATCGCGATGCAGATTGTTCCCGTTCGTCGCCTATAAAGCCTTGGTCATCGGTTAGGTCCGGAGCGGTCGAGGCGAGCTGGACCAACGCGTCCAGATCCAGGCCATTGCCGACTACCTCGCCCAGAGCCGCCACGGTTTCGACCGCTTCGGTGGCCCGTTCGGCCGCGGGGATCAGCCCCAGATGCCTCGATGGTGTGATCAGTCGCTCTTGGCGGCGCACCACTCCGAGCACGGGAACGCCGACCTCGGCCATGGCGTCGATCAGAATCTCCTCGTGCCGGTCGGAGCCGACCCGGTTGAGAATCACCCCGCCCAGTCGCACCGATGGGTCGAAGGTGGCGAAGCCATGGACGAGTGCCGCGGCTGACCGGCTCACCGCGGCGCCGTCTACCACCAGGACGACGGGAGCCTGAAGCAGCGACGCAACATGCGCCGTCGAGGCGAACGAGCCGTGTCCGACCGCTCCATCGAACAGGCCCATGACGCCTTCTATCACAGCGAAATCGGCAGGTGTCGGGGTCGTTGCGCCATGTAGGAACAGCGGGCGGATCCGTTCCTCGCCGACCAGCCACGGATCGAGATTGCGGCCTGGGCGTCCCGCGGCCAGTCCGTGATAGCCGGGGTCGATGTAGTCGGGCCCGACCTTGTGGCCCGAGACGGTCAGACCACGGCCGTGCAGGGCCGCGAGCAGGCCGGTGGCGATCGAGGTCTTGCCCTGGCCGCTACCGGCCGCCGCGATCACAATCCTGGGAATTTTCACTGGCTTGCCATTCGCTCCGCTCCTCGCTCGCTGGCGCTCGCTGCGATGCTCACTCACCCTGCCAGCCATTCGCTCCGCTCCTCGCTCGCTGGCGCTCGCTGCGATGCTCACTCACCCTGCCAGCCATTCGCGCCGCTCCTCGCTCGCTGGCGCTCGCTGCGATGCTCAATCACCACTCGCTGCCTCGCTGGCCTTTC
>JAVEEN010000348.1 GCA_030840445.1 Pseudonocardiales bacterium
GTGGATACCCGCGGCGGCGACGTTCGCCTCGACGTGCTCAACCGATCCGGTCCCGGGAATCGGCAGGATGGCCGGTGACCGCGCGAGCAGCCAGGCGAGCACGACCTGGGTTGTGGTAATGCCGCGACGGTTCGCGATTTCGGCGATGGTGGCGTTGTCCCCGGCTTGCTGGATAGGTGCCCAGGGCAGGAACACCAGGGACTCCTGCTCGCACAGGTCGATCAGCGTTTCCGAGGCACGGTCTTTGAGGTTGTACCGGTTCTGGATCGACACGACCGGCGTGAGTGCCTGGGCCGTGCGAAGCTGCTCCTCGTTGACGTTCGACACTCCGATGTGCCGGATTTTGCCCTGCTCTTTCAACTCCACCAGCGCGCCTACCGACTCCCCGTACGGGACGCGCGGGTCCGGCCGATGCAGCTGATACAGCGGGATCTGCTCGAGCCGCAACCGTTGCAGGCTCCCATCGCAGGCCGACTTCAGGTGCTCCGGGCGGCCATTGACGGGCCACTGATTCGGTCCGGTGCGTTCAAGGCCACCCTTCGTCGCTATCACCAAGTCCTCCGGGTACGGGTACAGCGCCTCGGCGATCAGGGTTTCGCTCACGTGCGGCCCGTACGAGTCGGCCGTGTCGATGAAGTTCACTTCCAGTTCGACTGCCCGCCGAAGCACGGCCCGGGCAACGTCCAGATCCGCTGGTGGCCCCCAGATGCCTGGGCCGGTAAGGCGCATCGCGCCGAAACCAAGGCGGTTCACGGTGAGGTCCCCACCGATATCGATCTGGCCTGCCTCGGATGCATGTACGGCGTTGGTCATAACTCCTCCTTCTGACGGAACAGTGTCGAACTCAACTCATGCGACGTTGCCACGCCTTGGGCTTGCTCGCCAGTACCGAGCGCAGGTCAGCGCTTGCGCGCGATGGTGAGCCCGTCGAATGCCGGCAGCACGACGACCTCGACCCGGTGATCGGCAGCGACCCTGTCATTGAACGCCCGAAGAGCCACAGCGTTCGGGTCGTCGATACTGTCCTCGACGATGTCCCCGCTCCACAACACGTTGTCCGCCAGCAGAACGCCGCCTTGGCGTACGCGCGGAACCAGCTCGTCCCAGTAAGAGATGTAGCCGGGCTTGTCAGCGTCGATAAAGACCAGATCGATGTCGGCATCCGTGGGCAGCGATCGTAACGTCTTGATGGCCGGATCGAGACGCAACTGGATTCGGTCAGTCAGTCCGGCACGTTCCCAGGCTCGCTTGGCGATGGCCGTCCACTCCTCGCTGACATCGCAGCACAGCAGTGAACCGCCGTCGACCAGGCCGCGCGCGATGCACAAACTCGAGTAGCCCGTGAACGTCCCCACTTCAACTGATCGGCGCGCCTGGACGAGCCGTGCCATCATCGTCAGGAACTGGCCCTGGTCATCGCCGATTTGCATGCCGGCGACGCTGCCCAACTCCTCGGTTTCCTTTTGCAACTGGCGAATGACATCGTCGGGCAACCAGCTGCCGTGGCTGACGGCGTAGTCGCGCACGTCTGGTGTGACCGTGAAGTTGCGCATGCTCCCTAGGCTAGTGCGGGAACCGGAGTCGAGGAGCGGCCGATAACGGACGTGACCGAGGTCAGGTGGCGCGCCCTCAGCCAGGTCGCGAGCCGTCAGCGCTGAGCGAACGGGGGCGGCCCAAGGATTTCAATTCCACCGTTCTGTATGGCCGATGCCTGGACCCGGGCGAAGTCGACGGAGCCGGAGGCCGGTCGATCGGCGCTGACGGGCTCGCTCGCATCCCAATAGAACGCCTCGCAACAACCTGGCGTGTGCAGGCAGAGAAGCCGCGCCACCTCGGACAGCACGAGGAAAGCGTGCGGCACCCCACGGGGGGCGACCGCGAGTCCGCCGGCTGCGACCCGGTAATCCTGGCCGTCCATGTGCATCAGGATCTCGCCCCCGAGCACGTACATGGTTTCGTCGGAATCTGGATGGGTGTGCAGCGGCGTCATCTTCCCTTGCTCCATGCGGTCCTCGAACAGTAGGAAGGCGCCGCCTGTCTCCTCCGACGTGGCCTTCCATGTGTGCACGCCGCCGCCGTAGAACCAGCGTTGCTCCCCCTCGTCCTCGCTCCGGATGATCGGAACGGGAGTGCCCACCGTCGTCATGGGTGCCGCCTCTCCACCAGGCTCTTCATGGGATCTAAGTACCATGACGAGACTCCAGTACCATCAGCAGAATGTCAACCTCCTACGAAGTCAGCGGACGCACCGAGCAGAAGCAGCGCACTCGCGCCGCCCTGGTCGCTGCCGCACGTCAGCTGGTGGCGTCAGGTATCACCCCGACGGTCGAGCAAGCGGCCACCGAGTCTGGCATCTCTCGCACCGCCGCCTACCGGTACTTCCCCAATCAGCGGGCGCTGCTCATCGCGGCCCATCCGGAGACCGGCGCGGCCTCGATGCTCCCTACGAATCCGCCTGAGGATCCGGCGGTGCGTTTGGAGGTGGTCATCCGAGCCTTCACGCACCTCATCGTCGAAACCGAGGCCCAGCAACGCACCATGCTGCGGCTCTCACTGGAAGCCGATCCCGTCGAACGGGCCGCACTGCCGCTGCGGCAGGGCAGGGCGATCGCCTGGATCGAGGAAGCCCTCGCTCCCCTGCACGAGCAGCTGGCCGAGGAGGAGATACACCGTCTGGTGCTGGCAATCCGCAGTGCGGTCGGCATTGAGGCCCTCGCCTGGCTGACCGACGTCGCATCGCTCACCCGCGAGGAGGCTGTCGCCATCATGTCCTGGTCGGCCCAGGCCCTGCTGCATGCCGCACTCACCTGGACGCCGCCGGGCACCGTCGACTTCGGCTGAAACCGCGCGTTGGCCGATCCGGAACGACTCCCCCGCATCTCGGAAGGTTGAGCCTCACCGTTCCAGGATCGTCGTGCACTCCGGGTCCGCGCACAGATGCCGCCTCATCTCCCGACCATTGCTAGTCGTCGTGCCGATCAATTCGCCGGGGCTATGAAAATGCCGTCCGGACGGCTTGAGCATTGGCTCCTCGACCACAGCCGCCACGTCGATGTCAGGCGGCTCGATGGAAACTGAGTCTTCTCCTGGGATAAGCGAGCGAAGGTAGGCGGACCGGCTCGTGTTGTTCCGCTGCTGATCGATCCGTTGGACCTCGGAAGGCGTCAACCGAAGCTGCACGATGACGTTGCGGGGTACATCAGCAACCGGGTTTCTGGCCATAGCCATACTGTAGTACGGAATCCATTCTGTACTACGCAATAAGAAGAATCTTCGGAACTGATGCGCATTGCAGTTGGTCAGCTGTCCCTCTGCTGGCCCTGGAGGTAATCACCGGACGTTTCTTGTGGGCTGTTCGGGTGATTCCTTGTTGGCGATTCGGGGTGCTGATACTGGCCGCTTGGTGGCTGGGCGGTGTAGTGCGAATCAGCGGACTACTGCGTGCCGGCATGGTTTCTCTGA
>JAVEEN010000023.1 GCA_030840445.1 Pseudonocardiales bacterium
CAACGAATCCCAACGCGGCGGATCGCGGGGTGCAGGGCGAGGGGCACGGTCCTGTCGTCGTTCGGGAGGCGGCTTCAGCCATCCGCAGCGTGGGCGGCGGCAGCGAACGTGCGTCCGGTGACCACCGAGTCGCTCGGCTCGGGGCGTGTCATCTCGGTACGCCTGGCAGCGGGGCAGAGTGAACGCAGTAACCGAGTGGGAGCGGCCATGGGGTTCGGGGGCGCGCGAGGGTGAGGGCCGTATGGGTGCGGTCGTGTTGGGTGTTCCGTTCCGGTGGCCGCGCCTGGATGGTGCTCGTCGTGCTGGTCGCGCTGACCGCCGGAGCTGTGATTGCCGCAGCCGCTGGAGCGCGGCGGACTGAGACCGCCTACCCCCGGTTGGTCTCGGATCAACGTTCGTTTGACGTTGCCACTTCCGGGTTTTCGGGCAAGGCCGATCCGCCGCAGGGGCTGGCGCGGATCGCGCGACTGCCGCAGGTCGCAGAGTGGTCGAGGCTCGACGTCCTCACGGAGGCAGCGGTGCTGCCCTCCGGGCGGACCGTGAAGCCCCCGGAGTTGCTGCCCCAAGTGGACTTGCGGGGCCGGTTTGGGCTGACGATGAACCGGTTCAAGGTTGTCACCAGGCGACTTTTCGATCCGCGGGCAAGCGGACAGGCGGTGATCGACTTCTCCACAGCCGCCAGGTTGCGCGTGCACGTCGGCAGCCTGATCCGGCTCGATCTCGGAGAGGCAACCGACCGTCATGGCGCGAGTGAATCGGTTCGGATCGTTGGCCTCGTCGCGGCCCCCGGGATGTTTCCCGCCCTCGGTGTCACACCCCTGGGCCAGCTCTTCACGAGTCCGGCATTCATGCACCGTTTCGGTGTCCGCCCGGTGGGCGACCCTACCCTGCTTTTGCGGCTGCGCCACGGTGACGCGGACGTGCCCGGGTTTCTCCGCGACCTTCGAAGTGCCGGGCTCGGACGCGCCAACCTGCAGTTCGCGGGGGATCAGACAGTTGGCGTCCAGCGATCCATCCGCTTCTCGGTGCTCGCCCTGTGGGCGCTGGCTGGGCTCGTTGCCGTCACGGCGTTGGCAACGTTAGGGCAGTCGTTGGCCCGGCAGGTCTCTCTTGACTCGACCGACCACGCGATCCTTCGCGCGCTCGGGATGTCGCCAACGCAACTGTTCGGGCTCGGCATGGTGCGAGTGGCGGTAGTGGCCACGTTGGGCGCCGCGCTGGCGGTACCGGTGGCGTGGCTGCTTTCCTGGTGGACGCCTATCGGATTGGCCCGCGTGGCAGAGCCGACGCCCGGGTTTGCGGCGGACCCGTTGGTCTGGGTCCTGGGCGTTCTCGCCACGGTGGTGGGGTTGGTCGCGGCGGGTGCTGTCCCGGCGTGGCTGGCCGCCGGGGCAGCGCGCAGCGGGCCCAGCGCGATGACGGGCGAACATCCGTCGAGGGTGGCCGCTGCGCTGGCGCGGGTATCGCGTTCGGTCGCTGCCGCGGTGGGTGTTCGGATGGCTCTGCAGACCGGTCGCGGCAACGCGGCGGTGCCGGTCCGTTCGGCTGCGCTCGGATCCGCTGTCGCCGTGGTGGCGTTGGTGGCATCTGTCGTGGTCGGAGCCAGTCTTGGTCGTCTGCTCCACACTCCGCGCCTGTCGGGCTACGCCTGGGACGCCTTTCTCACCCCTGGCACCCTTGCGGAATTGGCCAAGGCCAGCGTCGTCATTCAGAACGACCCGAATGTCGCTGTCGTCAGCCGTGGCGGGTATTCCGACGTCGAGATCGGCGGCCGTCAGTTGCTCGCCTTCTCTTTCCACGGTGACCCCTCGTTAATGCCTCCTATTGTCGCCGGCCGGGCGCCGGTCGGTGAAGCCGAAATCGCCGTCGGGCCCGAGGTGATGCGCGAAGCGCACATCAGGATCGGTAGCACCATCGACGTCGCCACCCCCCGGGACGAGCAGGGCCGCCAGACCCGCCTCCGGATGGCGATCGTGGGCCAGGCCGTCATCCCCCCGCCACCGTTCGCGCAGACGAAACCGGGCGACAGCGTAATCATCAGCCCCAGTGCTTATGATCGCCTCCATCCCGGGGAGCCCCAGCCCTTCCTGATCCGCTTCAAGGCCGGAGTGGACGCGGATGCGGCAAGCGCCAGACTGTCGCGCCAACTGCCTTTGGCGTTCGTCTACCCAGCCACCCGGACAACGCAGGTCGAGGCCCTCGGCGGGATCGCCACGATCCCGCTGGTGATGAGCGCCTTGCTGGTAGCGCTCGCGGCCGGGGCTCTCGGCCACACCCTGCTGACCTCTATCCGGCGACGCCGGCGTGACTTCGCCATCCTCAAGGCGCTCGGATTCGCCCAAGGCCAGCTCGCCGGAGTCGTCGCGTGGCAGGCGAGCACGCTGGCCGTCTGTGCCGGCCTGATCGGCGTGCCGCTCGGCATGGTCCTCGGTCGATGGACCTGGCGATCGGTTGCCGACCAGGCCGGCGTCCATCCATCGGTCGTCTACCCACTGAGCATCGCGCTGGTCCTGCCGGCGGCGGTCGTTCTCGCAATCCTG
Source organism: Pseudonocardiales bacterium (assembly GCA_030840445.1). Lineage (GTDB taxonomy): Bacteria > Actinomycetota > Actinomycetes > Mycobacteriales > Jatrophihabitantaceae > Jatrophihabitans_A. The sequence goes on from JAVEEN010000023.1 coordinate 2,541, forward strand.
CTCGCGCTGATCCCGGCCCGACTGGCTGCGCGCACCCAAGTGGCCCAGGCCCTCAGGTCGGAATGACGTTCGCCCAGCCCGAGCTGACATCTCGCGACGTTGCCCGTGGCGCACGCGGGTTACCCGCGGCGCACTCCCAACCGGACGGCGAGCGCGGTCCAACTGTTCGCCGCGAGGGTCGTCCGGAGGATCGGGTCCGGGATCGTAGGCAGGAAGATCAGCATCCACTTACTCACGGGTGCCCTAGTTCGCGGCGCGCGGGCACGGTCCCAGACTGTTCGCAGCCTCGTCAGCGCTTGGACGGTTGTGTCGCCGGTTTCTCGGGAGCGACCCTGGAGTACTGGTTGGTGTCGGTCAGCGCGCCGTAGGACAGGACAGTCTCGGCCGAGTTGTTCTCGCACACAAGGGTGATGACTTCGCTGGGGCCTACGGTCGCAGCGTCGAAGGGCTTGTCGCGGTTCTTCAGATGGATCCGGTATTTCAACGAGGCTCGATAGGTCGGATCCGGATGTAGCGGTTTGGTTGCTTGACTGACGAAGATCAACAGACGTTGGGGGATGCAGTGTGGCCTGGAAACCGAGCCACTCCGTGCAACCTGATCTGGCGATGGATCATGCCGATGTCCTTGCGTCTTCCTGCGCGATCTTGACGCGGACGTTGAGGCTAGGACAACGAGAGCATCTCGTTCCACGAGAACCGCACCATGCGACCTTGGGTGCTTGACCTTCACGCTGCGTCAATGTTTAGCGTCGTCCGTGCCGGTCGGACCGGTCAAGTGTCATCGAGGCTGGAGGCAAGGGTGTCCTGGTCGATCGTGGAACTAGCTCGGATGTCTGGGGTGAGTTCGCGGACTCTTCGTCATTACGACAAGGTCGGTCTGCTCCCGCCCT
>JAVEEN010000096.1 GCA_030840445.1 Pseudonocardiales bacterium
GCTGCTGCGCGACTACTTCCCGAAAGGCACCGACCTGAGCATCCACTCACCGCGACATCTGCTGGCGGTCGAGAACGAGCTCAACAAGCGCCCGCGACTCGTCCTGCACGATCGCGCACCGGCCGAACTGTTCGGAGCGCTGCTAGCCTCCAACAATCCGTCCGTGTTGCGACGTTGAGTAGAACCCGCCTCGGCGCACAGGGGTTCATATTCAACCGGCGTTGACAACTTGTCCCACTCGATGCTGAGCCGGCTGCCAAGCCCGCCCCGTTGGCTGAGTTACCCGAAACTGGCCCAGTCACGCCATGGCTGAAGTAACCCGACACCAGATCGCGTAACTGAGCGGTGCGGGTCGCGTAACTCGACACCAGATCGCGTAACTCAGCCCCGCGTAACTCGGCCCCGCGTAACTCAGCCCCGCGTAACTCATCCCCGCGGAGCCAACCCGCGGACCTGATGTTCCGTCAGGACAGCCGGCGGATTCGAGCCACCTCGGCCAGCGTGACCGCGGCAGCCACCGAGGCATTGAGCGATTCCGCTTGTGCGGACATCGGAATCGAGACGGTGACATCACAGGTCTCACCGACCAACCGGGACAGACCGCGACCCTCCGACCCGACCACGATCACCAACGGGTCGGCAGCGAAGGGCAATTCGTCGAGGGTGGTTTCCCCGTCGGCATCCAGACCGGCCACCGACAACCCGGCCTTCTGGCAGTCCTTCAGCGCCCGCACGAGGTTGTTGACCTGAGCCACCGGGATATGTGCGGCGGTGCCGGCCGAGGTCCGCCAGGCGGTGGCGGTCACACCGGCCGAACGACGGGTCGGGACGATGATGCCCTGAGCCCCGAAGGCCACCGCGGACCGGATGATGGCGCCGAGGTTGCGCGGATCGGTGACCCCGTCCAGGGCCACCAGCAAAGGCGTGGTGGTGGATTGGGCCACCAGATCCAGCAGATCGGGCAGCTCGTCGTACTGGAACGCCGGAATCTGCAGGGCAATCCCCTGATGCAGGATCCCACCGGTCCGCCGGTCGAGCTCAGCCCGGCTCACTTCCAGGATCGGCAGGCCGCGGTCCGCTGCGAGCTTGATGGCATCGGTCACCCGCTCGTCGGACTCGATGCCGACCGCGACGTAAAGGGCCTTGGCCGGGATCTCCGCCCGCAGCGCCTCAGCGACCGGATTGCGTCCCACCAGCAGTTCCGGGGCATCGGAGTTCTTGCCCGGAGCACCCCGGCGACGTGGTCCCTCGGCGGCCCGGCGCTCGGCTGACGCGGCCCGGCGCGCAGCGGGATGACCCTTACGCTCGCTGGCCTTCGGCGTCGGGCCCTTACCGGTCAGGGCCCGGACGCGCTTGCCTCCCGAGCCGACGGTCGCTCCCTTCTTCTGCTTGCGCACCGCGCCCTTGCGGGATGAATTGCCTGCCATCAGTGATCCAACTTCCATCGGGGTCCAGCCGGGGTGTCCTCGACGAGCACACCCGCCGCGGCCAGTGAATCGCGAATCGCGTCACCGGCGGCATAATCCTTGCGCTGGCGCGCGGCCTGTCGCTGCTGCAGAGCCAGCCGGACGAGGTGATCCACGGTCTCGGTGAGCTGCTCGGACTCGCCGTTCTCATCGCGCCAGCGCAGCGGATTGAGGCCGAGCACCTCGGTCATGGACAACACCTCGGAAAGCCGGGCGAAGGTCTCTTCCTTGTCACCGGACTCGAGGGCGTTGTTGCCAGCCCTCAGGGAGGCGTGCAGCACCGCGAGGGCCGCCGGAACGGAGAGGTCGTTGTCCATGGCGGCCGTGAACTCGTCCGGCAGCCTGGTCTGCACGTCAGGGTCGGTCGAGCCCAGGCTCTCGATGGCATGCAGTACGAAGCGCTCGATCCGTCCGTACGCGACGGCAGCCTCGTTCAGGGCCTCCGGGGAGTACTCGATGGCCGAACGGTAATGCGCGGCACCGAGGTAATAGCGCAACTCGACCGGACGCCACTGCTTGGCCATCTCGCTGACCAGCACCGTATTGCCCAACGACTTCGACATCTTCTCGCCCGCCAGGGTGACCCAGCCATTGTGCATCCAGTACCGGGCGAACTCGTCGCCGGCCGCCTTGGATTGGGCGATCTCGTTCTCGTGGTGCGGAAAGATCAGATCGAGCCCGCCGCCGTGGATGTCGAAGGCCGGCCCCAGGTACTTGCCGGCCATCGCTGAGCACTCCAGGTGCCAACCCGGGCGACCGTCTCCCCAGGGCGTGGGCCACGCCGGCTCACCCGGTTTAGCCGATTTCCACAGCGCAAAGTCCCGTGGATCGCGCTTGCGGGCGTCGCCGGCCGAATCACCGGCGGGCTGCATCGCGTCGATCTTCTGACCGGACAGCTCTCCGTAGGAGGGCCATGACTTCACGTCGAAGTAGACATCGCCGTCCGCGGCGTAGGCATGCCCGCGCTCGATCAGCCGCTCCATCAAGGTGATCATCTCGGTCACGTGGCCGGTGGCTCGCGGCTCGATGGTGGGTGGCAGGCAGCCCAGGATCTCGTAGCCCTCGCGGAACGCGGCCTCGTACATCGCGGCATGCGCCCACCACGGGCGTCCGGCTTCGGCAGACTTGGCGATGATCTTGTCGTCGATATCGGTCACGTTGCGGACGAACGTCACCTGGTAGCCGCGGTAGGTCAGCCAGCGCCGCAGGATGTCGAAGTTCAACCCGGAACGAAGATGCCCGATGTGTGGTGCGGCCTGCACGGTCGCACCACAGAGGTAGATCGACGCCTTACCGGGTTCGAGCGGGATGAACTCCCGCACCGTCCTGGTTTCGGAGTCGTAGAACCTGAGCGTCACCGGGCAATCCTACGGAATCGCGGGAGCTTGCCGCGCCACCGCCGAAATCAGTAGCGCTGGATCACTCGGCTGGGCGTCACCCGGACGACGACGCGCACGTTGTCGGTACCGTCGTCGCCGGTGTACGTCTGCCCCGTGTAGATCTGGGACAACCGCTCGATGAGCTCCGGGCCTTTCTCGGTGGTCATGGAGACCGTCCCGCGCACCTCGATATAGCCGTACGGGTTGTCCTTGTCCAGGATCAGGACGCTGGTACGCGGGTCCCGCAGCCAGTTGGTCTCCTTCTTGCGGCCCTGAAGGGTGGACAGCAGCAGCTCGTTGCCGTCGTAGGTTGCCCACAGCACCGAGGTCTGCGGCGAACCGTCCGTATTGGACGTCGCCACCACGACGAAATTCGCGGCATCGAGCAGTTCCTTGGCTTTGGCAGGCAGGGACGCAGTCTTAGGAAGGGTCATACCCCGATCCTGCTACACCCGACACACGACCGACTAGTTTCAACGACATGGACGACATCCCGAGCGAGGACGGCAGCGCAGGCACCCGCACGGCGGGCAGGCACCTGAACGCCGGTCTGCACCCCGAATCGCTCGTCGTGAGTGCCGGACGTCCAGCGCCCGGGCCGGACGTCCCGGTCAACCAGCCGGTGGTGCTCACCGCGACCTATCACGCCGGCGGCCCTCGCGGCTACGCCCGGGCGGGCAACGACACCTCGGCCGCGTTCGAGGACGCGATCGGTGCACTCGAGGGCGGCCTGGCCACCTCGTTCGCGTCCGGTATGGCGGCCTCGTCAGCACTCATCGAGAGCCTGCCCACCGGCTCGGTGCTCGTCCTGCCGACGTCCTTCTACAACCACCACCGCACCCTGTTCGACGCCCAGGTCGAGCTGGGCCGGCTGAGCCTGCGTCCGGTGGACACCACCGACACCGACACGGTGATCACCGCCCTGGACGGCGCAGCACTGCTGTGGCTGGAGCTGCCAACCAACCCGATGCTGACGGTCGCCGATCTGCCCGCTCTGGCCACCGAGGCCCGGGCCCGCGGCGTCCGCACGGTCGTCGATGCCACGCTGGCCACTCCGCTGGGGCTGCGTCCCTTGGACCACGGCGCGGATGTCGTGATGCACTCGGCGACCAAGTGGCTCGCCGGCCACAGCGATGTGATCTCCGGGGTGCTGGTCGCCAGGGATCGCGACCTCGCACAACGGATCGCGACCCGCCGTAACCTCACCGGCGCCATCCCCGGAGCGCTGGAGTCCTACCTCGCGCTGCGCGGCCTACGCACTCTCGCGGTACGCATGGAGCGGGCATGCGCGAACACCGCCGTGTTGGCCGGGCGCCTCCGCGAGCACCCCGCAGTGACCGGCGTGCACTACCTGGGCTTCGCCGACCATCCACAGGCCGACCTGGTCGCGAAGCTGCTCGGCCATCACGGTGCCGTGCTCTCCTTCACCACCGACTCCGTCCAGCGCGCCGATGACCTATGTCGTCGCGTCGAGCTCATCACCCACGCGACCAGTCTCGGTGGCGTCGAGTCGTTGATCGAACGACGTGGTGCCTATCCCGGCGAGGTGTCGCAGGGCACTCCGGCCGAACTCGTCCGGTTCTCCGTCGGGATCGAGCATGTCGAGGATCTCTGGTCCGATCTCGCGCAGGCGCTCAGCTGAGTGATCAGCTCGCACCTTCAGGGACTCTCGCACCTTCGGGGGCTCTCGCACCTTCGGGGGCTCTCGCACCTTCAGCGGCTGTCGCACCCAGAAAACGCGAGTGGATCACCCAAGGAGGCGACTGATCAGGGCGGTCGCCATGGCTGCGATGCCCTCGCCACGACCGATCAGGCCCAGGCCGTCGGTCGTCGTGGCCGACAGGCTCACCGGCGCGCCGACCAGACCGGTGAGCCGCTCCTCGGCCTCGGCCCGGCGCGCAGCCAGCTTCGGCTGGTTGCCGATCAACTGCACCGACACGTTGCCGGTGGTCCAGCCGGCGGTCGCCAGCCGCTGGACCACCTCGACGAGTAGCTCACCGCCGGAGGCGCCGGCCCAGCGAGGATCGTCGACGCCGAAGACCGTACCGAGGTCACCCAGACCGGCCGCTGACAGCAGCGCATCGCAGGCGGCATGGCAGACCACGTCACCGTCCGAGTGACCGGCGCAGCCGTCGATACCGGGCCAGTGCAGCCCAGCGATCCAGCACGGTCGCCCGACCTCGATCGGATGCACGTCCACGCCGAGGCCGACCCGGTACAACGGCGTCATCGCAAGATGTCCGACGATGCGGCTGACGAGGCGGCTGACGAGGCGGCAAACGACGCGGCTAATACCTCGGCGACCAACAGGTCGTGCGGCGTGGTGATCTTGAACAAGAACTCCGAGCCGGGAACCGTCATGATGTCCAAACCCATCGCCTCCAGCAACCCGGCGTCGTCGGTCGCCCCCGCGCTGCCCAGCTCCGGCGCCTGGGCATGTGCGGTATCGAGGATCGACCGCTGGAAACCTTGCGGCGTCTGAACCGCCCGCAGGTCGCTCCGATCGATGGTTGCGGTGACCGTCCCCCGCTCGTCCACGCGCTTGATGGTGTCGGTCACCGGCAGCACCGGGACGACGCCGCGGGCACCGGCGAGTAATCCGTCCAGGACCGCGGAGATGACCCCGGCCGGAACCAGCGGCCGAGCGGCATCGTGCACCAGGACGAACTCAGCCGCCGGATTAGCCGCAGCCAGACCGAGCAGGACGGACTGCTGCCGGGTGCTCCCACCCACGACCACCGTGACCTCGGGACCGAGGACCCGCTGGATGGTTTCCCGGGCTGACCGCGGTGTTACGACGACCACCGAGTCCACCCGGGGATGGCGGGACATGGCAACAGCCGCCCACTCGAAAAGTGGGCGGCCGTTGAGCAGAACCAAAGCCTTAGCAGTGCCAGCGCCTAGACGCTCACCGGATCCGGCGGCCACCACAATGGCGGCAACACTCATCTCGCAAATCCCGATGATCGAGGAAAAGTGCGCGGAAAATTACGCGACGGCCTCGGCAAGCACCTCGTCCAAGACCAATTCGGCCTTGTCCTCGTTTGTGCCTTCCGCCAAAGCCAATTCACTTACCAGGATTTGACGTGCCTTGGCCAACATACGCTTTTCTCCCGCGGACAATCCACGGTCTTTCTCGCGTCGCCACAAATCGCGCACAACTTCAGCAACCTTGTTCACATCACCGGAGGCCAGCTTCTCGCCGTTCGCCTTGTAGCGACGCGACCAGTTGGTGGGCTCCTCGGTGTGCGGAGCGCGCAGTACCTCGAACACGCGGTCCAGGCCTTCTTGGCCCACGACATCGCGAACGCCGACGATCTCGGCATTGTCTGCGGGAACACGCACGGTGAGGTCACCCTGCTGAACCTTCAGAACAAGGTAAATACGCTCTTCACCCTTGATGATGCGAGTCTCGATTGCCTCAATTTTGGCAGCACCGTGATGCGGATAAACGACGGTCTCGCCGACCTCGAACGTCATAGAGGCAACCCCTTTCGCTGATATCAAGGGTAACACGGAAGGCGACACGCCCAGATGCCTTGATCTTTTGTTCACTTGCGCGACTGTGATAGCCACCGGCGGTGCCGAACGTCATCCGCCCGCAAAGGGCCCGCCGCCACCCGCCGACCGGGACCTGTACCGCCGATCGCTAGGCTGTCGCCGTTCGGTGGGATCACCTCGATGTCCCGCCGCCGAAGCCCGTCACCCCGCCCGGGGTCGCGCGCTCGGCGCGGTACAGGTCGAGTGAGCAAGAGTCGACGTGGGTGGAGGAATGACCGTGGTGAGCGAAACACAGCGCCGCACAGAAGGCCGCTCACAGTGCAGCACCCGGCACGGCCTACGGCGTGCCGGTGCATTCCGCCTGACCGGGGCCCAGCGGGTCCTGGTGGGTATCGCGGCAGCTGCCAGCGGTGTCGTCCTGCTCGCCGGCTGCGCTGCCGGTAAGGATGCCCAGACCGTTGAACAGAAACCGGCCATCGACGGCGTCAGCGCCGATTCGGCGACGCTCGGTATCCGCGATGCGGGGGTGGCCACACCGGAGACCGGCACGAGTTACCCCGTCGGCAGCGACGCCCCGCTCCAGCTCTATCTGGTGAACAACGGCACCGCGGACGACAAGCTCACCGCCGTCAGCAGTGACGCCTCAGCATCCGCTCTGCTCACCCTCACCGGGCCGCCCGGCACCAGCAGCACGTCCACTTCGGCGTCCGAGTCCGCCTCGCCGTCGGCCTCAGGCAGCGCGTCTGCCACCGGGTCAGCATCCACCTCAGGCTCGGCGTCCGGCTCAGCTGCGCCGTCAGCGGCCGCGACCAGCGTGCCGATCCCGATCCCGGCCAACTCCAGTGTCCCGGTCGGCTACAGCGCCATCGGTCCGACGATCATCCTCCAGCACTTGAGCAAGCAGTTGTTCACCTCGCAGACCGTGCAGGTCACCTTCACCTTCGCCAGCGGAGCCACCATCACCGCTGCCCTGCCGGTGAAGCTGACCTCGGGCGCCCCTTCGGCTCCCACCGTGGACGTCTCGCCCACCGGCGGCTGATCGGCGCTTCGCTCAGTTCGGCGGCCGAATTTGTCGGAACCGGCCGGTAGCGTCTGAGTGGTGACCAAGCCGACGGGCAAAACTGCCAAGCGCGCGAGCAGCAGCTACGCCTGCACCGAATGCGGCATGACCGCGGTGCGCTGGGTCGGCCGATGCCCGGAATGCCAAGCCTGGGGCACCATGACCGAAGCGGGCGTGCGGGCCGCGGCCCTGAGCATCCCGGCACCGGTGACGCCGCGGGAATCCGCCCAGCCCATAAGCCGGGTCGATCCGGCCGTGGCCCGGGCCAAGGCGACCGGTATCGCCGAACTGGACCGGGTGCTCGGGGGTGGGCTGGTTCCGGGTTCAGTGCTCTTACTCGCCGGTGAGCCGGGGGTCGGAAAATCCACCCTGCTGCTCGAGGTCGGCCAGAAGTTCGCTCAGCTCGGCGGGTTGCCGGCGCTACTGATCACCGGCGAGGAATCCACCGCTCAGGTCCGGGCCCGGGCACATCGCACCCACACGATGCATTCGGACTTCTTCCTGGCCGCCGAGAACGACCTCGGGGCGGTATTGGCCCACCTCGACGAGGTGAAGCCGGGCCTGTTGATCCTCGATTCGGTGCAGACCATCGCGTCTTCGTCGGTCGACGGCGGCGTGGGCGGCGTGCCGCAGATCCGTGCGGTCACCGCCGCGATCAGCTCTGTCGCCAAGGAACGCGGCATAGCCACCGTCCTAGTAGGGCATGTCACCAAGGACGGTTCGATCGCCGGCCCACGCGCGCTGGAACACCTGGTTGATGTCGTCCTCTACTTCGAGGGCGACCGGCACACCTCGCTGCGTATGTTGCGGGCGATCAAGAACCGCTTCGGCGCCACTGACGAGGTCGGTTGCTTCGAGATGCATGAAGAGGGCATCGACGAGCTGGCCGATCCGTCCGGGCTGTTCGTCAGCACGCGGGATATTCCGGTTCCGGGTACCTGCGTCACCGTCACGGTGACCGGTCGCCGGCCGCTACTGTCCGAGGTCCAGTCCCTGGTCTCGTCGGGCGCGGCCCCGGGATCAGCCCGCCGGTCGTTCACCGATCTCGACTCGTCGCGAGTGAACATGCTGCTGGCGGTTCTGCAACGCAACGCCGGTCTCAACCGGCTGGTCGAGCGCGACGTGTACGCCGCGAGCGTGGGCGGCATCAAGATCACCGAACCCGCGATCGACCTCGCCATTGTCCTGGCCATCGCATCCGCCGGGCATGAGAAGCCGCTGCCGAGCAACTTGTGCGCCATCGGTGAGGTCTCGCTGTCCGGGGACGTGCGCCGGGTCAGCAGCGTGCAACGTCGACTGTCCGAAGCGGGCCGGCTGGGCTTCAAGAAGGCCCTGATCCCGACCGGCTCGGACTGGTCCCACGTGCCGGGTATCAAGGTGTTCGAGGTCCCCACGGTGTCTGCGGCATGGGACTTTGTTTCTCAGTTGTGACCAGCTGTGCGGGGGAGGACGGGCGCGGCATCGACCTCGACTTCTAGACTAAGGGTGCCCTACCGCGTAGAACCGCGCCGTGCCGGTCGAGAGCACGGTGATCACGTTCGTCAGGAGCCTAACGAGTGCCGATCAGTGAACGCGATGACGCCCTGCGCGCCGTACTTGCCGTCGTCGCGCCAGGCACCGGGCTGCGTGACGGTTTGGAACGGGTGCTGCGGGGCAACACCGGGGCCTTGATCGTCCTCGGCCACGACAAGGTGGTCGATTCGTTGTGCACCGGCGGCTTCGGCATCGACATCGAATTCGCCGCGACCCGCCTCCGAGAACTGGCGAAGATGGACGGTGCGGTCGTCCTCAGCTCGGACGGCAGCCGGATCGTTCGTGCCGCCGTTCACCTCATGCCGGATCCGGCGATCCCCACCGAGGAATCCGGCACCCGGCACCGCACCGCCCAGCGAGTGGCTCAGCAGACCGGCTTCCCGGTGATCTCGGTATCGCAGTCGATGAAGATCATCAGCCTGTACCTCGGGAGCCGTCGGCACGTTATGGAGGATTCAGCCTCGCTCTTGTCCCGCGCCAACCAGGCGGTCGCCACCCTCGAGCGTTACAAGACGCGCCTGGACGAGGTGTCCAACACCCTCTCCGCCTTGGAGATCGAGGACCTCGTCACCGTCCGGGACGCCACCGCGGTGTCACAACGGCTTGAGATGGTGCGCCGGATCTCTGACGAGATCTCCAGTTATGTGGTCGAACTCGGTACGGATGGGCGGTTGCTCGCCTTGCAGATGGAGGAGTTGCTCGCCGGCGTCGACTCCGACCGGGAACTGATCGTGCGCGATTACCTGCCGCACTCGCGGCGCAACCGGACCCCCGAGTCGTCGCTGGAAGAGCTCGGCCAGTTGAGCGCCACCGACCTGCTCGACCCGTTGAACGTGGCCAAGGCCCTCGGTTACCCCGCCACCCACGAGTCCATGGACATCACCGTGAGCCCGCGGGGCTACCGGCTGCTGTCCCGGGTGCCACGCCTGCCCAACCTGGTACTGACCCGCATCGTGGAACACTTCGGTGGCCTGCAGAAGGTCCTGGCGGCCACCGTGGACGAGCTGCAGAACGTCGAGGGCGTCGGGGATTCGCGCGCTCGATCAATCCGCGAGGCGCTGTCCCGGCTCGCAGATGCCTCGATCATCGAGCGCTACTCCTGAGCGAAGAGGATCAGCCGGTGCCGCTCAGGAGCTGAGCCTTGGCGAAGAAGATCAGCCGGTGAACGAGAAGCTCGCGGTCCTGCCCCGTTGGTTGCTCAGGAACGCGAAGACCGTGTAACTGCCGGCGGGCACCCGCTGACGAACTCCCGCACAGCCAGGCTGTGACGACAACCCCGACCATTCGATCTGACGCCGGGTGGGCCGGCCGACCGGCAAGGTTTGCTTGGCCGAGCCGGGTTGCACCTGGCAGTCATGGCTGCCCCAGATCCGGGCGCTGCCGGAGTAGACCCGCAACTCGATCTGCTTGTCGGCCAAGTCCGTCACACAGGCCTGGGGGCCCGTGTTGGTAACCACCAGGGCCACCACCGGTTTGTCACCGACCACGTAGCTCTTGGCATCGGTGGCCGCCGAGATGCTCAGCTGGGCGGTCGTGCAATTCGTCGGTGCGGCCGAGGTCGCCGGCACCGACGTCGACGGCGCGGCCGAGGTCGTGCCCAGGGCACCGCTGCTGACCGGCACCGTGGCGGTGGGGCTGTCCGATCGAGCAGCAGTGCCCGTCGTGCTGCCACCGGTGTTGAAGATGGCGTAGACGCTCAGCACGATCAGAACCAGGGCAGCAGCCAGCAGCAACCGTCGACGCCAGTAGACGGATGGAGCGAGGTCTCCCACCGGATGCAGCATTGCCTGATTACGTTAGTGGAGGGCCGGACCCCGATACCTCAGGCGGTGCCGTTCGAGTGCCAGGATGGTCAGCATCATGGCTGCTACGTCACCGAATCCGGCGCGCCGACGCAACTCGGACGCCCAGCCTGAACTCGCCACTGCGTTGATCGACTGGTTCGCGGTGCACGCACGGGAGCTGCCCTGGCGTCGAGCCGGTTGCTCGCCCTGGGCTGTGCTGGTCAGCGAGGTCATGTTGCAGCAGACACCGGTCAACCGGGTGCTGCCGTCCTACCGCAGCTGGCTGCAACGCTGGCCGGAACCGGCTGCGCTGGCCGCGGACTCGCCGGGCGAGGCGGTGCGCATGTGGGGCAAGCTCGGCTACCCCCGCCGCGCCCTGCGACTTCATGCCTGTGCCGTGGCCCTGACCGAACAACACGGTGGCCAGGTGCCGAGCTCGGTCGACGAACTGCTCGCCCTGCCCGGGGTTGGGGCCTACACCGCACGAGCCGTGCTGGCCTTCGCCTACCGGCAGCGCGCGGCGGTGGTCGACACCAACGTCCGCCGGGTCCTGGCCCGCGCCGTGGCCGGGGTGGGCCAAGCCGGGCCGCCCTCCGTGGTCCGTGACCTGGCCGGCATGGAGGCGGTGCTGCCCGCCGAGGACGAGCGGGCGGCCCGGTTCTGCGCCGCGGTCATGGAACTGGGGGCGTTGGTGTGCACGTCGGCCAGCCCGTCCTGCCGTCGTTGCCCGATCAGCGACGGGTGTGCCTGGAAGCTGGCCGGCTCACCACCGTATGACGGTCCGGTCAGCCGGCCGCAGCCTTTCGCCGGAACCGATCGGCAGGTCCGCGGGCTCCTGCTGGACGTGCTGCGGGCCGCGGACGGCCCGGTGGAGCAGGCCACGCTGGACGTGGTGTGGCCCGAGGCGATGCAGCGTCAGCGCGCCCAGGACGGGTTGGTGACTGACGGGTTGCTGGACCCGCTGCCGGACGGCCGGTACGCGCTGCCCAGCTGAGTCCAACAAGTCCGCAATCGTGTAACGCCCGGCATCCATAGGATGCCGGGCGTTACACGATCTGGTGTTGCGGGTTTTACTCGACGGTGCCGGCAACCTCTTTGGTCGGCGGTGCATCCGGCACGACGTCAGGCTTGGGCTCACCTCGGAAGGTGAACTGCTCCTTACCGTCCTCGCCGACCTCGGTGTCGACGACCACGATCTGACCGGCACCCAACTCGCCGAACAGGATCTTCTCGCTCAGGCTGTCCTCGATCTCGCGCTGAATCGTCCGGCGCAGCGGCCGGGCACCCAGCGAGGGGTCGTAGCCCTTCTTGGCCAGCAGCGCCTTGGCCGCAGCCGTGAGTTCGAGTCCCATGTCCTTGTTCCGCAGCTGGGCATCGACCCGGGCGCTCATCAGATCGACGATCGTAACGATCTCGTCCTCGGTCAGCTGGTGGAACACGATGATGTCGTCGATCCGGTTGAGGAACTCAGGCCGGAAATGCTGCTTGAGTTCGTCGTTGACCTTCTGCTTCATCCGGTCGTAATTCGACGTTTCATCGTTCGAACCGGCGAAGCCCAAGCTGCCGACCGACTTCGAGGCATCGCGGGTACCGAGGTTCGTGGTCAGGATCAGCACCGTGTTCTTGAAGTCCACGATCCGTCCCTGGCCATCGGTCAGCCGACCGTCCTCGAGCACCTGCAACAGCGTGTTGAAGACGTCCGGGTGAGCCTTCTCGACCTCGTCGAACAGCACCACCGAGAACGGCTTGCGCCGCACCTTCTCGGTCAGCTGACCACCCTCGTCGTAACCGACGTAGCCCGGGGGGGCACCGACCAGCCGCGACACGGTGTAGCGGTCGTGGAACTCGGACATGTCGAGCTGGATCAACGCGTCGTCGTCGCCGAACAGGAACTCCGCCAGCGTCTTGGACAGCTCGGTCTTACCCACACCGGACGGGCCGGCGAAGATGAACGAACCACCTGGGCGCTTCGGGTCCTTCAGGCCGGCACGGGTGCGCCGGATGGCCTGCGAGACCGCCTTGATTGCCTGCTGCTGGCCGATGACCCGCTTGTGCAGCTCGTCCTCCATCCGCAGCAGCCGGGAGGTCTCCTCCTCGGTGAGCTTGAACACCGGGATACCGGTCCAGTTGGCCAGCACCTCCGCGATCTGCTCGTCGTCGACCTCGGCCACGACGTCCAGGTCACCGGCCTTCCACTCACGTTCACGCTGAGCCTTGTCGTTGAGCAGGTTCTTCTCCTTGTCACGGAGCGAAGCTGCCTTCTCGAAGTCCTGCGCGTCGATGGCCGATTCCTTGTCGCGGCGGACATCGGCGATCCGGTCATCGAACTCACGCAGATCCGGCGGTGCGGTCATCCGGCGGATTCGCATCCGGGATCCGGCCTCGTCGATGAGGTCGATCGCCTTGTCCGGCAGGAACCGGTCGGAGATGTAGCGATCAGCCAGCCCGGCCGCGGCGACCAGCGCCGAGTCCGTGATGGACACCCGGTGGTGCGCCTCGTACCGGTCGCGCAGACCCTTCAGGATCTCGATGGTGTGGGCCACCGACGGCTCACCGACCTGCACCGGTTGGAAGCGTCGCTCGAGGGCGGCGTCCTTCTCCAGGTGTTTGCGGTACTCGTCGAGGGTGGTGGCACCGATCGTCTGCAGCTCGCCCCGAGCCAACATCGGCTTCAGGATGGAGGCCGCATCGATGGCGCCCTCGGCCGCACCGGCGCCCACCAACGTGTGGATCTCGTCGATGAACATGATGATGTCGCCACGCGTACGGATTTCCTTGAGGACCTTCTTCAGGCGCTCCTCGAAGTCACCGCGGTACCGGGAACCGGCGACCAGGGATCCGAGGTCAAGCGTGTAGAGCTGCTTGTCCTTCAGTGTCTCCGGAACCTCGCCCTTGACGATGGACTGCGCAAGCCCCTCGACGACCGCAGTCTTACCGACGCCGGGCTCTCCGATGAGCACCGGGTTGTTCTTGGTACGGCGAGACAGCACCTGCATGAGCCGCTCGATTTCTTTCTCCCGGCCGATCACCGGATCGAGCTTGCCCTCACGGGCGGCCTGCGTCAGGTTGCGGCCGAACTGGTCCAGTACCAGCGAGGTGGACGGCGCGCCCTCAGGGGCAGCTCCGGCCGGCTCTTTGGACTGGTAACCGTTCAGCAGCTGGATGACCTGCTGCCGGACCCGGTTGAGGTCGGCGCCGAGCTTGACCAGGACCTGCGCGGCGACACCTTCGCCCTCGCGGATCAGGCCCAGCAGGATGTGCTCGGTACCGATGTAGTTGTGACCCAGTTGCAGGGCCTCCCGAAGCGAAAGCTCCAGGACCTTCTTCGCACGCGGCGTGAACGGGATATGCCCGGACGGAGCCTGCTGTCCCTGGCCGATGATCTCTTCGACCTGCTGGCGGACAGCTTCGAGCGAGATGCCGAGGGACTCCATAGCCTTGGCGGCCACGCCTTCGCCCTCGTGGATCAGCCCGAGCAGTATGTGCTCGGTGCCGATGTAGTTGTGGTTGAGCATCCGTGCCTCTTCTTGGGCCAGGACGACAACTCGGCGCGCACGGTCGGTAAACCGTTCGAACATGGCTCTCACTCCCCTAACCGCGTGATCGGGTTCATGAGGGGATTCGGTGAACACGACCCGCTGGTTTGACTCTAGTCACCCCAACGACCCGGAATCGACTTCCATGCCCCCGTACGCTGCCAGCGAACTTTACGCCGGTCTAACATGAAGCGCTAGGGGCAACGGGAAGCGGTCACCGGCCGGTCCTGGCCCGGGCCGCGGCGGCCGAGATTTTGGGTTCCGACGCTGCGGCTCTCGGTTTCAGTCACATCACAACAGGGCCGAGTTACGGGTACCTCGTCGAAGTACGCCAAGCATGGAGTAACTCGGACCAGCTTCGCGTAACTGACTGAGTATTAACTGACTGAGTAACAGTCCGCGCGGTAACCGTCCGCCCCGCGCCAGCTCAGTTGGCCGAGTGATACGCCTCTACGATGCTGGCTGGAATCCGGCCGCGTTCGGACACCTTGCGTCCGCTGCTGCGGGCCCACTCACGGATGGCCTGAGTCTGCTCGCGGTCTGCGCGGACGGTGTTCCTTGGACCGCGCCCGGGAGCGGCTGCCCGGCTACCACCTCGCACTGGCCGACGCGAATGACCAACGAACGGCGCAAGCGCATCACGCAATTTCGACGCATTAGCAGATGAGAGATCAATTTCGTACGTGGCACCGTCCAACCCAAAAGTGACGGTCTCGTCGGCTTCGCCCCCATCGAGGTCGTCCACGAGAAGCACCTGAATCTTCTGGGCCATCATTCATCCAATCCAATATCAAACGGGCGGGTGTCACCGACAAACCTGCGAACACACTTAGTAAAGCACAGTCAGGGCGCCGGTACTTATGAGATGGCGCTGTGCCGCGTCAGTACGGCTGCCAATTAGAGTGGCTTGAGCAATGGGAACAGGATGGTCTCCCGAATTCCCTTCCCGGTGAGCATGCAAACCAGCCGGTCGACCCCCAGGCCCATTCCACCGGTGGGCGGCATGCCGTATTCCAAAGCTTGCAAGAAGTCCTCGTCCAGTTCCATCGCGTCGGGGTCACCCGCGGCGGCGGACAGCGATTGTTCGGCCAGCAGCCGACGCTGTTCGACCGGGTCGACCAGTTCCGAATAGGCCGGTGCGATCTCGACCCCGCCGATGATGAGGTCCCAAGCCTCGGCCAGTCGGGGATCGTCGCGGTGGGTTCGGGCCAGCGGCTTGGCCGACCTCGGATAATCAGCGACAAAGGTGGGCTGAATCAGCGTGTGTTCGACCAGCTTCTCGAACAATTCGACGACGATGTCGCCAGCATTCCACTCGGGCTTGACAGCGACCTCGTGTGTGGTCGCGATGGCGCGTAGCTCATCGGCCGAGGTATCCGGGGTGACGGCCGCGGAAACGGCCTCTGCCACCGCATCGTGGATGGTCACCCACCGCCATTCCGAGAAGAGTGCGATTTCTTCGCCAGTGTGCGCCGGCGGCGAGCTAATGCCAACGGCCTTTGCGGCCTCGAGAATGAGCGTCCGGGTCAACTCCGCCATGCTGTGGTAATCGCCATAAGCTTGGTACGCCTCGAGCATGGTGAATTCGGGAGAATGCGTCGAGTCGACACCCTCGTTGCGAAAGATTCGACCGATTTCGAATACCTGGTCAATGCCACCGACGATGCAGCGCTTCAGGGGCAGCTCCAACGCGATGCGCAACGACATCGGCAGATCGAACGCATTCAGATGGGTCGAGAACGGCCGGGCCGCGGCCCCACCGTGAATGGACTGCAGGACTGGCGTCTCCACCTCGAGGTAGCCGCGGGCCTCCAGCGTCCGGCGCAGCGAACGGATGACTGCGGCCCGGACCTCGACCATCTTGCGGGCGTCCGCACGCACGATCAGGTCGACGTAACGCTGGCGGACCCGAGCTTCCTCGCTCATCGGCTTGTGGGCCACCGGCAGTGGCCGCAACGCCTTGGCCGTCATTCGCCAGCTGTGGGCAAGCACCGACAGCTCACCTCGTCGAGAAGCAATCACCTCTCCCATGACGAAGACCTGATCGCCGAGGTCGACATCGGCTTTCCAGCTGGCCAAGGCCTCCGGCCCGACCTTGTCCAGTGACAGCATCGCCTGAAGTTCGACGCCACCCTCGCGCAAAGTGGCAAAACACAGTTTGCCGGTATTGCGGACGAAAATCACCCGACCGGTGACCCCGACGATGTCCCCGGTGAAGGTGTCGGCCACCAGATCCGGGTACTCCTCGCGGATCTCGGCCAGGCTGTGGGTGCGCGCCACGCCGACCGGGAACGGTGCCCGCTCGGGATCAGCCATCAGCCGGTCGTACTTCTCCCGGCGGATCCGGACCTGCTCGGGTAGGTCGTCCGACGGCGGGTCCTCGAGGTCGGCAATGGCGCTGCTCGCAGCGGGAGAGTCGGTCACCTGGACAACTCTAAGGACCCGATCGTGTAACGCTGACCCCGCCCACGAGGGTCAGGGTTACACGATCGGGTCTAGCTGTTGCGTTCGTAGATCAGACGCAGGCCGATCAGGGTGAGATCCGGTTCGTGCCGGGTCACCGTGTCGGCGTGCTCCACCACCAGTGACGCCAGGCCGCCGGTCGCGATCACCTCGACACCGCCCGGGTTTTCCGGCGCCAGGGTGGCCGCGAGCCGGCGCACCAGGCCGTCCACCTGTCCGGCGAAGCCGTAGAGAATGCCCGATTGCAGGGCCTCGACGGTGTTCTTGCCGATCGGGGACCTGGGCTTGACCAGTTCGACCTTGCGCAACTGCGCGGCGCGGGCGGCAAGCGCGTCGAGCGAGATCTCGATGCCGGGAGCCAGCGCGCCGCCGAGG
The DNA here is from genome assembly GCA_030840445.1 of Pseudonocardiales bacterium. Taxonomy (GTDB): domain Bacteria; phylum Actinomycetota; class Actinomycetes; order Mycobacteriales; family Jatrophihabitantaceae; genus Jatrophihabitans_A. The sequence continues at coordinate 17,098 of JAVEEN010000096.1, forward strand.
AACTCACCCTTGCCGCTGACTACGTCGAAGTTCGTGGACGTGCCGAAGTCCACCACGATCGCCGGCCCGTCGACCAGGTGATGGGCGGCCAGCGTGTTCACGATCCGGTCCGCGCCCACCTCCTTGGGGTTGTCGAACAACAACGCGACCCCGGTCTTGATGCCCGGTTCCACCAGCACGGTCGGCAGATCCCCCCAATACCGGCTCAGCATCGCGCGCAGTTCGCGCAGCGCGGCCGGGACGGTGGAGCACCCGGAGATAGCGGTGATGGGTATCTCCCGCAGCAGGCCGCGGTACGTCAACATGAGCTCATCGGCCGTATTACGGGCATCGGTCTTCACCCGCCAGGAATGCACCATGGTGTCGCCGTCGAACACGCCCAGGACGGTATTGGTGTTGCCGATGTCGATGGCGAGCAGCATCAGAGGTTGGCCGAGCCGGTCGCAGCAGGATCGACGACGAGATCCAGGCCGATATCGAACACCTTCACCGAGTGGGTGAGGGCTCCCACAGCCAGATAGTCGACCCCGGTTGCGGCTACCGCGGCCGCGTTGTCCAGGCTCAGCCCACCGGACGCCTCGAGCCGGACCGGGGGATCGGTGGCCGAGGCCAGCCGTACGCAGCGGGTCAGATCCGCCCGGCTCATGTTGTCGAGCAGGATGAGGTCGGCTCCGGCCTCGATGGCCTCCCGGCACTGGTCCACCGTGTCCACCTCGATCTCGACCGGCAGATCGGGTGCGGCCGCCTTGACCAACTCGAACGCCCGCGTCACCGAAACGGCCGCCGCGACATGGTTGTCCTTGATCAGAGCGGCATCCGAGAGCGACATCCGGTGGTTGACGCCCCCTCCGCAGCGCACCGCGTACTTCTCCAGCACCCGAAGTCCCGGCATCGTCTTGCGGGTATCGCGGATCTGCGCCTGGCTGGCGGCCACCGCGGTCACCCAGAGCCGGGTCGCCGTGGCGACACCGGACAAGTGAGTCAGCAGGTTCAGGGCGGTCCGCTCGGCGGTGAGCAGGTCACGAACCGGCCCGCGCGCGGAAAGCAGCACATCACCCGGTTCGACGATGTCACCGTCGGCGGCGATGAGTTCCACCTCCACGCGGCCTTCGCCCACCATGGCGAAAACGAACGCGGCCACCCCCAGACCGGCCACCACACCGGCTTCGCGCGGAACCGCATCCGCCCGGCCGAGCTGCTCGGCGCTGATCGTGGCCGTGGTGGTGACATCCGGCCCGTCGGCGAGATCCTCGGCCAGCGCGCGGGTCACCACGTCGGCCACATCGGCCGGATCGAGCCCGGCATCGGCCAGTCGCTCGAGGCTGTCGGTCAGCACAGTGTCGGTCAGCACAGTGTCGATCAGCACAGGGGAATCGTTCATCGGGCAGGGACCTCCGTACCATCCGGGTCTTGGACGAGCGGGCTCGAGGTCGTCCCCGCAGAGGTGGACGAGGTACCCGGATTGGTGGAAGCGCTAGCAGCTGGCATGGCTGGACGGTAGTCGCTGGTGATCATTCCGTCCGGCCCGAGTCGCACATCGAGGTGACCGAGCCAGCTTCCATCGTTGCGATCGGGGTAATCCTCACGCCAGTGCGAGCCACGGGTCTCCTGCCGACGGGTCGCCGCGACGACCAACGCACTGGCCACGGTGAGCAGGTTGGTTGCTTCCCAGGTTTCGGTCCGCGGGTCGCTGCTGCGCTGCGCCGACAACCGCTGCAGGGTCGACGAGGCCCGATTGAGACCGGTGGCATCCCGGAGCACACCGGCGTCAGCGGACATTTCCCTTTGCAGGTGCGTGCGAATCGCTGACGCGGAAACTCCCGCACTGCGGACGTCCACGCCGAGCTCGGGCAGCGCCGCACCCGGCGTGAGCCGGGCCAGCACGTCGGCGGCGATCCGGCGGCCGAAGACCAGGCCCTCGAGCAGCGAGTTGGAGGCGAGCCGGTTTGCCCCGTGCACGCCGGTACAAGCGGCCTCACCGCATGCGTAAAGGCCATCGACCGAGGTACGCCCGAACAGGTCGGTGGCGATGCCGCCGGAAGCGTAATGGCTAGCTGGTGCAACTGGAATCAGCTGCTCGACGGGGTCGATGCCGAATGAGGCCAGGGTGCCCAGAATGGTCGGGAACCGGACGCGCCACTTCTCAGCACCGAAGTGCCGTGCGTCGAGCCACATATGTTCGGCGCCGGTTTCGTGCATTCGCTGCAGGATCGCCTTGGCCACCACGTCGCGGGGTGCCAGGTCCGCCAACTCGTGTCGGCCCTGCATGAACGGCACGCCTTCCTGGTCGACGAGGAACGCACCCTCGCCACGGACCGCCTCGCTGACCAGTGGTTGTTGCCCAGCGGCCGACCCGCCGAGCCACAACACCGTCGGGTGGAACTGCACGAATTCCAGGTCCCGGACCACGGCGCCGGACCGCATCGCAGCGGCAACCCCGTCCCCGGTGGACACCGCCGGATTGGTGGTCGCGGAGTAGATCTGACCGATGCCACCGGTGGCCAGCACGATGGCCTTGGCTCGCACCGCGCCGACGCCGTCCAACTGCCCTTCGCCCATCACGTGCAGTGTCACCGCCCCGACACCGCCACCGGCCGTGGGTAGCAGATCGAGGACGAGGGCGTGCTCGATGACCTCGATCCCGGAGGACTTCAGCACCGCGGCGACCAGCGCACGCTCGATCTCGGCACCGGTGGCGTCTCCGCCGGCGTGGGCGATCCGGTCCCGGTGGTGGCCGCCTTCCCGGGTCAAGGACAGCTCACCGGAACCGGCGCGGTCGAATCGGGTACCCAGCTCGATGAGCTCGCGGACGGCCTGTGGACCCTCGTCCACCAGCACCTGGACCGCTGCCTCATCGCACAGCCCGACGCCGGCCACCAGGGTGTCTTGCCGGTGCTCAGCGGACGAGTCGTCCGGCCCAAGCGCGGCCGCGATACCGCCCTGCGCCCACCGCGTCGAGCCGGCGGCCAGGACGTCCTTGGTCACTACCATGACGCGGATTCCCGATGCGGTGCCTGGGGAAAGCCCGCCGCCGACCGGTCGGCCGGTACCCCCGGCGATGCGCAAAGCAGTCGTCAGCCCGGCGATACCGGACCCGACCACCACCACGTCGGTCTCGACGATCCAGCCCGGGGCCGGGGCGAGCAAGCGCTGTGGGAGGTTCATCGGCGTGGCTCGGCGGCGGTACCAGCCGGATCAGAAGCCGGGCCGGCGGCGCCCTCAGCGGCGAGCAGCTCCAGGCCGATGTTGTCGATCAGCCGAGTACGCCCGACCCGGGCCGCGATGAGCAACCTGGCCGGCCCATCGGGGGGCGGCGGCCCCAGAACAGGGTCGCATAGCTCCAGATATTCCACGTCCACCCCTTCGCCAGTGCCGAGCGATCGATCCAATTCGGCCCACCCAGCCTGCACCACACCGGCCGCGTCGGCGCCGCCTTCGGCCGCTGTCCGGCCGGCCCGCAGCGCGCCGATCAGGGCCAGGGCCCGTTGCCGTTCGACGGACGAGAGGAACACGTTGCGGCTGGACAGCGCCAGGCCGTCCGGCTCGCGCACGGTGGGCACCAACTCGATACCGACTTCCAGGCCGAGATCGATGACCAGTTGCCTGACCAGGGTCAGTTGTTGATAGTCCTTCTCGCCGAAGTATGCCCGATCTGGTCCTACGGCTGAGAGCAGTTTGGTCACCACGGTGAGCACGCCGTCGAAGTGCCCGGGCCGGTGCGGGCCCTCGAGGTGATCGGCCAGCGCGCCGGCCGTGACCCAGACCCGAGCCGGACCCTGCGGGTACATCGTCTCGACCGAGGGTTTCCAGACGACGTCCACGCCGAGCTCCTCGCACAGCGCGAGGTCGGCCCCGATCGGCCTGGGGTAGCGGTCCAGGTCGGCGGCCTGATCGAACTGCATCGGATTGACGAAGATGCTCACCAGGACCGAGTCGCAGCCGGCTTTGGCCGCCTCGATGAGCGCCCGATGCCCACCGTGCAAAGCGCCCATAGTGGGAACCAGCGCCACCGTGCCGGCAAGCTTTGCCCTGGCGGCGGCCAGCTCGGCCCGGGTGCTGATCACCTGCAGGTCAGCCACCGCTGTCACCGTCCTCGTTCTGCTCGGCCTCCTCGATCACGGCAACCAGCTCGGCGCATTGGGCTTCGGTGAGCCTGCCCGCCGCGAACGCCCGTTGCATGGTCCGGATGGTCATGGCGAGATACGGGTGCAGGAAAGCAGTTCCGCGCAGGGCGCGGACGTGGGCCCGGATCGTAGCGCTGTCCCCGCGGGAAACCGGACCGGTGAGGCCCTCATCGCCCATCCGCAACGCATTGTCCAGCGACGCGGACAGCAGCGGACCGAGCAGCCGGGCGGGACTCTCCACGCCGGAGGACCGCAGGACGTCCGAGGCGTCGTTGACCAGCGTGAGCAAGTGGTTGGAGGCCATCGACAGCGCGGCGTGATACCGCGGCCTGGCCGACTCCGGGATCCACACCGGCTCACCGCCGAGCTCGATGACCAGGGTCTCGGCAACCGGGCGGAACTCCTCGGTGGCCGTGACCCCGAACGCAGCGCCTTCCAGTCGCTGCAGATCCTCGGGACGGCCGGCGAATGTCATCACCGGATGCAGCGCCATCCCGACCACGCCCAGCTCGGTCGCCGGCGCAAACAGGCCGATGCCGTGCGCCCCGGACGTGTGCACTGCGAGCTGCCCGGCTCGCCAGGCCTCGGTGCGGGCCAGGCCGGTGACCAGGTCGACCAGTTGATCATCGGGAACCGTGATGAGCACCAGATCAGCCAAGGCGGCTGCCTCGTCGGCCGGAACCAGCGGGACCCCGGGCAGCAGCCGCTCGGCCCGGCGTATTGACGAGTCGCTGACCCCGGTCGCGGCGGCCACGAAATGCCCGGCGCGGCTCAGGGCGGCGCCGAGCACGGAACCAACGCGGCCGACTCCGATGACCGCAACCCGCAACCGCGGTGCACCGGTGGGATCGATCACGGCGTGAAGCCTAGTCGCGGGCTCCTCGGCCCTCCTCGCCCTGTGACGAACGAGCCAACTCGACGCGAACAGGGGGTGAGCGCACTCCGCGGGCCGGGTTCGGCTAGTTTTTTGCGCTGTGACTGATCTACAGGCCGCAGTGGCCGCAGCAGCCGATCGTGCCGGTGCCCATTCCACCGCCCCTGCCTTGCTCCTGCAGGTGCAGAGCGCCCTCGGACGGCTGGCCGGCGAAGCGGACCAGGTGACCGAGGGCGGCCGCCGGCCCTACCGGGTCTCTGCGCCGTGGGCCGGGAAGCTGGCCGAACTGGCCTACCTGGTGTACATGCTCGCCGATCAAACCGCTGTTTCAGTGGAGGCCGAGGTACGGGCGGTCGCGGCACGGGTCGATACCGAGGAGACCGCTCGTCAAGCGCGCCTCAACGAACCCGAGGATTCGGTCAAGCACGACTGGATCTGACGTCCGAAGGGGCCCCTCACCGACTCGTGCGGCCCGTTTTGCCGGCTACAGGCCGTGCAGTCGGGCCATCAGATCTTCGGAAGCATCGTCGGGGGCACGCCGCCGCCCTGACGATTCCGCTGCGGCCTCGGCCTGTTCGGCGGCCGAGGCCCGGCGGCGGCCGACATATCTCGGCTCGTCCGCCGGCAGCGCGGCTTCGGGAGCGCGCCGCCGCCCGGAGCTGCGGTCCCCGGTGTCAGGTGCGCCGTTACCGCCAGACTCATCGGCTTCAGCGGCTCCAGCGGCCGGGCTCACTTCAGCGTCCGGTGCCGCGGTCTCAGCCGCTGGCTCGGACGTTGTTTCGACTGCCGCCTCTGTTTGAGCGCGGGGCGTGGGCGGCGAGTCGAGCAGGTCGGCCAGGTCGTCCGGCAGTGGCGTGAGCCGGGGCAGACCGGCGAACGGGTCCCGGCTCATATCCGCAAGCGGGCGCTCCGGCGGCGGCACCACCGCGGCCGGCGGCGCGGGCGCTGTAGGCGGCGCCGCGGCCGGTGCAAGTCGTGGAGCACGCGGCGCGGCCGAGGGTGCAGTGGGCACGGCCGATGGCTTTTGCGGCTCAGGGTGCTGAGCGGGTTGCCGAGCGTCCTCCGCGACGTCGATGACTTCAGCGTCGACGATATCGTCGTCAGCCGCGGGCAGCGGCGTCGTCAGGTGGCCTGCCGCAGCCGAAGCAGCCTCAGCCGGCGCGGGCGACGGTACCCGCGGCGGCCGCCCGGCAGCCGGGCCGGCGACGTGCGGAATCGAGGCTGAGTGCGACGTCTGGGTGGTCTGCGAGAAATGATGTGCCGGAGCGGCGAGGCTCTCCTGGCTGCCACCGAGGCGTCGGATCTCGTTCTGTAAGGCCTCGAGATCAGACGCGATCACCCGAGTCGTCTCGATCCGTTCCAACCGCAGTTGCCCACCCAGCTTGTCGACCACCTCGGCGCGCAGCGAGGTGACCTCCTGCCGAAGCGAACCGAGTTGTTCGGTCAGAACGCGCTCGATCTCGCCCCGCAACGCTCTTTCCAGCCGAAAGTCGGCTTCGCGTCGAGCGGCGACCTCGCGAGCCAGTTGCACCTCGCCGAACCGCCGGAGTTCGAGCTCCTGGCTGGCCCGGACCTCCCGGGTCGCCTGCAATTGGGCTTCCTGCAACTGGGAAATCTGTAACTGGGCCTCGTACAGGCTGGTTGCATGGGCCTGCGCGTCCCGCAGCTGAGCCGCGTGCAGCTGGGCCCGGCGCCCGCCGAACATGACCGGCGCGGCGAGGAAAACCGCCCACGCGCCGAGCAGAATCCCGATCGACGATTGCTTGGCAGTCGTCGAAAATGCCACCAGGTACACCGCGATGGCGCCGAGGGCGACGGCGACACAGATGGCCGTGATGCGCCAGAATCCCCCTCGGGTCCTGGGCGAGTCGCGGCGTGACATGCGGGCGAGTCTATCGACAGAAGGTAAGACCGTCGTGGTCAGCGAGCCGCGCCGAGCCGGGCAGCCGGTTAGGTACTAGAACCAAGGTCCTATGGCGGCCAGTACCGAAATACGGCAGAAATAGGGGTGTTCAGCTTTCACCTATTCAGAGGAGCTCCCATGAGCCGCTTACTTATCGCTTCGGCTGCCGCCATCGCAGCGATGGCGGCGTCGGTGCCCGCCGTCGCCGGATTGGCCGGCAACCCGTCGTTCAGCCACAAGCTTCCCGTTCAAGTGCCTTCCCAGGCCCAGGTGGTGTCATTCGACCACCAGGGGCAGACGGTATCGCCGAGCGGTTCAGGCCGCCACGGCTCGCCCACCTCGACCAAGAGCCCGTCGGCCAGTGAAAGTCCGGAGCCCGGCGACGACAACGGCGGCAACAGCACCTCCAGGACCCCCGAGCCCGGCGATGACAACGGCGGCAACAGCGCCTCCAGGACCCCCGAACCCGGCGACGACAACGGCGGCAACAGCGCC
>JAVEEN010000112.1 GCA_030840445.1 Pseudonocardiales bacterium
CCCCCGGAATCTACTGCACTCAAGCAGATATGCAGATCATGTGTTCGATTATAGTCGCGGCGGCGGCCGGTAGCAAGTGGTTTAGGCATATGCACTATGCCGAAACCTCTCCGCAACCGGACGGACCACAGGTGGTGAATGTACCGTGATCAACTCGCCCTTATCGGGGCGTGGACGCAGATAATCGCGAGATGATCACCTCAACCTCGGAGTACGTCACCGGGCTGCACAGTAGTTTGGACCAATGCACCCGAGCGTTCAGCGGAAGACCCGGACGCTCCGGCTGGCCCTCATCGCTGCGCTAGCCATGATCACCATCAGTTGGATGGCCGCCGCTGGCTCGTCCGCCGCCGAACCAGCCACCTCCACTGCCGAACCAGCCACCTCCGCTGCCGAACCCGCCGAACCCGCCGAACCCGCCGAACCCGCCACCTCCGCTGCATCGACATCTGCCCCTGCCGAAGCCGCCGCATCTGCCCCGGCCGAAGCCACTGTATCCGCTGCCGCCGACCATGCCGAAGCCGTGACGAACCTGTTCGGCATGCTAGACCGGAGAATCGAGGAAGCCAGTGGGCTCGGTGTGGGGATCCGATCGCCCGGCGTGCTCTACGTTCAGAACGACAGTGGCGACACCGCGCGCTTCTTCGCGCTGGACGGCCGCACCGGGCAAACCCTGGCAGTCTGCAATGTCCCGGACGCAGAGAACATCGACTGGGAGGACCTCGCGGTGACCCGGAACGCCGACGGCGTTGCCTCCGTGTGGCTGGCAGATATCGGTGACAATGACGAAAACCGTTCTGAGATAACGGTGTATCGCGTTGACGAGCCGTCCCTGACCCCAGCTGACCCCCGCGGCGATATCACCGTGAACTCGCCGCAGATCTGGAAGCTGCGCTACCCGGACGGTGCACATAATGCCGAATCAATCGTTGTCGATCCGACAACGCATCGGCTGTATGTCATCACGAAATCGCTCTTCGGTGAGAGCCAGGTGTACCAGGCGCCTGCGGCGCCGAGCGCCACGACGCCGGCCACCCTCAAGGCGGTGGCCGACATTCGGTTCTCGTTGACCGGTACTGCTGGAGGACCTAACGCTATCGGCCAGCTCACCGCGACCGGCGCCTCGATGTCTGCCGATGGCTCGGTGCTGGTCGTCCGAACCTATACCGACGCCTACTTCTGGAAGGTCGCCAAGGGCGACGTCGGCCGGGCACTCCGGACCACGCCGATTCAACTGGGGTTGCCGTCACAGCCGCTCGGCGAAGGTATCGCGATCCGCGCCGGACGTGCCCTCATCGGCAGCGAGAAGGTCGGGAGTCGGGTGTATTCCTTGGCTCTGCCGGCTGGTCTCACAGCTGGGACACCGAAGGCCTCGACCTCAACAGCGGCAACAGGGTCGACAGCGTTGTCAGGCGTTGCGGCTGGGAGCCCGACCAGCTCGTCCGATCATCAAGCCGGTCCCGCAAGCGGTCAGACCACCAAGAATCGCCTTATTCTGGTGGCCTCCCTGGTCATTGCCGGGTTGGTCGTGTTCGCCGCGTCAAGAGCGCTGATCTGGATGATGCGCCGTCGACTGAAGATCTAGCACAATGCCGGACGGGTCAGGTGTGCAGACCGCATTCCGTCTTGTCCGTACCGGCCCACCGTCCGGCGCGGGCGTCCTCACCCGGTAACAGCCGACGGGTACAGGGTCCACAGCCGATAGAGCCGTAACCGTCGGACAGCAATGGATTTCGTAGGATGCCGTTCTCGGCGATGTACGAATCGACCTGATCGTCGCTCCAGGTGGCGATCGGATTGAGCTTCACCATCTCGCGCTTGGCGTCCCAGTCCAACACCGGCACGTTGGCGCGCGCCCCGGAATCAGCTCGTCGTAGACCAGATGCCCAGCCGCGGTAAGGTGAAAGTGCCCTTTCGAGTGGCTCGACTTTGCGCATGGCGCAGCACAGGTTGGGGTCGCGATCGTGCAGTTTCGGACCGAACTCGGCGTCCTGTTCGGCGACCGACTTCAAGGGCAGGATGGTCTTGACCGACACCGGCAACACGGCACCCACCGCATCCCGCATACCCATCGTTTCCGCGAAGTGGTAGCCGGTGTCCAGGAAGACGATGTCAACGCCGGGTCGGACACCCGAAGCGAGGTGGGGGAGCACTGCGTCCGCCATGGAAGAGGTGACGCACCAGTCGTCGCCCAGATGGTCCTGGGCCCACTGCAGGATCTCGGTCGCTGATGCCGCTTCGAGGTCCGCGGCATCGCGCTCGACGATGGCACGCAGTTGCGCGCGTTCTGCGACGCTGACCGTCATCGCTGCTCCTCCGTTTCGGCTGCGCTGGTCCAGTCCGGCGCCATCCCCAGGTACTTCAGGGCGAACACCCGCTGGCACGCACCACACCGCCATTGTCCATGTGTCTCACCGAAAGGACGAAGATCCTCATCGGCACAGTACGGACAGTGGAACGGTGCTGCGCGTTCAGTCATTCCCGCGATACCTACCCAAGGTCATGAACGGAGCCCACGGGGCCACTACAACAACCAGTCCTCGTCGGCCCGGGTGACATAGGAGGCGAAGGACTCATCCTGCTCCCGGTGATCCAGGTAACCGCGGAGAACTCGCTCGGCGTAGTCGGGGGCATCCTCGGCCGCCACCTTCAGGCCGCGGAACTTCCGACCGAATGCCGCCTCGGACCCCAACTGACCACCGAGGTGGATCTGGAAGGCCTCGGCGTCCACGAAGCTGCCATCGGCCTGCTTGACCTTCTGAACGATTCCTTTGAAGCCGATGTCGGCCACCTGGAACCGCGCACACGAGTTCGGGCACCCGTTGACGTTGATGGTGATGGGCGTGTCGAAGTCGGGGAGTCGTTTCTCCAGTTCGCCGCGGATCACCTCGGCCCGGCCCTTCGTCTCGACGATGGCGAGCTTGCAGAACTCGATGCCGGTGCAGGCGATGGTGCCCCGATGGAACTTCGACGGGCGGGCCGACAGGCCGAGCAGCTCCAGCTCGTCGGCCAGTTCGTCGGCCCGGGACGGCTCGACGTCCAGGACGACCACGCCCTGCTGGGCAGTGGTGCGGATCCGGCCGCCGGCGGTGCCGTACTCCGCGGCAAGCTCCGCGACCCGGCTCAGAGCCGTGCCGCTGGTCCTCCCGGACTTGGTGGTCGTACCGATCGCGATCTTGCCGTCCCGCTGGGGGATCAGCCCGATGTGATCGCGGTGGGAGGGAGAGGCATCGGGGGCGACGCCGTCCGGCAGGGCGCGACCGAGGTACTCGTCCTGGAGAACGGCCCGGAACTTCTCGGGACCCCAGTCGGCCATCAGGAACTTGATCCGCGCGTGATTGCGCGACCGCCGGTATCCGTAGTCGCGGAAGATCGAGCAGACCCCGCCCCACACCTCGGTCACCTCATCGGGCCGGACGAAGACACCAACCCGCTGGGCGAAGATCGGGTTCGTCGACAGTCCGCCGCCGACCCACAGATCGAAACCGGGTTCGCCGTCCGGGCCGATGACACCAACGAAGGAGACGTCGTTGATCTCGTGGTTGGTGCAATGGTTCTTACAGCCGGTGATGGAGGTCTTGAATTTGCGCGGCAGGTTCGAGAACGCCGGGTCACCGACATAGCGAGCCGCGGTCTCGCGGAGCACCGGCCCACCGTCGATGATGTGGTCGGCCGCTACATCCTCCAGCGGGCAGCCCAGCATCACCCGTGGGGTGTCGCCGCACGCTTCGGTCGTGTCGAGTCCGACCGCCTCGAGCATGTTCCAGATCGTGGGTACGTCCTCGACCCGGATCCAGTGCAGCTGGACGTTCTGGCGGTCGGTGATATCGGCAACGTCTCGTCCGTACCTGGTCGAGATCTCGCCGATGACCTTCAGTTGCGGGGTGGTGAGTTGGCCGCCGTCGATCCGGATCCGGAGCATGAAGTACTTGTCTTCGAGTTCCTCCGGCTCCAGGATCGCCGTGCGGCCACCGGGAATGCCCGGTGCGCGCTGGGTGTACAGGCCGTACCAACGGAACCGGCCACGCAGATCACCCGGATCGATACCGTCGTAGCCGGTGTGCTGGTAGATGTCGATGATCCGTTGCTTGACCAGCAGCCCGTCGTTGTCCCGCTTGCTGCGCTCGTTCGGATTCAGCGGCTCCCGGTAACCGAGCTTCCACTGTCCTTGTCCCTTTGCCGCTGCCATGCGCGGTCGATCCCTTCACTAGCTACGCCAGTCGATCGCTCGACCGAGAAATATCCGTACCTGTACCGTCCCGAAACCTGACAAACCAGGAATCAGAACCCTCGACAGGCGGCGCCGGCCACTCGGAGAAGGTCGATGTGGCGGCGCGACGTCAGCAATTCTCTCCGCGGGCGCACGAGCCCATGGTTTCACACCTGGGCGGGCGAGGCGAAAACGCCCGGCACACGTCACAAGTCACCCGGCAGACGTCACAAGTCGCAGGTCACAATGCGGCTGTCGATCGGCAGGCCACCCGTGGCTGTCACCCAACGTTCGTTCGCCAGACACCTGGCAATGGTTCCGATAACGCCTGGCTCTGGCGAACTCATCGGTGCACGCGTTCACCAACGACTTCGGGAGACAGGTATGTCTGGCGATCACAACCATCCGCACGGCCACGATCACGCCCATCCGCACGGCCACGACCACGCCCATCCGAACGATTCCGTAGCCCACGCCGTTGGCTCCGTACCGGCCGACTACGCCGATCTGACCGTTCCGGACGGCGCCCTGGAGCCGAAGGGCCTCAGTCGCCGCCGGATGCTGCAGGGTCTGGGTCTGCTCGGCGCCGCGGGTGCCGCCGCGTCCTTGCCGGCGTTGCCGGCGGCAGCCTCCACCGTGTCGGACGAGGCCAGATCAGGTCAGGGCCCAGCGGTCACCGACGACGGCAGGAAATACCGCTGGCTGGCCGGCGACCATCACATCCACACGACATACTCCCGTGACGCGCTCTACCTGGTGGACGATCAGGTCTCCATGGCGACCAAATACGGGCTGGATTGGATGGTCATCACCGACCACGGCAACGTCGCGCACGAGAAACTGGCGATCGACCAAATCACCCCGAAGATCGCCGAGGCTCGCAAGAAGTACCCGACTCTGGTGTTCCAGGGCCTGGAATGGAATGTTCCCGGCGCCGAGCACGCGACAGTCATCGTCCCGCCGACCAGCGAGACCGTCAGCTTCCTGCACGACTTCGAGCGATTCTGGGACGGCGACATCCTCGCCAAGAACCAAAACCCGACCGGCCCGGCGGTTTTCACCGACTCGGTGGAGAACACCCCGGCCGCGGAACTGCAGGCGATCATCGGGCTGAACTGGATCAAGAGCCAACTGCTCGCCGGACGCGTACCGGCCACGCTGGTGCTGGCCAACCACCCGATGCGCAAGGGCCAGGTCAGCCCGCATGAGGTCCGGCAGTGGCGGGAAACCGCTCCGGACGTGATCGTCGGCTGGGAGGGTGCGCCCGGTCATCAAGCCACCGGAATTCCGCTGCCGGGCGGCCCGGGTGGCGCTCGGGGGGAGTACGGCAACAGCCCCAATCCCAACTCGTTCCCGGGTTACTCGCCGAATTTCTACCGCACCTGGGGTGGTTTCGACTACGCGACCGCCCAGGTCGGCGGCCTCTGGGACAGCCTGCTGGCCGAGGGCCGGCCGTGGTGGATCACCGCGAACTCCGATGCCCACCAGGTGTTCGCCGACACCCACGCGCTTCCTGCCGGTGCGGGTTCGACCGACTACTACCTGGCCAACGGCAACCGGGGCGTGCGGGTGGACACCGGCAAACCGATCACGACCTACACCGACTTCTGGCCGGGCTTCTACAGCCGAACCGTCGTCGGCGCGGCCGGCCGCGACTATCTGGGGGTGATGGAAGCGTTGCAGAAGGGCCGCTCCTACGTGGTGCACGGCAACCTCGTCGACGCGGTCGATCTGCGGGTCCGGACGACCAACGGCCCAGGGGTGACGGTCGGAGCCAGGACGTCGGTTCGGGCAGGGGAGTCCATCACGATCGACATCACCATCGACCTGACCCGCAAGCCCAACTTCAACGGTGAGCTGCCCAAATTGGCGCGGGTCGACCTGATCGCCGGCCGGATCACCGGACCGGTGGCCGGAGATGCCCGTGACGCCTTGTCGACGTCCGAGACCGCGGTCGTCCAGTCGTTCGAGGTCTCGACAAAGGCCCGCAAGTCGGTGACCTTCCGCCATGTGCTGCGCAATGTCGACGGCCCGATGTTCATCCGGGCGCGCGGGACTGACGCCCGGCGCAACGACTCGGCCGGCAACCCGCTGATGGACGTCGTGGGCCAGGCCGATCCGTGGCAGGACCTGTGGTTCTACACGAACCCGGTCTTCGTCGACCTGCGCCGGTGACCGGTTCGGACTCCGAGCTTGGCACTGAAGGCAACAGCTGGCTCGGTATCGATCGAGCTGATGCAAGTCACGAGCACCTGGAACATGACCTGTTCCAGGTGCTCGGGGCCCTCGGCGAGGTGCCGGAGATCCGCTACGTCGGAACGCGCATGGTCCGAGGCGACGAGCCGCATTGGGCCGCCAGCATCGAACTGGTGGCCGCTGATCCGGCGGCGGCCGGTGTGCTCGCGGGGCGGCTGGCCACCGCCTTGGACCAGTTCGATTGCGCCGGGGATCACCTGGCGGTCTTCTCCGATCCCCACCAGCGGAAACACCAGATCGGCGAGGTCGGGCGGACGGCGGCGGCCGCGCTGGCCACGGCTGGGCAACCGGCTGTTCTGGTCGGTGCCGAACGCGGGCGGCTGTCGGCCTACGCCGCGGCGGCCGGCTTGCGGGATCGCCTCGACACCCGCGTCGTCAGGTTCCCAGGTCAATTGGAGCTGCCGACCGGGTTGACGCGTGCCGAACTGCTGAGCCGGACGCCGATCGTGGACCTGATAGGCACCGGATCCATCGTCTCCGACCAGGCGATGCTGCGGACCTACGGGCACGTCCGGCCGAGCTTCATCGCCGGCGAGCTGGTTCTGGTGGTGATGCCGGACGCCGATGACGGCGCCACAGTTCGGCCGTTCGAACTGCCGGTGCCCCGTCAGTGCTGTGAAACTCCGGAGCAGTTCGACGCCCGCTGGCGCAGCTATCTCGAAACGTCGGCGGCGGCCCAGCTCATCTAGTTTCAGGCCCCGTGATGGGGCGAGGCGGCCGAAGGCTCTCGACGAGACGATCGTCTCGTCGAGAGCCTTTGAGCAATGGGGGCGGCTTGTGCGACACTTGACCCATGTTCTCCGTCCCGCTCGTCGCTCGCCTGCATGTCGACCTGCAGCGCGTCGTCAGCGCGGCGTGTCGAATGTCCTGATCGCGACCCCGGCCTGCGTTGCCCGCGTCGCACCGTAGAAAGTCCCAGCCACGTAACCGCTGCTTGCAGTAAGCGAGCAGATGCGGGTGGCTTTCCGCCGACGATCTGGACATCTCGCCCCGATGACTGCACAGCTCGAGACCCGCACGACCGGTGCCACCTTGTGGTTCACCGGTCTGCCCAGCGCGGGCAAGACGACCCTGGCCACCGCGCTCGCCGACCGGCTGCGCGAGACGGGTCGGGCCGTGGAGATCCTCGACGGCGATGCGGTCCGGCCGGTGCTGTCTCCGGAACTGGGATACACCCGCGCTGACCGGGATGCCAACGTGGCCAGGATCGGGTGGGTCGCCGCGCTGCTGGCCCGCAACGGTGTGCTGAGCCTGGCCTCGGTCGTCTCGCCGTTCGCCGCAGCGCGTGACAGCGTCCGGTCCCAGCACGTCGCATCGGAAACCGCCTTCTTGGAGATCCACGTCGCCACCTCGGTGGAGATCTGCGCCGAGCGCGATGTCAAGGGTCTGTATGCGCGCCAACGCTCCGGGAAGCTGGATGGTCTTACCGGCATTGATGGGGAATACGAGGAGCCCCGCAGTCCCGATCTTGTTCTCGACACCGCCGATCGAACTGTGGACGAGGCGGTAGACGAATTGATTGCTCTGCTCGATAAGGAGAATCTGCTATGACCGCAGTTCTGCCCACCCAGTCGGACTCGCTCGAGCGGGGCTGGCTGACCGACCTCGAGGACGAGGCCATCCACATCATTCGTGAGGTGGTCGGACAGTTCGAGCGTCCGGTATTGCTGTTTTCCGGCGGCAAGGACTCGATCGTGATGGCTCACCTGGCGATGAAGGCGTTCTGGCCGTCCAGGCTGCCGTTCGCCCTGATGCATGTCGACACCGGGCACAACTTCGCCGAGGTCATCGAGTACCGCGACCGCAAGGTCGCCGAGTGGGGCGTCAAGCTCATCGTCGCCAGCGTGCAGGATGCGATCGACGCCGGCCGGATCACCGAAACGCCCGGCCAGACTCGTAACCCCCTGCAAACCATCCCGCTGCTCGATGCCATCACCTCGAACAAGTTCGACGCCGTGTTGGGCGGCGCGCGCCGCGACGAGGAGAAGGCTCGGGCCAAAGAGCGGGTGTTCTCGGTTCGCGACGACTTCGGCCAGTGGGACCCGCGCAACCAGCGCCCGGAACTGTGGGACCTGTACAACGGCCGGCACCGCACCGGTGAGCATGTCCGAGTTTTTCCCTTGTCCAACTGGACCGAACTCGACATCTGGGCTTACATCGAGCGCGAGGGCATCGAGGTTCCCAATATCTACTACGCACACCAGCGCGAGGTTGTCGACCGGGACGGGATGTTGCTCGCGATCACGGAGTTCACGCCGCCGCGTGAAGGCGAAACCGTGCGTACGGAGAGTGTCCGGTACCGGACCGTCGGCGATGCCACCTGCACTGGCGCGGTCGCCTCGATCGCCGGCTCCGTCGCCGACATCATCACCGAGACCGCGGCTAGCACGATCTCCGAGCGCGGCGCGACCCGGGCCGACGACCGGGCCAGCGAGGCCGCGATGGAAGACCGGAAACGGCAGGGTTATTTCTGATGCCAGCTGGCTTGCTGCGGGTCGTCACCGCCGGTTCTGTGGACGACGGGAAGTCGACTCTCGTGGGCCGTCTGCTCCACGACGCAAAGGCCGTTCTCGCTGACCAGATGACCGCCGTCCAGGCCGCGTCCGAACGCCGGGGCTACGCGGGTGCCGACTTGGCGCTGCTGGTCGACGGCCTGCGGGCCGAGCGTGAGCAGGGCATCACCATCGATGTCGCGTACCGCTACTTCGCGACGCCACGGCGCACCTTCATCCTGGCCGACACCCCTGGCCACGTGCAATACACCCGCAACACCGTGACCGGAGCGTCGACCGCCGACGTCGCGGTCATCCTCGTCGATGCCAGGTCCGGCGTGGTCGAACAGACCAAGCGGCATCTCGCGGTCGCCTCGCTGTTGCGGGTCTCCGAGATCGTGCTCGCGGTGAACAAGATGGATCTGGTGGAATTCTCCGAGGCAGTGTTCGACGCAATCGTCACCGACTTCGCCGCTGCGGCCGCCAGCCTCGGGGTCGCTCACTTCACGCCGATACCGGTGGCGGCCCTGAGCGGTGCGAACATCGTCACCAAGTCCCCGCAGCTGGACTGGTACGGCGGCCAGGCGCTGCTCGAGTTCCTGGAGACGGTGGAGCCGGCGGTCCGCGCCGACCTGCCGGCCCGATTCCCGGTCCAGGTGGTCTTGCGGCCGCGGACGGCCGAACATCCCGACTATCGGGGCTACGCCGGACGGGTGGAAGCAGGCGTGCTGCATCGCGGTGACAAGGTCCAGGTGCTGCCGTCCGGTCGGGTTTCGGTGGTGGCCGGTATCGACACACCCACCGGTGAGCTGTCCGAGGCGCCTGCCGGTCGGTCGGTGACCGTGCGACTCGAGGACGATGTCGATATCGCTCGCGGCGACCTGATCGTCGTCGACGGAGATCCGGCGCCGGTCGTGACCCGGGAGCTGCAGGCCACCGTCTGCTGGCTGACCGATCGTCCGCTGCGGGCCGCCGATCGTTATCAGTTACGGCACACCACCCGGGACGTGCGAGCCATCGTCGATGCGGTGGAGTCCAAGCTCGATATCGCGACGGTCACACCGATCCCGGCCAGTGAGCTGAACCTCAACGACATCGGCACCGTCCGGATCAGGCTCGCGGAGCCGATCATCGTCGATCCCTATGCGTTGAACCGGTCGACCGGCGCATTCCTGCTGGTGGACGAGACCAGCGGCGCCACGGTCGCAGCCGGTCTGGTCCGCTGAGGTTGACCGGGTCGGCCCGGGTAACCAGCACAGCGCACGAGTAAGAGACACTGCTGTCGTGACCGGACTCCCGCTGTTGCTGGACCTGGCGGGGCGACGGGTCGTCATCGTCGGCGGCGGCTCGGTGGCCGCGCGGCGGGGCCATACCTTCAGCGATGCGGGCGCCCTGGTTGAGGTCATAGCGCCGGCGGTCAGCCCCGAACTGAGGTCGACGGCCGCGCGGGTCGACGAGCGCGCCTACCGGTCCGGTGATCTCGCCGGCGCCTGGCTGGTCGTGGCCGCCACCGACGTGGCCGCGGTGAACGAGGCCGTCGCCGCAGAGGCCGAGCAGCAGCGGATCTTCTGTGTCCGCGCCGATGCTGCCGCCGGCGGCAGCGCCCGGGTACCGGCGGTCTACGCCACGGGGGACCTGACCGTCGCGGTAAACGCGGGCGACGACCCACGGCGCGCGGTCGAGTTACGTAACCTGATCGCCGCCGCCGTTGATTCCGGCGAGTTGCAGGCGCGGCCCAACCGTCCGGCCGGGATCGGCAGCGTCAGTTTGATCGGGGGCGGCCCTGGAGACCCTGAGCTGATCACGGTGCGCGGTCGCCGGCTGTTGTTCGAGGCCGACGTGGTGGTCACCGACCGATTGGCGCCACGGTCGTTGCTCGATCGGCTTGACGGCCGGGTGGAGATCATCGACTGCGGCAAGTCCGCCCATCGGCACAACCTGACTCAGGACGAGATCAACGCCGTCATCGTGCAGCGCGCCCTGGACGGTAAGCGGGTGGCCAGACTCAAGGGCGGCGACCCTTTCGTGTTCGGACGCGGCGGCGAGGAAGTCGCGGCCTGTATCGCCGCCGGAGTACCGGTCCAGGTGGTCCCGGGGATCACCTCCGCCATCGCCGCACCGGCCGCTGTGGGTATTCCAGTGACGCATCGCGGGTTAGCCGCCGACTTCGCCGTTGTGTCCGGGCATCGCGACCCGGGCCGCGCCGAAGCTGGCTGGAACTGGCCCGAGCTCGCGGTCGGACCCGCCACGTTGGTGTTGTTGATGGGGGTCGACACCATCGACGGCATCGTGAGCGAGCTCATCACCCACGGCCGCCCCGCGGACACACCGGCCGCAGCGATCCATCGGGCCACCCTGCCCCAACAACGCGTCGTGCGCGCCCCGCTGGTCGACCTGCCGTCGCGGATGCGCGATGCTGGTCTGGGCGCGCCGGCCGTCGTCGTGATCGGCGCCGTGGCGGCCCTCGGCTGGTGAGGCAGGCCGGCTGGTGAGGCAGGCCGGCTGGCGTGCTGGCAGATCTCACCGGGCGACCGCGCGCCGGTTGTCGTCGTACCGGTTGTTGTCGTACCGGTTGCCTATGGTCGAGCCCGCAGACTGCTTGACGTTGGACTCGCAGCTGCTAGACTTCGAACACACGTTCGATTTGATGCAGAACGAGAGGGGCGTCATGTACAGCCCGATCCCAGCCGGCGTAACGGCACTGTTGTCGCAGGCCAAAGCGACCTGGGCCGAGGCCGTCATGGAACCCCGCGTCGCCGAGAAATACCGATCCGCGCATGTAGCCGCACTCCGGGCTGCCGCCGCCGTCCTTGCGTTGCGGGCGCGACCGGCATCGGCTGTCCGGCGCCGGCCGACCAGTGCATGGGTGCTGCTCGACGGACTCGCACCGGAACTCGCGGAGTGGTCTGCCTATTTCGCCGACAGTGCCAGGCGCCGGGCGGCCATCGAGGCCGGCTCCGAGAGCCTGGTGAGTGAACGCGACGCGGACGATCTGCTGCGGGCGGCCGGTGAGTTCATCGCCATCGTGGAACGGATGGTCGGCGTGCTGCCGCTCGGCGTGGCGAGTTGAGTTCCGCGGCGCGGCTAGTGTCTGTCGATGTGGGAACTTCTTCTGCCGTGTCCGACGTCCCGCGCGGCCAGTCGCCCCAACTGTGGGCGACATTGCGAGGGCTGCTCGAGTCCTTCGTTGGCACCGGCACTCCGCAGGTGCTCGACTGCGGGGGCGGTTCGGGCAGTCTGGCTGTGCCGTTGGCAAGCCGAGGCGCCGAAGTGACCGTCGTCGACGTCAGCATCGACGCGCTGGGCACGTTGGTGCGCCGCGCATCCGAGGCCGGAGTCTCCGATCGGGTGACCGCGCTTCAGGGTGAGGTCGAATCGCTGACTGAGCTCCTCGCCGAGCGCACCTTTGATCTGGTGCTCGCACACGAGGTCCTGGAGAACGTGCTCAGTCTCCCGGCGGCTCTTGCTGAGATCACGGCCGCCACTCGTCCTGGAGGCGCCATCAGCGTCGTGGTGGCGAACCCGGTCGCCGTGGTTCTCGGTCGAGCGCTGTCCGGCGACCTCACAGGTGCCCTGAGTGCCCTGACCAGGTCCGCCGCTGAGACTTTGTCATTGCCGTCACTCGAGGAGCTCTGCCGATCCGCCGGACTGGCCGTCGAGCGCATCGACGGCATCGGGGTTTTCTCCGAGATCGTCCCCGGCATCGAACTGGAGCGCCCGGGCGCCATGACCGCACTGGCCGAACTAGAGTCGGCCACGTCCTCCCGGGCGCCCTACCGCGATATCGCGGCCCGGCTGCACGTAATTGCCCGACGCCCCGATATTGCCCGACGCCCCGATAGTGCCGGACGCCCCGATCGGTCCGAGTCCTAGGAGCACCAGATGGGGCGTAGCGCGGACCTACCCCGTTCCGCAGGCGAACTGGACGGCGACGACACCGGCTGCATTGTGCTGCACGCCGACATGGACGCCTTCTTCGCCAGCGTTGAAATCCGTGCCCGACCCGAATTGCGGGGGCTCCCGGTTCTCGTCGGGGGTACCGAAGGCCGTGGCGTAGTCGCGGCGGCGTCGTATGAGGCCCGGCGGTATGGAGTACGCAGCGCGATGTCGATGGGCCAGGCGCTGCGGTTGTGTCCCAAGGCCGTCGTGATCTCACCGAGCCGCGGCGCCTACTCGGAGGCTTCGGCCGCCATCATGAAGATCTTCGCCGACTTCACCCCGGTCGTGGAACCCCTCTCACTCGACGAGGCGTTCCTTGATGTGTCGGGTGCGCTCGGCCTGTTCGGCCGGCCGGCAGAGATCGCTCGGCAGATCCGGCGCCGTATTTTCGACGAGCAGCAGCTCACCTGCTCGGTGGGAATCGCACCGATCAAATCCGTCGCCAAGCTCGCCTCGGGCAGTTGCAAGCCCAACGGCCTGCGGGTAGTCAGCAGGGACGGCCTTTTCGACTTCCTGCACCCGCTGCCGGTGACGGCGTTGTGGGGCGTGGGCCGCGCCACGGCCGAACCGTTGCGGCGATTGGGCATCCGCACGGTTGCCGAGTTGGCCCAGACTCCCTTGGACACGCTGCGCCGGGCGGTCGGATCGGCGACGGCCAGCCATCTGCACAATCTGGCCAACGGGCGCGACGACCGGGTGGTGAGCCCACGGAATCCAGAGAAGTCCATCTCCACGGACCGCACCCTGCTCCACGACTTGCTGACTGAGGCGGACGTGGCTCGTGAATTGCTGCGCGGGGCGGGGGAGGTCAGCGAGAGACTCCGGCACCTTGGGCGAACGGCCCGAACCGTCGGGATCAAGATCCGATTCGCTGATTTCACCACCCTGACCCGGGTCCGCACCCTGGCCGAGCCCACCGATTCAAGTTCGGTGGTCTACGCCGCGAGCCTCGAGTTGTACCGCTCCCTTGACCTCGATCGGCCCCGCGTGCGCCTGGTCGGAGTCAAGGTGGAGAACCTCCGCCCGGCGGGTGCGGCGACTCAGCTTGCGCTGGATTGGGGCAGCGGCCAGGACGATGACCGCAACACTGCGGCCGATCGGGTCGTCGATGCCCTGGCAGCCCGATTCCCGGACGCCGCCGTGGGGCCGGCGACTTTGCTCCGGACACAGTCACATGTCGATCACGCTGTCCGAAATATGCCTGCAGAGAGCGCCAGAAGTCAGGTGGGAGATAACAAATCACCCCGGACGACCCGCAATCGCCGGTCATAACTTTCGCACTTACAATTCGGCTCGTATGCTCGACGTAGGAGTCGCGACGCGGGATGCACCACCGCGTCGGAGTCCGCCGATATGGCACGCCGACACTGAGGTGCGACAGGGATAGGAGGGCATCGTGCCGCTCTCCGAGCATGAGCAACGACTGCTCGAGCAGATCGAGCAAGCGCTGTATGCCGAGGATCCGAAATTCGCTTCGTCCGTGCGCTCAGCGCGCCCGCGAAGTCGCGCCCGATCGATGTTGGCACTCGCTGTGGTGGGCGTCGTCCTCGGATTGGCCCTCGTCCTGGTCGGGCTGGTCAAGATCTTCATTCCGCTGGCCGTTGTCGGCTTCGTACTCATCGTCGGTTCGTGTCTCGTCGCCGTCGGAGCGCTTCGGGGTCCCAAGCAAACCGGTCCCATGATGATGACCGGACGGCCCAACGAGTCACGGCCGGGTTCGAAGCCCGGAGGCTTGCGCAACAAGATGGAAGACCGGATGCGGCGACGCTTCGACGACAACTGACCTGACAACTCCCGGCACCGTAGCTGAGCCCTCACCTCCCGCGAGCTGAGGGCTCAGTTCGTGTGCCAGGGAAAGCGAGTCCGCGGCGGGTTCACCGTCGGGAGGCGTCGCCCCGCGAGAACAGGGATCGCGGCAGCCACCAGCGAAGGATGCGCTGTCGACGTTCGGCCCGGCGCGCCCACCGGCGCATCGCCTGGTCGAGGCCCGCGATCGCATCCGGGGACACCTCGGCCTGGCCGTGCGCGCTGAATCGTTCACGTTCGACCGCGGACGCGATCGTCGACAGCACGGCCCTCCCTCGTTCGTCCACGCCATGGCCGGCCAGCCAGCTCGGCACCTGGCCGACCGTGATCGTTTGCGGCCACAGGGCCTCTCGGTCGGTCGCCGACGCCGTGAGTTCCTGCCACAGCGGCTCGGTGCTGCCGGTGGATCTGGCGCGGTGCAGGCGCCGGCGCCGCAAGCGGACCCGGAGGAGTTGCGGACCGGTGATCAGCAAAGCGATCAGCAGCAGCACGGCCAGCAGTGCCGCCGCCACCCGCCAGGGCATGACACCGGTGGACGGCGAGACGCCGGCCTGCGGGCCCGCAGCCCGGCCGGTCGGCTGCAATGCGTCGTTCGGCCTGCTGGCGCCCACGGACGGCCCAGCGGATCCGGTGCCGGCCGGGGCTGTGCTGTGCGGGGCCCACGGCAGGGCCACGGCGCGCCCTGCGTCCGCGCCGCCCAGCGGAGTGGGGTCGAAAGCCACCCAACCGATCCCGCTGAAGTACACCTCGACCCAGGCGTGGGCGTCCGCGGTGGTGACGACGAAGTTTCCGCTGTTGTCCGGTGCCCTGTGGGTGTAGCCAAGCACTACCCGGGACGGCAGACCGGACTCCCTCATCAACACGGCAGCGGCCGCTGCGTACTGCTGGCAGAATCCCTGCTTCTTGTCCAGGAAGGTCTCCAGGGCCGATCTGCCGTCCGACGGAGCGGTATCCAGCGAATAGACGAAGCCGTTCTTCGGGTTGATGAAGTAATCCGATATCGCCCGGGCCCGGTCATAGGCGTTCGTTTTGCCCGAGGTGATGGTCTTGGCGAGGTCGGAGATCGTGGTTGGTAGCGCCGGCAGGCTGAGGTAGCGACCGTCCAGGCTCGGATCCGTGCTGGTCGTGAACGCCGGAGCGCTGCGAAGTTCATCTTCGGTCGGGGCTGGCTGGTCCGCAGTCTCGGTATAGGTCATGCCGGACCGCAACGGCCCCGAGCTGATCGTGGCGGTACTGCTGTCCCACGTCCCCCCGACGCTTGCCTGGATGTCAGCGGGATTGGCCAGGATCGGGAGCGTGTCACCACCGAGCCGGAGGATGGTGAAGGTCGCGTTGATCACCGAGGATTGCCCGTTGCCCGTCTCACCGAGGGTACTGGCCGGTTCGAGGGGGAACGAACCGTCGGACATCGGGCTCTGCCGGTTGTTCTGTGAGGGCGACTGCAACCAACCGGACTGCCGGAACTGATCCAGCACCACCTGCCGGATGTAGAACGGCCTGTCGGTCGGCGCGACCTGAACGCGGACCAGGTCGACCGGCGATCCTCGCCGCAATGACCCGCTCAGATCAGCCGATGTGTTCAGCACTACGCGTTGGCTGCTGCTTGAGCCGGAGCCCGTTCCGTTGTGGTGCGTTGCCCGAGCCAGCAGGTTGGTCGACACCGACGGCAGGATGATCGGCACGACCAAAGCCGCGACGATTCCCGTGACAGCCATCCGCCTTGCCCCGCCGAGCCGGCCGGCCGAGCCGTCTACCGACGGTCCCCAGCGCCGATCCTGCAGCCGGGTTCCGGCCAGCAGTATCAGCAGGAAGCCGATCGCCGCCGCGGCAAAGAGGATTGGGCTGGCCGCTTTGGACGAGGTCGCCGACGCAACAGCCAGAACCTCGAGGAGCGGTGCCGCGGCCAACAGCGGTCGGCGGAGCAGGATGGCCAGGACATCGGTGAGCGCCACCAGCAGGACCGTGGCACCCGCGGTCAACAACCGCAGAGCGGGTGTGGATCGGACCGGTGCGTGTTCGGCCTGCATTGTTTCGTGTGCGCTCTGCAGCAGCCGGCGAACGTCGTCCAGCGAACCCGTGGTGGGCAAGATCCCGAGGAACAGGTGGTCAGGAATAAAGACCCAAGCCAGCGCGAGGGCGGACGCCAGCAGGCCCAGCAACACCTGCCACCATCTGGGGGCCCGCTGCAGCCGGAATGCCACCTGGATGGCGACGTAGGGCAGCACGCAGCCGACACTGGCCACCAGCCAGCCCCAGTCGGTGAACACCGAGCGCATCGGGAGCATGGTCAGCAGAACGCCGCCGGTTACGGTCGCGGTGGCAGTGGCGGTGAGCTGACCGTCCGCTGCGGCCTGGCCTGCCCGCCTTGTCTGCGGCGTGCCCTTCGCCGTGCTGGTCGTCGTTGCGCTCATCGGCGAATCCCGGTTGTCGTGGCGAGCAGATCCGGCCAGAGGCTGGGTAGCTCATCCCCGCCCTCGACGGCGACGACGCGCCAACCGCTGGCGCGCAGGGCCTCGGCGCCGGCCAGCCATTGAGCGTCCCACCGGGTCGACGGGACAGCTGGCATCGCACGCGAGGCAAAGGTCCAGGGCCGCAAGAGCAACGCGACCGCCGAACCGGGCAGCCTCGGCCGAAGTGCGAGTTCGCCGATCGAACCCTGATCCGCGGTGGACAGCACGGCGAACACCGAGGCGTCGCGTCCAAGATGGTTCAGCGCATCGGCCAGCGGGCCGGTGTCGGCACGCATCGCGGGCTTGGTGACGGCCAGCAGATCGAGCATCGACTGGTTGTCGTCGTGAGCCGCTCGACCCGAGCCCGTGGCCAGCACAACTCGCCGTCCACGCTCGGCCAGATGGCTGCTGATGCTTGCGGCTGCGCTCACGGCCCACTCGAAGGCGGCGGACTCCTCCTCATCCGAGGGCATCGGATAGGCCCTCACCCGGGTGTCGAGCAGCACCAAGGTTTGGCCGTGCCAGGGACGCTCCTCCTGCCGGACCATCATCGCGCCGGACCGGGCAGTGCTCCGCCAGTGGATCTTGCGAAGGTCGTCGCCGTAGCGGTATTCCCGAACCGAGGCATCGTCTGAGCCACCCGACCCGACCGAGTGGCTCGAATTCGAACCGCCGTCCCGCCAGGCCTGCGGCAACGCCAGCGTTGCCAGCGGCTCGCGGCGCGGTTGCACGATCAACTGCGCGGTGTCGACCGAACGGCTGTCGGCGACCGACAGGCCGAAGGGATCTGAGGCGGTGACCGCCGTCGGCCCGATGGTGTAACGGCCACGTTTCAAGGCGGATAACGGATATGCGACTGTGCGGCGTTGCCGGCCGCGGATGCCCGAAACGCTGAACCGCAACGGATGGCCACCGGGGACGGTTTCGGTGATGCGCAGCGGGCCGGTGCCGAACGTATTGGGATTGCCGAGTATCAGCCGCACCTCGGCTCGGCCACCGGCTTCGGCCCGGGTGGGGCGCACCGAGTGCCCGATGCGTAGGCCAGATCTGGCTTGTCGCACGGCCAGTAACGCCGGGATCGGCAGCACCAGCAGTAGAACGCCGACGCGCTGGAGATCCGTGACGCCCAGAATCAAACCCGCCACCGTCGAGATGGCGCCCACCGCGACGAAGGTGCGACCGCGTCCGGACAGGGTGACCCGCGGTGCGCCGTTCGTCGGTGTCGCGACCGCTTGGCTCGTGGCTGCCGTCGGGTCCGGTGTGGGCATCGCGACCACCTAGCTCAGGTGCGCTGCGGTGGGGATCGCGGTCTTGGCGACGATCTCGGCTACCAGGTCTTCGGGCGAGCGCCCCGCCACTGTCGCAGTCGGGGTCGGGATGAGCCGGTGGGCGAGTACGGGCAGTGCTAGTTGCTGGACGTCATCCGGTAGCACGAAATCCCGACCGGCCATGGCCGCAGCGGCCTTGGCGGTGCGTAACAGGTGCAGTGACGCGCGCGGAGATGCTCCGAGCCGTACCTCGGGATGCTTGCGGGTCGCTTCGGCCAGTGACACCACGTAGTCCTTCACCGCCTCGGCCACATGTACCGAGCGGACCCCCTCGATCAGGCCGCGCACGATCGCCGCGTCGGACACCGCTTTGAGTTCCTCGATCGGATCGGAGGTGGTCTGATCGCTGAGCATGGCGATTTCCGCGGCGCGGTCTGGATAGCCCAATGAGATCTTGGCGGTGAACCGGTCCCGCTGAGCCTCGGGCAGGGCGTAGGTGCCCTCCATCTCGATCGGGTTCTGAGTGGCCAGCACCAGAAAGGGCGCCTGGAGCTCGTACCGGACGCCGTCGACGGTGACCTGCCGCTCTGCCATGCACTCCAAGAGCGCGGCCTGCGTTTTTGGGGAGGCGCGGTTGATCTCGTCGCCGAGCAGGATGTTGGCGAACACCGGCCCCGGTTTGAACTCGAACTCGGTCGAATCGGAATTGAAGATGCTCACGCCGGTCACATCTGAGGGCAGCAGATCCGGGGTGAACTGGATCCGGCGCACCGTGCAGTCGATGGACTTGGCCAGGGCCTTGGCGAAGGTGGTCTTTCCGACCCCTGGGACGTCCTCGATCAGCAGGTGCCCCTCCGCCAGCAGGACGGTCACGCCTAGCCGGATCACATCGGCCTTGCCGGCGATCGCTCTTTCGATATTGGTGACGATGCGGCTGGCGGCAGGACCGATGTCGGCGATCGGGACGCGGGGCAGGGATCCGCTGGAGAACGCGTCCGGAGAGCTGGCCGCCGAGGCGGACTCCGCTCCGGCGGTGCTCCCGGCCGGCTCGAACGATGATGCGTGTGTCACTGCGGGTAGTCCGTCCTGTCGTGGTGTCCTCAGAAGCGGCGCCCTGCCCGTTCCCGGGTTCAGCGTTGTCGAGAAATCGCGATAAGTCGAGTTCTCGTCATATCTGGCCGAACCAGGGCCGCCGGTGCAGCCGATCCGGGCGTCGCCACGTTCCCCGTGGGAATACGGCCCCGCGGCGGGATCGGTTCCCGTTCTCGTGAGATGGGGTGATCCGCTCGTGTTTAAGTCAGCGTACCCAGATTTTTCCCCACCAGCAGAACGCCGGAATTTACAGGGCCTCATCAGATTCTGAGCTGTTTTTGCGACAATTCGTGGCGAGTCGTGGGGTATGGTGGGACGAAGTGGGGAAGCTGTGAGTTAATGGACGAGCCGGTCGATGGATGGGGTGCGCATGTTCCTCGGAACACACACGCCGCGGCTGGACGACAAGGGCCGGCTCGCGCTACCAGCGCGGTTCCGTACGGAGATGGAGGGAGGACTCGTGATCACCAAGGGTCAGGAGCGCTGTCTCTTCGTGTTTCCGATGACCGAGTTCACCCGGATCACCACCCTGCTCCGCGAGGCCCCGGTCACCCAACGAAGCGTGCGGGACTACAGCCGGGTGTTCTTCGCCAGCGCCTCGCACGAGGTGCCGGACTCCCAGGGCCGGATCACCGTGCCGGCTCCGCTACGGGAGTACGCCGGATTGGCCAAGGACTGTGTCGTCATCGGTGCCAACAGCCGGGTCGAGGTATGGGATGCCGCCGCGTGGCAGAGCTACCTGGACGGAACCGAGCAGTCCTTCGCCGACGCAGAGGAGGTGCTCCCCGGTCTGTTGTGACCAGAGCTCGGTGACCGATCGTCCCGATCGGCCTCCTCCCGCCGCCTCGGCGCTTCCTGACGCACTTCCCCGGCGCCAGGCAGCCACCCAGGTCCGGCGGGCGGGGACCAGTCAGGACGAGACCAGCGGCCGATCTCGGCGAATACGATCCCGCGTCCCTGCCGTGCCCCACTTCCCACCACCGATACCGGCGGATCACCTCTCCGCAGGCCACAGTTCGAGACCACGAGGATCAGGAGTTCTCAGGATGGGCGCATCGGAGCCACCGGACGGGCACACCGTCGGCGCCGATGCCGGCTCCGATGCCGGCGCCGATGCCGGCTCCGGGGTCGAAGGTGTCCGGCACGTTCCGGTGCTGCTCGACCGGGTCATGGAGCTCATGACGCCGGCGCTGGGCCGGCCGGGAGCGGTCGTCGTGGATGCCACAGTCGGTCTGGGCGGCCACAGTGAGGCCTTGCTCTCGGCCAATTCCGAGTTGCAGTTGGTCGGGCTGGATCGTGACGGTGACGCACTGCGCCGCAGCAGTGAGCGGCTGGCCCGATTCGCCGACCGAACCCACTTGGTGCACGCCGTCTATGACCAGCTACCCGAGGTTCTGGACCGGCTGGGGATCGAATCGATCCGTGCCGCGCTCTTCGACCTCGGTGTGTCGTCCATGCAGCTGGACTTGGCCGAGCGAGGTTTTTCCTACGCCCAGGACGCACCACTGGACATGCGGATGGATACCTCCCAACCGCTGACTGCCCGTGAAGTCGTGAACACCTACCCGGTACCCCAGCTGGCCCGGGTGCTCCGGGAGTACGGCGAGGAGCGGTTCGCCCTGCGGATCGCTCAGTCGATAGCCCGGCGCCGGGCCACCAGCCCGCTCGACTCGACGGCTGAACTCGCCGAGCTGGTACGGGACGCGATACCGGCGGCCACCCGGCGCACCGGCGGCCACCCCGCCAAGCGCACCTTCCAAGCCCTGCGGATCGAGGTCAACGCCGAGCTCGATGCGGTCCGCGCTGCCATCCCGGCCGCACTCGCCGCGCTGGAGGTAGGCGGCCGGATCGTGGTCTTGTCCTATCACTCGCTGGAGGATCGCATTGTCAAGCGGGCCTTCGCCGAACTCGCTTCCGACCGGACACCGGCCGGGTTGCCGATCCAGCTGGCCGAGGCCGGCCCTGAGATCCGCCTGCTGAGCCGGGGATCTGAGCCCGCATCCGAACAGGAGATCACGAGAAACCCGCGGGCCGCCTCGGTGCGACTGCGAGCCGCGGAACGGGTCAGGGAGGCCGCATGAAGCCCACCACCGCCGTAGCCCGGACGGCCAAGCGCCGCTTGCCGTTGGCCGTGCTGCTGGGGTTGATGTTTCTGGGCGGCCTCTGCGCGCTGCTGGCACTGAACACGGCCTCGGCCGCCATGGAAGTGCAGCAGCGTGGACTGACCGCTGCCAACGCCAGCACCTCTGACACCGAACAACAGCTGTTGCGAGACCTGGCAGCCAAACAGGCACCGTCGGCTCTCGCCGCCGCGGCCAGCGCCCTCGGCCTGGTCCCGAACCAGAATCCGGCCTTCTTGAGGGTCAACCAGAACGGCTCGGTGACGGTGTTGGGTTCACCGGTCCCAGCGAGCGCGCCGCCCACGCCCACCGCAACACCGAAGCCCACCGTGACACCCAAGCCCACCGTGACACCCACGGCCACAGTGACGGGGCGGCCTTCGGTGGCTGCGCCGGTGGTGACAGTCACGGTCACGAAGTCGGTCACGGCGAGCACCACCAAGTCCGCCCCGCCGGCATCTGCGCCGGCCGGCCCGAACAGTCATCCAACCTCGACCGCGCCCGGAGGGCACTGATGAGCCGTCCTCCCCTCGATCCGCCGCGTCGCGGGCAGCAGCCACGACCCCCGGCGCCCCCGCGCTCCCGGCAGCCACGACCCCCGGCGCCCCCGCGCTCCCAGCAGCCACGACCCCCGGCGCCTCGCGGCCCGCATCCTCGTCCGCCGCACGGTCCGGCCCAGCAACGTCCTACTCAGCAACGCCCGGCCCAGCAACGGCGATCACGTAAGCGAGCGATGCGGCTCGGCAGATCGCTTCGGCGGCTGCGTACGAGCATCGCAATTGTCGCGGTGCTGCTCGCTGTCGTCTTCGGGCGGCTGGTCTGGCTGCAGGCGGTAGGCGGCGCGGGATACACCCTGTCGGCCAGCCAGCACAGTCTCAGCGACGTCACCCTGCATGCGGCGCGCGGCAGCATCGTCGACCGCAACGGCGTGCCACTGGCTTACACCGCCGACGCGAAGGACATCGTCGCGGATCCGACGATGATCGATCCGGCTGCTCGCCAGGACTACGCCACCATGATCGCCCCGCTAGTGAAACGGCCGGTCGGCACCATTCTGAAGTTAATCTCGACCACATCGAGATACGCATTGCTCGGCACTGCCGTGTCACCGGCCACGGCCGGCCAGGTGGAGAAGCTGACCTTGAACGGAAAGGCGCTGCCCGGCATCTTCAGCCAGGCCACCTCGCAGCGGCTCTACCCCGGCGGGACCACCGGCGCAAACATCGTGGGACTGGTGCAGTCCAACGGTGTCGGTGCGGCCGGTATCGAGCAGAGCTTCGACTCGGTGCTCAAAGGCACCGACGGCTCCCTCAGTTACACCCTGGACGCCAACGGCAATATCAACCCCGCCGGTTTGATCAAGCGCAAGAACGCCGTCGACGGCGGAACCGTACAGCTGACGATCGACCAGGACCTGCAGTACACCGTGCAGAAACTCCTCGACGACGCGGTTAAGCAGTCCGGCGCCAGGGACGGCCAGGTGGCGATCCTGGATGTCAAGACGGGACAAGTGCGCGCGCTGGCGTCCACCGGAACATTCGATCCCCAGAACCCGGCGAGTATCTCCTCCGGCGCATCGCTCGATCCGAACGTCCAGCAGGTATTCGAACCCGGTTCGGCAAACAAGATCGTCACCATGTCGGCCGCGACTCAAGCGGGCCTGATCAACCCGCGCACCGTGCTCACCGTGCCGGACAGCATCGATGCCGGTGGCGTGACCGTGCACGACGCGTGGTGGCATCCGGTTCAGAAGTTCACCGCGACCGGTGTGCTTGCTGAGTCCTCCAACGTAGGCACCCTGCTGATCGCCCAGCGGGTCGGAGAGCACAATTTCAACGACTACCTCAAGAAGTTCGGTCTCGGCCAACAAACCGGGATCGAACTCCCCGGCGAGAGTGGCGGAATCCTCCCCGACATCAGCACCTGGTCGCCCTCGACATTCAGCAACCTGCCGATCGGGCAGGGGGTGGCGATGACGTCGCTACAGCTGGCCTCGATGTATCAGACGATCGCCAACGACGGCCAGCGCATCCCGCCGCGCATCGTGGCATCGGTCACCAAGGCCGACGGCACCGTGACGACGACCCCGCAGCCGGCCGCCGTCGATGTGGTCTCGGCCAAGACCGCGCAGACGGTGCGCACCATGCTCGAGTCGGTGACGCTGCCGGGCGGCACCGGAAAAAAGGCAGCGATCGACGGTTATCGCATCGCGGGTAAGACCGGCACCGCTCAGCAGCCCGACCCGAAGACCGGCGTGTACTCCAATTCGGTCTATTGGGACACCTTCGCTGGCATGGCGCCCGCCGACGACCCGCAGTTCGTAGTGTCCATCATGATCGACAACCCGGCTCACGGTTTGGAGGGCGGCGATGTGGCGGCCCCACTGTTCCACCACATCGCGTCCTACGAACTCGCCGCCGCCAAGATCCCACCGTCGGGCTCGCAATCCAAGCTCGTTCCGCTCACCGTCCCGTAGGTTCGCCGGATGTCGACTCACCGTCCGGACGGTGCTCGGTAACGTGACCAGACGTGGCTGAGCAGCAGAGTTCTCCGACCGACGCCGCCGCGGCCTCGCGCCCGTCGTCGGTTGCGCCCGGCTCGACCGCGGATCTCGCCAGACTGATCGGGGCTCAGCTCATCGGGGATGCGGTACCGGTTAGCGGAATCAGCGCCAGTTCGACCTTGATCCAGCGCGGTGATCTGTTCGCCGCCCTGCCGGGCTCATCCGGGCACGGGGCCCGATACGCGGGATCGGCGCTAGCCGCCGGCGCGGTTGCGGTGCTGACCGACTCGGCCGGTCTGGCGTTGCTGGCAGACCAAGGGCCGGGTATGCCCCCGTCCTTGCTGTGCCAGGATGCCCGGGCGGTCCTGGGCCAGATTTCGGCCGAGATCTACGGGCATCCGTCCCGTCACATGCCTACCTTCGGTGTCACGGGTACCGCCGGCAAGACCACTACGACCTTCCTGGTCCGGGCCGGCCTCACCGCCGCCGGCAAAGCCTCCGGCCTGATCGGGACCGTCGGGGTGTTCATCGGCGATCAGGTACTCAAGACTCCCTTCACGACCCCGGAGGCCCCGCAGTTGCAGGCGCTGCTGGCCCTCATGCTGGAGCGCGGCACGGACGTGGCCGGTATGGAGGTCTCCTCGCACGCACTGAGGATGGGGCGCGTGGACGGGGTGGAGTTCGAGGTAGGCGCGTTCACCAATCTTTCGCAGGATCACTTGGACTTCCACTCGGACATGGAGGACTACTTCGCGGCCAAGGCACTGCTGTTCGACGGACGTGCCCGCCGCGAGATCGTCGTCATCGACGACGGCTGGGGAGATCGGCTGGTGCGGCCGGGTACGGTCACTGTCGCCACCGGCGGGCAGCCGGCCACCTGGACGGCGGAGGCGATCGAGGTTCTCGCCGACGGGGCGATCCGATTCGTGGTGAGTGGACCGGTCGGACGGTTTACGGCGGGATGCCGGATTCCCGGTAAATACAACGTGGCCAACACCCTGCTGGCATTTGCCATCCTGGCCGAGCTGGGTGTCGACGCCGCACAGTCGGCGCCCGCGCTTGCCCAAGCTCAGGTTCGTGGCCGGATGGAACGGGTGGACGGTGATCAGCCGTTTCTCGCGGTCGTGGACTACAGCCACAAGCCCGCCGGTGTGCGTGGTGCGCTCCAGGCTCTGCGGCCGTTGACCAGCGGCAGGTTGATCATCGTGCTCGGTTGTGGCGGTGACCGGGACCGGGGTAAGCGAGCGGTGATGGGCGAGGTCGCGGCCCGCGAGGCCGACGTGTTGATCGTCACCGACGACAATCCGCGCTCGGAGGATCCCGCCGCGATTCGCGCGGCGATGCTGGCCGGCGCGCGGTCGGTGCCGGCCAGCCAGGCCGCCGACATCTTCGAGCAGGGCGACCGCCGCGCTGCGATCGAGGAGGCCATTCGGCGTGCGGGTCCTGGCGACACCGTGCTCGTTGCGGGTAAGGGCCACGAGACCGGCCAGCAGGTCGGCAAGGATATGCTGCCCTTCGATGATGTCACGGTGGTCTGCCAGTCTCTGGAAGCTCAGGGGTTCTCCGTCGGCGCGACCGGACATTACGTGAGCGGCTCGTGATACCGATGACCATCGGCGCCATCGCGGCCGTCGTCTCCGGCGAGGTCGTCGGTCTGGCCGAAACTGTTGTCGTGACCGGCAAGGTGGAGTTCGACAGCCGGCGGGTACTGCCCGGAGACCTGTTCCTCGCTTTCGTCGGCGATCACCTCGACGGCCACGACTTCGCGCGGCAGGCCCTTGACGCGGGTGCGGTCGCAGTGATGTCGACCCGGCCGCTGCCGACCGGTTCGGTGGTGGTGAGCGATCCGATCGAGGCCATCACGGCTCTGGCCGACCACGTGGGCCACCGGCTCTCGGCAACGATCATCGGCGTTACCGGATCCTCCGGCAAGACCTCGACGAAAGACCTGCTGGCCTACCTATTGCAGCCTTTGGGACGGACGATCGCCACGCCGGAGTCGTTCAACAACGAGTTGGGCCATCCGTACACGGTGTTGCTGGCCGACGCCGATACGGAGTTCCTGGTGCTCGAGACCTCGGCGCGGGGTGTCGGCCATATCGCGCACCTGACCGAGATCGCCCCGCCCAGAATCGGCGTCGTGCTCAACGTCGGTTCGGCGCATCTGGGCGAGTTCGGTTCGGTGGCCGCTATCGCCAGCGCCAAGGGCGAACTGATCGAGGCCTTGCCGCCCGCCACCGCCGGCGGGGTCGCGGTCCTCAACGCCGATGATCCGCTGGTCCTGGCGATGGCCGGCCGCACCCAGGCCAGGGTCGTCACTTTCGGCGAGCATCTCACCGCAGACGTCCGAGCCGAGCAGGTCCGGATCGATGATTCGGGCCGGCCGGCCTTCGAGCTCGTGGCCGCTGGCCAATCGGCACCGGTCCAGCTTGCGCTGTACGGCGAACACCACGTCGCCAACTCGCTGGCTGCCGCCGCGGTCGCTCTGGAATGCGGGATGCCGCTGTCCGACGTTGCCGCGGCGTTGTCCAACGCGGAGCAACGATCGAAATGGCGGATGGAGGTGGCCGACACCGCGGACGGGGTGACCGTGATCAACGACGCCTACAACGCAAACCCCGAGTCCATGCGGGCCGCGCTCAAGACGCTGGCGATAATGTCGCGCGGCCGCCGCTCGGTCGCGGTGCTGGGACATATGGGCGAACTGGGCTCGGAATCCACCGCCGAGCACGATGCGCTGGGCCGGTTGGTGGTCCGCTACGACATCGGCAAGGTCATCGCGGTCGGTGACGAGGCTCGTCCGATCGCGCACGGCGCCGCCCTGGAGGGCTCGTGGAACGGCGAGTCGGAGTGGGTCAGCGACACCGACGCGGCGACGGCCAGGCTGGCCGGGATCCTGGAGCCGGGTGACGTGGTGTTGGTCAAGGGTTCGCGATCGGCGGGAATGGAACGCGTGGCAGCAGGAATCATGGCGGCCCGAGGAACTGGCGAGGGGCGGGAAAGGGTCGGATGAAGTCCATACTCGTCGCCGCCCTGTTCGGCCTGATCTTCTCAATCCTGTGCACCCCGTTGGTGGTGAGGTACTTCCGCCGGGAGGGTTTCGGTCAGGAGATCCGCGAGGACGGCCCGCAATCGCACCTGATCAAGCGCGGCACGCCCACGATGGGCGGTGTAGCAATCATCGGCTCCACCATCGTCGGTTACGTCGCGGCGCACATCGCCGGGGCCTTTCGGCACGACCACGCGGGCCCGACGGCGTCCGGGCTGCTGCTGCTGTTCCTGATGCTGGGTTCCGGGGGCGTCGGTTTCGTCGACGACCTGATCAAGTTGCGGCGCCGACGCAGTCTGGGCTTACGCGCACGGGCGAAATTCCTCGGGCAGCTGGCAGTGGCGTTGATCTTCGGCGCCGGGGCGATGATGTTCAAGGACTCGCGTGGTCTCACGCCGGCCTCCAGGCACCTGTCCTACGTGCGTGACATCGCACCGATCTCGATCGGTGTGGTCGGCTTTCTGGTGCTGGCCTATCTCATTGTCACAGCGACCACGAACGCGGTGAACCTGACTGACGGCCTGGACGGCCTGGTCGCGGGCAGCGC
This sequence comes from Pseudonocardiales bacterium, assembly GCA_030840445.1. Lineage (GTDB taxonomy): Bacteria > Actinomycetota > Actinomycetes > Mycobacteriales > Jatrophihabitantaceae > Jatrophihabitans_A. The sequence continues at coordinate 27,733 of JAVEEN010000112.1, forward strand.
GGCCATGGTGATGGGTGCGTACACACTGATCACCTTCATCCAGTTCAAGAACATCTGCGGGGTCCGAAGCCCGGCCGGTTGTTACGTGGTACGCGATCCGCAGGACCTGGCGCTGATCGCTGCCGCGGCGATGGGTGCTTGTTTCGGGTTCCTGTGGTGGAACGCGTCCCCGGCGCAGATCTTCATGGGTGATACCGGATCGATGGCGCTCGGCGGATTGATGGCAGGTCTGGCCATCTTGTCCCGGAGCGAGCTGCTCCTGGTCGTCCTCGGCGGTCTGTTCGCCGTGGTCACGCTGTCCAGCGTGATCCAGACCGGCTGGTTCAAGTACACCCGGATCAGGACGGGTACAGGTAGGCGAGTCTTCCGAATGGCCCCGTTCCACCACCACTTCGAGCTGGGTGGTTGGGAGGAGGTCACCACTATCGTCCGGTTCTGGATCGTGTGCGGTCTGGCGGTGGCCTTCGGGATGGGTTTGTTCTACGCCGAATTCATCTCCTACGGTTGACCGGGATGGTCGATCAGCAGTCGGATTTCGCCGCTCCCGAGGGCTTCGCCGGTCGGACGGTCCTGGTGTGCGGTGCGCGCCTGGCCGGGGCTTCTGCCGCGCGGGCCCTGGTGGCCCTGGGCGCACAGGTGCTGGTGACCGACAGCGGGCCGGCGCGGGTCGCCGATGGGCTGCCGGCCGGTGCCCGCTTTCTCGGCGACGTCACCGATATTCCGTCCGGGGTCCAGGCCCTGGTCACCTCGCCCGGACTGCGTCCGGACCACCCGCTGTTCATCGCGGCGCAGACGGCGGGACTCCCGGTGTTCGGCGAACTCGAGTTCGCCTGGCGGATCAGGGGAGAGCGGGCGGCACGCTGGCTGATGGTGACCGGCACGAACGGTAAGACGACCACGGTACGGATGCTGGAATCCATCCTGATCTCCGCCGGCATCCGCGCATTGGCCGTCGGTAATGTCGGCGTGCCGATCATCGATGCGGTACTGGCCGAGGAGCCCTATCAGGTCCTCGCGGTCGAGGCGTCCAGTTTCCAGCTACACCATTCGGCAACGATCGCGCCGTGGGCGGGCGCCCTGTTGAACATTGCCCCCGATCACCTGGACTGGCACGGCTCCATGCAGCAGTACGCGATGGAAAAGACCAAGGTCTGGGCCGGGACGTACGCGGTGGCCAATGCCGATGATCCGGCCGTTGCCGGTCCGTTCGCCGCGATCCGCGCAGAGCACAAGTGCAGCTTCGTCGTGGGTGAACCTTCCGCCGGGCAGTACGGGGTGCGCGACGGGATGCTGGTCGATGACCGGCAACGGCCGCTGCTGCCGGTCGATGAGGTGCGGCCACCCGGTACGCACAACACGGCAAACGCGCTGGCCGCAGCGGCGCTGGCCGAGACCGTCGGCGTGACACCGCAGCAGATCGCCGCCGGGCTAACGGCGTTCGTTCCGGATCCGCACCGAAACGAGTTCTTGGCCGAGCTGAACGGCGTTAGTTACGTCGACGATTCCAAGGCCACGAACCCTCATGCGGCTGCGGCATCTCTGGCCGCGTTCGGCAGGGTGATCTGGATTGCCGGGGGACAGCTCAAGGGAGCGCCGGTGGACGGATTGGTGGCCGAGTTCGCGCCGCGGATGCGTGCCGCGGTACTACTCGGTCAGGACCGGGATGTGATCGCTGCCGCGTTGGCGCGACACGCACCGGACCTCCCGGTGATCATCGTGTCGAGGACGGACGATGATGCCATGCGTGACGTGGTGGCTGCCGCCACGTCGCTGGCGGCTGCCGGCGACGTGGTCCTGCTTGCGCCCGCTGCAGCATCTCTGGACATGTACCCCGATTACGCGACGCGCGGTCGCGCCTTCGCGGCTGCCGTTGCGGAGCAGGCGGCGCAGCGGGTCGATGCGGGGCAGGCCGATGCGGGGCAGGCCGACGCGGGGCAGACACTGTGATCACCGAGCTCAGATCGCGGGTGACAGGCACCCGGGTCATGCGGGCGTCCGGGCGCTATCTCGGTAATCCCTATGCCTCGCTGCAGTTGACGCTCGGCGCCGGTGGCGGTTTGCTGTTCCTCGGGCTGCTCATGTCGGCGTCCACCACGATCTCGGCGTCGCTGCATACCACCGGCGACAACATCTGGTCGCAGCTGATCCGCGAGATCGTCTTTCTGGGGCTCAGTGTTCCGGTCTTCTGGCTTGCGGTCCGGCTCCCTCCGGCCGGCTATCGGCGGCTGGCCTATCCAGCGCTCGGCCTGT
>JAVEEN010000123.1 GCA_030840445.1 Pseudonocardiales bacterium
CTGGAGCCTGCGCTGTGCCCTAACGGGTGGCCGGTCGCTCGTGTGACCACAGCGGCAATGCCAGGTTGTGCCGGCGTGCTTCAGGGCGCTGAGCCGACCATAGGAATCGCCGGACACTGCTCGCATCCGTGAACTCCACAAGCGGTGCGCCAAACAGGCCCGACGGAGAAGCCGTACTGCCTCAACAAGATCTGACGAACCTCGCCATCAGCACGCGCAGGCAACTCCACGCGGCGCTCGCGGAGAAGCAGCCCGACCGCCCCCAGCGCTGAGTTACTGACATGGCCGAGCACGCGGCTTTGTGGAGTTCACGGATGCGAGCAGCGCTCCCGAATTCCTACGGTGACCTCGGAGCACTGAGGCTCTCCCGTGGGGACGAAGGAACAGTTCGGATGAAATCTCATTCAGGAGCGGCTGAATCCCCTAGCAGCGCACATCTGGTGCAGGTAACGGAAGGAGTGCGGCCGATGCATATTCGACGGTTCCTCTCGGCGTTGATGATATTGCTGGCCTTGACCACGACGGCATGCCACAAGTCCGCAGCGAAGGAAAACCCACCGGGGTCGTCCGGGTCCACCGCATCCACGGCGACCTGCACCATCCCCCAGAACAATGGTGGCGACCATGACGCGGACAACAATGGCGGTCCCGATGATGGCGACGGCTGCGACCAGTAGGACGCACACATCGCCGCTGCGGGCGCTGCTGCTTCGGCCGGTGCCGGCCACGGCAGCGCCTACCGCGCGGTTTGCGGCGGTTTCCGGCATCGTCTTCGGCGCAGCGATGATTGCTTTCTCGGCCCTCATCCACCTGCATCTGTGGCTGATCGGCTACCGACATATCCACCTCATCGGGCCGGCCTTTCTGTTCCAGTCGATCTCCGGCGTTGCCCTTGCCGCTGCTGTGGTTGCCTTCAGGCGACTGGTCATGGTCCTCGCAGGTGTCGGGTTTTGCGGTGGCAGCGTCGTCGCCTTGCTGCTGTCCGCCACGGTCGGGTTCCTCGGGCTGCATGACGGGCTGAGCGTGCCCTGGGCCGGCTGGTCGCTGGCCAGCGAGCTCGCCGGATTCCTCGCACTGCTTGCGGTAGCCGCGTTCGTCCTCCGACGCCGGTGACCTGCCACCCACGCCGTCGACCGCGCTTGGTCTCGTCAGCGCTCGTCCTGGCGGCCGGGTGCTGCGGGTTCGCCGCCGGGTGCGGCAGCCCCGAGGCCAGCGTCGACAGCATGGGACTTCCGTTGCATCGGCCGGTGACCGAACGCGAACTGGTCGCTCGTCCCGAGTCAAACCTGCTGTATCCGGGGTCACGGTTCGCACGGCGTATCGGCGCCGACGAGCACCGACTACCAGCCGGCGGCGAGCCCGACCCCGCGTACGCCGGGGTCATCGCCGCCGCGCCCGCAACCGACACGGCGGTGCTGACCTGGTACGACCACGCGCTGAGCGCTCGTGGTTACATTCGCGCGACCTACTACCGCCCATCCAACCAGGTCAATGGTGCCGCCTGGACGGTGCCCAATAGCAGGGAGCAGTTCCAAGTAGGCATCTTCGCGTCGACGGCGGACGTCACCAGACCCGCGCCTAGTGGCTACTGTGCCTACGAGGCGGTGCTGGTCAGCTATCGCGTGACCGGGCCACCGCCGTCGTGATGGTCCACACCGAGGTAGTCCCTATCCGTCGCCTCCGCCATAGAAATCGAGCCACCAGGAAGATGACCGCCTCGCTGAGGGGCATCAGCACAGACTGCGACCAGGTCACCATGGCCGCCGATCCATTTCCATTTTGTCAGGCGTGAGACGACTTACTCATAGTGCCTTTCCCTGGTCGTCTGCTTATCGTCGAAACCGTCCTGCGTTACGCCAAACTCGGGCTTGTCCAAGCGCTGGATCGACGCGGCGAAGACGGCGTCCGGTACTAGTTCGAGGAATCTCACTGCCGCGGTCGTTGCATGTTCGAGTGCGTCGCCCCAACGACAGCCACGGTCCTGGCTCTGTTGCGCGGTGTGGAGCACTACGAGGGCTCCGAGAGTGAGCGTGACGGGCAACTTTCCATCTCGATGCAGATCCTGAATTCGGTGGGCGCATAAGCCCTTGAGCTCCTCGACACGCGCACCGGCCCGGGCCAGCACTTCGCCGACGATGCAGTCCGGTGACCCGTTGTGGGCGCACAGGAAAGGGGGATACCTGGCCTCCGTCATCCAGACCCGCGTGCATGCGTAACTCGCTCCCCGGTGGTTCACCGCTGCTGCCAGCAGATGCAGGGCGCGACCGATGTCAATAACGGGCATCGGCCTTCTCACGCACGGATGCGCGTAATGGCCGCGAGGCTCAGGCGTCGAGTAGAGCGAGATATGCCGACTGAATGAGGGTGTCGGGCGATGGCGTCTCATGGTCGCTCCTGGTAACCGGAAAGGATTAGTCGCACGATGGGGTTCGGCCTTCTAAGGTCAATGGCGGCCAATCCGGCGAAGCTCACCCTGCCCAACGGCATGGACATGCTCCAATGCTGGCCGTTGATCCACGGTGCGTCGGGCCGGCGCACCACCAGAAATCCTCCGTCCGGGGCACGCGCGTTCGCGTCTGAGAGATCACTAGCGGCAGGAACGTATGCCGCCCGGGACGTTGAGCAGAATCAGGCGCCCCTGTCGCACTCGGAGCGAGGTTTCTGTGTGGTCGAGAACGGCGCCCAGCCGACTGTCGCCGCAGGACGCCTGAGAGAGGTCGATCAGGAGGTTGCGCACGTCACCCTCGATCACCCCGCGGAGCAACGTCCGGAGTCGGCGGATGGCACCGCCGTCCAGCGCTCCAGAAACGCTCATGACGGCGTAGTCGTGACCGCATTGGACCCATGCGACCTTGAACTCTTCGGAGAATGCCACCGGCGCAGCGATGCCAGGGGCCGCCGGGGATTCTGCCGACGCTGCCGCCCAGGTGGCCGCGTCGCTCAACGCGTTCAGCAGCTCGTGCAGCGGCCGCCAGCAGCCACCGACGAAGTGCCAGTGCGGAATGTCCGAGCAGTCACGCACCGGATCCTCCCAGTGAACCTGGCCTCCGGAGAGGCGGGTGGACAACATGTTCGAGCCGATGTGCACGCCACGCTTTGCTCCACCTCCGGCGACTGCCACCGGCGCAGCGGTGGCCGCGGATTGGGCGGTCGCCAAAGCCTGCCTCGCGACGAGCGCCGTCGCGTCCGCGAGATCACTAGGCGGCACCCCGGCTCCCCCTCCAGGTCAGCGGGCAGATCCAGGCTGCGAACGGAGAGTCCTCAATAACTCTCCTACGCACACGCCGTTGCCCGGGCGCCGGCGCGCGACGATCTCGTCGGCGACGGGCGATTTCGGGATTGGACAGGCCCTTGTCGGCGAGCTGGGGGATCTGGATCTCCTGAGCGGTGAGCTGGTCCGGGGTAGCGTCGACGGATCCGGAGCAACCGCCCGCCGATCTGGCAAGCGGCCGACTGTGCGTCGCTCATGGCCCAGCGCAGCGGGCCGTACGAAGGGAAGAGCCATGTCATCCATCTCTAGACGGTGCCCAAGTATGCCGGATGCGTTGGCCGGAAATCGTCCCGGTGAAGTCACACACCCCGAGGGGGCGAAGATTTTGTCGGACAATGAGTCGTTCTCCTTCGAAACGTTACGGATCGGCGGCTTCTGCGCCGATGGCGGCGCCGACGTTGGTGGCGCCCTTGCCCGTGCCGACGCCGCAATGGCCGAGGCGCTACGCCGGTTGTCGCCGGAGTGTCGGCAAGTTCTGCTCGAGTGCCATTGCCGCGGGTCGACGGTTGCTGAGGCGGCTGCTCGCCTCGGCGTCTCGGCCGGAACGGTGAAATCGCGGGCCCACGACGCGTTGCATGCGATACGACTCACGCTGGAGGAGGTCG
>JAVEEN010000173.1 GCA_030840445.1 Pseudonocardiales bacterium
GCAGGCCAGCAGTCCGACCCAAGCCACCCGGTCGGCCGCGCCGCCTACCCAGCGCGCCACCTCGACCACGCTGCTGGCGGGCTCCGGGATCCTGCGGACCCTGAGGGTCGCCGTCAGCGGGGATCCATCGGCCACGGCGCGCGACGTCGTCGAATACATCCCCCCGGTGGCCACACCAGCCGCCCTGCCAGTGGTCTACCTGCTGCATGGCCTGCCCGGTACCGCGACGGATCTGTGCAATGCCACATCGGCGCAGCAGCTGCTGAAGGCATTCCGGGCCGGATCGGCGCCGTTCGTTCTCGCCTGCCCGGACGGCAACCCGACCAGCGCGAAGGATTCAGAATGGGCTGATTCAACCGACGGTCACACCAAGCTCGAGACGTTCGTTACCTCGACGGTGATACGCGCGGTGGAAGGAACCCACCGCCGGACCCGTGGGATGCGAGCCATCGCGGGCTTCTCGATGGGCGGCTTCGGTGCCGCGTCGCTGGCCCTGCGCCATCCCGGCCTGTACTCGCAGGTGGCGACGTTCGCCGGCTACTTCCACATCGATGATCCCGATGACGTCCTCGGCACGTCCGCGTCAGCGAAGCGGGCGCACGACCCCACCGCGCTCGTCGGCCAGGCCCGCGACATCCGGTGGTACCTCGACGAGGCTGCCGCGGACGATCAGGAGCTCACGAGCCATGATTCCGCCCGGTTCAGCAAGCTGCTCGATGCGAATGGTGCGACCGTGTCGTACCGGTCGAGCGACGGCGGGCATTCCGCGTCCTGGGCGATCTCCGAATTACCGCATGCCTCGGTGTTCCTCAGCGCGGGCTGGCGGACCTAGCCGTCTCGGGAGTGATCGGGTGGCTCCGAACCGGGTGTTCCTTAGGCAGGTGCGCCTTCAGCGGCGGGGGCGGCACCACGAGCTGTGCGGAGGACCCGCCGGCGGGAAACTGGACGCGCAGATCTGGCGGGGACAGTTGCTGCCACGACCAGGTGAGCGCAGTGGGCAGCGCGGCCTGCCAGGCGTAGAAAGTGTGGCCCTGCCCCGCAAGCGTCACCAGCGTGGCCCGTGCCACCGGGTCGAGGGCATCCAGAAACGACTTCGCCTGGCGGATGTCGTCGGCGTTGCCGGTTCCGACCGACAGCCAGAAGCTGGGTATCGGTGCAGTTCCCGGAGCGAGCCCGCGAGCCTCGGTGACCGGACTGTTCGCCGCGACCAGAAGCGGATCGTTGTTCAGAATCCGAGCCGCTGGGCCGTCGCCGGCCTGGTAATAACCGTCCAGCGAGGCCGCGGAGCCGAACATCGCGCGGTTGCGCAATGCCAGATTGGTGGCGCAGTACCCGCCCGATGAGAAGCCCACCAGGCCCCATTGAGCCGGATCGGTCGAAACCCGGAAGGCCCGCGTGATGTCGGTGCGAACGTCGGTGGTCAGAAAGGTCTCGTCCTGAGCGCGGCTGCTGTTCAGACATTCCTGGGCCGCGTTGCCCTGGCTGGTCGGCGCCATGACCAGCACCATCGGCCCGAGGCGTCGCAGCGCCAGTTCGCGATCGACGATCGCGGCGACATGCAAGGAGTAGAGCCAGTTCGAAGGCTTGCCGGGGTAGCCGTGTAACAACTCCAGGACGGGGAAGCGGACGTGCCGATACTGCGGCTGATCGTATTGAGGGGGCAGGTAGACGAACCCGGGGCGGCTGATCCCGCTGCTTGCTCCCGCGAAATCGAAGGTGCGAACGGTACCGGCCCGCACCCGAACCTTGCCCGCGGTCCGGGTGGACGTGATCACCAACCCGCTGGGCGCCGCGTTGGAAAGGTCGCGCCCCAGGTCGCCCCAGGTGCGGTAATAGCCGTAGTAGTCGTTGACCAGGACCAGGCCCGACGTCATCCCCAGCACCAGCGCGAGGGCACCGGCAAGAACCTTCACCGCCAGCCAGCGCACCCGGACCAGCCCGATGAGCAGCGCAACAGCGATCGCCAGCAGACCGCTGATCACGAGGGGTGAGGTAGGACCCATGGCGGTTGTTTGCTCCTGCGGTGTGGATGGGACGGACGGCGCGCAAACCGTACGACCAGTCAACCCAGCCAACGTGTGGAGAAGGTGGTGAGACAGCAAATCCACAGCCGAATCCACACTGAACTCAGCCCAACCACAGGGTTCTGTGCTCGCCGGAAGCGCTCGCGACCCCTCGCCGAACGGCCGATCCGGACCTGATCAGCCCTGCGGCCGCCATACGACGAGCGCGCCGGACGGATCAGCGAAGCCGCGGCGGCCCAGCGGAACCGAGACGATGTCGCCTGCGGCGCCGGCGGCGAACAGCCGTCGGCTCGGCGTCATGCCGGTACGGCTGTGCAACTCCAGTTCCAGTTCGGCCTGCAGCTCGGCCACCCGGGCGCGGAGCAGGTCGACCTCGTTCTCCAGCTCCAGGATCCGTTTGATGCCGGCGAGGTTCACGCCTTCCTGCTGGGAAAGGCGTTGTACCTCACGCAACTGAGCGATATCGCGAGCCGAATAGCGGCGACCACGGCCGGCGGTCCTACCCGGTGACACGAGTCCGAGCCGGTCGTACTGCCGCAGCGTCTGCGGATGCATACCAGCCAACTCGGCGGCCACCGAGATGACGAAAACCGCGGCGTACTCGTCGAAACGCGGCGCCTGGTCCTCGGGTCGGTGTTCCATCACGACTCACGCGCCTGGGCCATCAGGCCCTGCCGGGGATCATCTCCCGCCGTCGCAGCCGCATAGGCCTCGACCGCGTCCTTGGCGGCACCGTCCAGCTTCTGCGGAACGGCCACCGACACGTTGACCAGCAGGTCACCCGACGTCCCGTCCTTGCGTTTGACGCCCTTTCCCTTGACCCGCAGGATTCGTCCGGACGGTGTACCGGGCGGCAGCTTCACCGTGACCTGGGAGCCGTCAAAGGTGGGCACCGGGATCTGTGCACCCAGGGCCGCCTCGGCGAAGGTGATCGGCACCGTCACGGTCAGGTTGTCACCGTCGCGACCGAAGAGCGGGTGCGGCTCGACCGTCACGTTGAGGATGAGGTCGCCGTTGCCGGCGACACCCGGATTGCCCTTACCCCGTAGGCGGATCTTCTGACCATCCCGGACACCGGCCGGCACCCGGGTGGTCACGGTGGACCCGTCGGCGCGGCGCAGCGTGACGGTGTCGCCGTCCACCGCCTGCCGGAACGTCAATGATGTGGTCGCTTCGATGTCGCTGCCCCGGGCCGCTTGTTGGCCGAAGCCGCCGGCCGCGCCACCACTGTTGAAGAGGCCGGCCAGCAGGTCGTCCATGCTGGCATTGCCCCCGCCGGCCTGCCGACCGGACTGGCGCGAGAAGAAACCGGAGAACACGTCGTCGGAGAATCCGCCGGCCGCACCGTTGCCACCGGCAGTGAAGCGGGCGCCGCCGTGACTCATGGTCCGGATGGCGTCGTACTCCTTACGCTGCTCAGCATCGGACAGCACCGCGTAGGCCTCGCTCAGTTCCTTGAACTTCTGCTCGGCCTGGGCGTTACCCGGGTTCTTGTCCGGGTGCAAGTCCTTGGCCAGCTTGCGGTAGGCCTTCTTGACCTCGCTGTCCGAGGCATCGGAGGAAACGCCCAGCGACTTGTAGAAGTCCCGGTCGAACCAGTCCTGATTAGCCATCTGAGTTCCCTCCCTCGCTGTCTGATCGAACCGCCTGCAGACGGTTTGTCGAACCCTTCGTTGTGATCATCTCGCGTCTACCGGCCCTTGGGCCCGGCCGGACGCGAGATGATCACCAGCTCATTGCGGGTCGGCGACCGATACCCGCGCCGGGCGGAGGATCCTGTCACCGATCTTGTAACCGGGCTGCAGGACACCGACCACCGTGGTCACATCGGTCCCCTCGGCCAATTCCTCCTCGACGTGCATCAGCGCGTCGTGGATGGCCGGATCGAACGGTGCACCCGGTTCGCCATAACGCTCGACGCCGTAGCGCGCCAGCGTCGCTTCGAGTTTCTCGGCGATGTTGACGAACGGACCGGACTCGAGGTCACCGTGTTGGCGAGCCAGGTGGATATCGTCGAGAACCGGCAACAGCGACTCGATGACCGAGCCGATCGCCGTGTCGCGGGCCACCGACCGATCTCGCTCGACCCGCTTGCGGTAGTTGGCGTACTCGGCTTGCAAGCGTTGCAGATCAGCCAGCCGCTCCGCGGCGAGCAACGCGTTCGCGTCGGCCGCCAGTTCGGCCATCGGGTCGGCTTCGGGCTCGACCTTCAGCGGCTGCTCGTCGGTCGTCGCGCTGGCCAGCCGCGGTTCACCGTCCGGAGTGATCTTTCGCTTGTCGGCAAAGGTGAACCCGGGCTGGGGCTTTTCGGCCCCAGACCCGGAACCAGTGGGAGGTGTGGGCTTGTCAGTCATGCTCAGCTACCCGCCCCTACTTCTCTTCGTCGATGACCTCGGCGTCGACCACGTCGTCCTCGGCCTTGGCCGAGCCGGCAGCGCCTGCGCCGGCAGCCCCGTCCGGGCTGGCACCCTCGGCGTTTGCCGAGGCGTACATCGCGGCACCGATCTTGGACGAGACCTCGCTGAGTGCGGTGGTCTTCTCGCGGATCGCGTCATTGGTGGCGTTGGCGTCGGCAAGCGTGGTCTTCAGCTCGGCCAGCGAGCCTTCGAGTTCGGTCTTGGACTCGGACGCGATCTTGTCGCCGGAGTCGGCGATGAACTTCTCGGTCTGGTAGACCAGCTGCTCCCCGGAGTTGCGGATCTCGGCGGTCTCGCGACGCGCCTTGTCCTCGTCGGCGTGAGCTTCGGCCTCCTTCATCATCCGGTCGATCTCTTCCTTGGACAGGCCCGAACCGCCGGTGATGGTCATACCCTGCTGGTTACCCGAGGCCAGGTCCTTGGCCGATACATGCACGATGCCGTTGGCGTCGATATCGAAGGTCACTTCGACCTGCGGGACACCGCGCGGTGCCGGCGGGATACCGGTCAGCTCGAACATGCCGAGCTTCTTGTTGTACGTGGCGATCTCGCGCTCGCCTTGATAGACCTGGATCTGCACGCTGGACTGGTTATCGTCCGCGGTGGTGAAGATCTCCGAACGCTTGGTCGGGATCGTGGTGTTCCGCTCGATCAGCTTGGTCATGATCTGACCCTTGGTCTCGATACCCAGCGACAGCGGGGTGACATCGAGCAGCAGGACGTCCTTGACCTCACCCTTGAGTACGCCGGCCTGCAGAGCCGCGCCGACCGCCACCACCTCATCGGGGTTGACGCCCTTGTTGGGCTCCTTGCCACCGGTCAGTTCCTTCACCAGCTCCACGACCGCGGGCATCCGGGTCGAACCGCCGACCAGGACCACGTGATCGATCTGGTCGAGCGGGATGCCGGCGTCGCGCAACACGTTCTGGAACGGCACCTTGGTGCGCTCGAGCAGATCGGAGGTGATGCGCTGGAATTCTGCGCGGGAGAGTTGCTCGTCCAGGTACAGCGGGTTCTTCTCGGTGTCCACGGTGATGTAGGGCAGGTTGATGGACGTCTGCTGGCTGGCGGACAGCTCGATCTTGGCCTTCTCGGCCGCCTCGCGCAGTCGCTGCATGGCCATCTTGTCCTTGGTCAGGTCGATACCGTGCGCGGCCTTGAACTTCTCGACCAGCCAGTCGATGACCTTCTGGTCCCAGTCGTCGCCACCGAGGTGGTTGTCACCGTTGGTTGCCTTGACCTCGATGACGCCGTCACCGATCTCGAGCAGGGATACGTCGAAGGTGCCACCGCCGAGGTCGAAGACCAGGATGGTCTGCTCCTTCTCGCCCTTGTCCAGGCCATAGGCCAGAGCAGCGGCGGTCGGCTCGTTCACGATGCGCAGCACGTTCAGGCCGGCGATCGTGCCGGCTTCCTTGGTGGACTGGCGCTCGGCGTCGTTGAAATATGCGGGAACGGTGATGACCGCGTCGGTGATCGTCTCACCGAGATAGGACTCCGCGTCACGCTTCAGCTTCTGCAGCACGCGGGCGCTTATCTCCTGCGCGGTGTACTTCTTGCCGTCGATGTCCACCGACCAGTCGGTGCCCATGTGACGCTTGACCGAACGGATGGTCCGGTCGACGTTGGTGACGGCCTGGCGCTTGGCGACCTCGCCCACCAGTACCTCGCCGTTCTTGGCGAACGCGACGACGGACGGTGTGGTCCGCGACCCCTCAGCGTTCGCGATTACTTCCGGCTCGCCTCCGGTGAGGACGGCGACGACGGAGTTTGTGGTGCCCAGGTCAATACCGACCGCGCGTGCCATGGAAAACTCCCTAAATTGTTGATGCTGCTTTTCCTTGCTACCGAAGTGCCTGCCAACCATCGTGCTCGTTGGTGGACCCTCTGTCAAAAGAACTGAGTCGACCACGCTCAAGTTCCCGTAATGACTGTGGTGCCAGTCACAAGGGGCTTTCGGTCAGTTCGCTGAGCGCGCGCTGTGAAGCCGCCCACGGGCACGCTTTGTTCGCTACGGTCGCCGGATGCAGGTACAACTTCGCCACAACCCGTCCTTCACCGTCGCGCGGTGCATTCTCGCCGGCGCCGAACCACTCAGGGTGGAGGGCGGTGCGATGATCGCCCACAGCTCCGGCATCCAGCTCCAGGCCAAGGCCGAGGGTGGCCTGATGAAGGGTCTCAAGCGCGCGGCCCTGGGCGGCGGCTCCTTCTTCATCACGACCTACACCGCACCGGCCGAGGGCGGCTGGGTCGATGTCGCGGGCGTGCTGCCCGGCGACGTCACCTATCTACCGATCACCCCCGAGCGGCCGTTCTACATAACCCGCGGTAGCTGGATCGCCAACTCGCACGGCGTCGACATCGACACCCAATGGGGCGGGATGGCCAACATGTTCGGCGGTGAAGGCGGCTTCGGTTTCCGGGCGACAGGTAACGGCCTGGCTGTGGTCAACGTCTACGGCGCTATTGACTACCTCGACCTGCAACCGGGCGAGACCGTCACCGTGGACACCGGTCACGTCGTGGCCTACGACCTCGGCATCCAGTTCAGGATGCGCCGGGCCGTGGCAGGCAAGAGCATGCAGAGCATGAAGACCGGTGAGGGTTTCGTGTTCGATTTCGCCGGCCCGGGCCGGGTACTGCTGCAGACCCGCAACCCGGACGCCTTTGCCAGCTGGGTCGCATCGGCGATCCCAGGCAACAACCCCAAGGAAGGCATCGGCGGCCTCGGCGGCCTGTTCTCCTGAACCTCCGCTCGACCCTTCGTTTGAGCCTCCGCTCGACCGTTCGTTGAGCCTTCGTTGAGCCTTCGACCTGCCGTCGACGCCAGGGTGTGACCAACTCGGTAGCGTCGCCACTTGTTACCGGCTGGTAGCCGTGCGAATGTGGCTGTCAATCGCTCGGCAGACCGTTGGAAAGTGGAGGGCTTGTGGCGCTTCGAATCACGCTTACTCTCATCCTGACGTTGGCCACCGCGGCCATCGCCGGGCGGCGGGTGCTGTGGCTGATCAAGCTCGTCCGGTCCGGTGCCGCCGCGCCCGGCCGCGGCAAGGACGCCAACGCTCGTGCGGTCAACGACGCCGAAGAGGTGCTGGCTCAGCGCAAGCTGCTCAAGTGGTCCGTCCCGGGACTGGCGCACTTCTTCACGTTCTGGGGCTTCCTGGTCCTCAACCTGACGATTCTCGAGGCATACGGTGCCCTGCTGATCAGCCGGGACTTCCACATCCCGCTGATCGGCAAGTGGCAGATCCTGGGCTTTCTGGAGGACTTCTTCGCCGTGGCCGTCCTCCTCGGCCTGGCCACCTTCGCCGTCCTGCGCATTCGCAACGCGCCGGAGCGCAAGCAACGCGATTCGCGGTTCTACGGGTCCCACACCGGCCCTGCCTGGGTCATTCTCGGCATGATCACGATGGTCATCCTCACGCTGTTCCTGCTGCGCGGCGCCCAGCTGAATGCCGGCCAGTTCCCCTTCGGTCACTCCAAATGGACGTTCGCGTCGTACCTCGTCGCCAAGGCGTTGGGCACCGGGAACTACAACACCGGGCTGGCCACGATTTTCCTGCTGGCCCAGATCGCGGTCGTCCTCGCGTTCCTGATCATCGTCACGTACTCCAAGCACTTGCATATCGCCACCGCGCCCATCAACGTCTACTTCAAGCGGCTTCCCCGGGCACTCGGGGCGCTGCTGCCGGCGACCGACGCCGCGGGCAAGCCGATCGACTTCATGGATGTCGAGAACCTCTCCGAGGACACGGTCTTCGGCAAGGGCAAGATCGAGGATTTCACCTGGAAGGGCTACCTCGACTTCGCCACCTGTACCGAATGCGGGCGCTGCCAGTCCCAGTGTCCGGCCTGGAACACCGGCAAGCCGCTGTCACCGAAGCTGATCATCATGGACCTGCGAGATCACCTGTTCGCCAAGGCCCCGTACCTGATCGGTGGCAAGGCCGTCCCCGACGAGGGTGCGCTCGAGGTTGGCGGTGACAGCGAGGCCGGCGGTAACGGCCACGGCGTCGCCGAATCCGGCTTCGGCCGCGTGGAAGGGACCAATCCCCTGCAGTACGCCCGCCCGCTGGTCGGCGACGCAGCGTCCTTCGGCGTCATCGACCCCGATGTGCTGTGGTCCTGCACCACCTGCGGCGCCTGCGTCGAGCAATGTCCGGTGGACATCGAGCACATCGACCACATCGTCGACATGCGTCGCTACCAGGTGCTGATGGAGTCCTCGTTCCCCTCTGAGGCCGGCACCATGCTGCGCAACCTGGAGAACAAGGGCAACCCGTGGGGGCTGCCGAGCAAGAACCGCGAGGACTGGGCCAACGAGGTCGCCTTCGAGGTCCGCCGGATCAATCCCGGCGAGCAACTGCCGTCCGAGGTCGAGTACTTGTTCTGGGTCGGCTGCGCCGGCGCCCTGGAGGACCGTTCCAAGAAGGTCACCAAGGCCTTTGCCGAGCTGCTGAACGTCGCCGGCGTGGACTTCGCGATCCTCGGCAAGAACGAAACCTGCACCGGCGACTCGGCCCGCCGGCTCGGCAACGAATTCGTGTTCCAGACGCTGGCCGCCGAGAACGTGGCGACCCTGAACTCGATCGAACGGTCCCATCCGCTCAAGATCGTGGCGACCTGCCCGCACTGCTTCAACACCCTCGCCAACGAGTACCCCCAGATCGGCGGCAACTACGAGGTCGTACACCACACGCAGCTGCTGGCCAAGCTGATCGACGAGGGCCGCCTGACCCCGGTCGAGCCGGTCGACAAGAACGTGACGTACCACGACCCCTGCTACCTCGGCCGGCACAACAAGGTCTACACCCCGCCACGCGATGTGCTCGGCGCGATCCCGGCGTTGAAGTCCGAAGAGATGCACCGCTGCAAGGACCGCGGATTCTGTTGCGGGGCCGGCGGCGCTCGATTCTGGATGGAAGAGAAGATCGGCAAGCGGATCAACGTCGAGCGGACAGAGGAGGCCCTCGGCCTCGACCCGGACCTGATCTCGACCGCCTGCCCGTTCTGCATGGTGATGTTGTCCGACGCGGTCACCGCCAAGAAGGCCGACGGCTCGGCCAAGGAACACGTGCAGGTGCTCGATGTGGCCCAGATCCTGCAACAGTCGATGGCCCGGCCAGCCGTCCCGAGTTGAGGTGAGAGCGGCCGGTGCTGCCGGGTCAAACTGTCAGTACCGCTAGCCCCGCAGCATCGGCACATCGATCATCGGCGACGGGATTCCGAAACCGGCGACCAGCGTCAGCGCATCCGGGCGCAGCTTGGCGCACAGTTCGTTGACCACCCCGGCCAGCTGTGTGGTGCGTGCCGCCGTCAGGCGGCCGTGCTCGAGATACCAGGCCCGGTCGGCTTCCACCGTGGACAGCACGTAGAGGTCGCAGACCCGCTCCAGCAATGCTTTCGCGGCGGGATCCGGGCAGCTGTCGATGCCGGCGACGAAGGCCTCCAGCACGATCCGGTCGACGTGGGCCTGAGCGGTGGCCAGCAGGTGGTCCTGGCAGGCGTTGAAGACCATGAACGGATCAGCAGCCCCGGCGGCCTTGCGCAACCGGCGGGCGAGTCCTTGCAGCAGGTGCCTCTCGTGATAGTCGAACAGGGAAACGTGCCAGCCCCGGTCGGTCCACTCGGCCTCGTCGTCCCGGCCCGCCTTGTCGATCAGCCGCTGGATCAACTTGCGCGCGGCGGTACGTTCCAGCACGGTGCCCACGGCCTGATTGGCCACGAACCTCACGGTACCGAGCACATCGAGCTCACCGAAGTGGTCGCGGTAACTGGTCAGCAGCTCCTTGGCCACCAACTGCAGGAGCACCGTGTTGTCGCCCTCGAAGGTGGTGAATACGTCGGTGTCGGCCTTGAGATCGGGCAGCCGGTTCTCCGACAGATACCCCGCGCCGCCGCAGGCCTCGCGGGCGACCTGGATGGCTTTGGTGGCGTGCCAGGTCGCGGCCGCCTTCACGCCTGCGGCACGAGCCTCCAGTTCTCGCTGCCTCGGATCGTCGGCAGTGCCGTCGGTGAAAACCTCGTGCAGCGTTTCCACCAAAGCGGCCTGGGCAAAGTGCAACGCGTAGGACTTGGCGATGAGCGGAAGCAGCTTGCGTTGATGGGCCAGGTAGTCGAGCACCACGACCTCGCCGGTCCGGCCGGGAGCTTCGAACTGGGTTCGCTGCTCGGCGTAGCGGGTGGCGATGCTCAGGGCCACCTTGGTCGCGCTGGCGGCCCCGCCGGCCACGCTGATACGGCCCTGAATCAGCGTGCCCAGCATGGTGAAGAACCGCTTCGTGGAGTTCTCGATCTCGGTCCGATACGAACCGTCGGGCGCCACATCCGCATAGCGATTCAGCAGATTCTCCCTCGGCACCCGGACCTCGTCGAACCACAGCTGGCCGTTGTCGACACCGTTCAGCCCGGCCTTCGGGCCACAGTCGGCGATACGTACGCCCGGCATCGGCCGGCCGCCCTCGTCGCGGATGGGCACCAGCACGGCGTGCACACCGTGCCGGTGACCATCGGTGACCAGCTGGGCGAACACCACGGCCAGCCGGCCGTCCTGAGCGGCGTTACCGATGTATTCCTTGCGCGCGCTGTCCTCGGGCGTGGACACCACGATCTCATCGGTGGCCGGGTCGTAGGTGGCGGTGGTCCGCAGCGACGCCACGTCGGAGCCATGACCGTGCTCCGTCATCGCGAAGCAGCCGAGCAGCCGGCCGGCTGCGATGTCGGCGAGGTATTTCGCGTGATGGCGTTCGGTGCCCAGATGCAGCACCGCGCCGCCGAACAGGCCGAACTGGACGCCGACCTTGACCAGCAGCGAGAGGTCGCCCATCGCCAGCATGTCGAAAGCGGTGATCGAGGCGCCGATGTCGCCCTGACCCCCGTGCCGGACCGGAAAGCCCAATCCGGTAAGGCCTTCGGCGCACAACACCTGCAGCTGCTCCAACGTCCGCGCCCGCTGCTCGGCCGTGCTCAGGCCGAAGGCCGGGCGGAACAGCTCGCGTTCGCTCAAGGTGCGCGCGGTTGCCCGAACGTCGGCCCAGCGCCCGTCCAGATGACTCTGCAACGCGCTCTGCACGGTGCTGAGCGGCCCCTCGCCGCTCCGCTCAGCACCAAGTTCAGTCAGGGTCATGCGCCTTCCCTTCGCTCGTTGGCCGGACGACCTGAGACCGCCAGGGTGCCCGCGGCCCCGTTCCACAGCAGGTCGGTGAGGCTGGCGGTGAGTTCGGCCCGGGTCAGATCGTGCGGATGATCGAGCCACCAGTCACCGGCGGACTTGATGAAGCCGACGATGGCGGTGCCCCAGGGCCGGCGGGCCGGATCGACCGGGTCCTGCGCCGGCGAGGCGAGCCGGATGATGTCATCGAGCCGGGACGCGATGATGCCGGTGTAGTCGATCCGGCGATAGGACCCGGCTTGCTCCAGCACCGGGTTACGGACGACGAACCGGTACAGCTCGGGCCGCTTCTCCAGCAGCGCCAGATAGCTGTCGATGCCCGCGGCCACCATGGCCCGCGGATCGGCCTGGCTCGACATCCGGCGGCTGAGCTGGTCGGAGAAGACGCCGGCGAGCTGCTGGCCCACAGCTCGGTAGAGATCGGCCTTGTCGGAGAAATGCCGGTAGAACACCGCTTTCGACGTCCCCGCCACCGCCGCGATCTGGTCCATACCGACCGAGGCGCCGTGCAGTTCCACGGCCGAGATCGCCGCCTGGACGAGTTCGGTGCGTCTGGTCTGGCGGTGCGCATCCCACCGAGCGGATCGTCCGTCGGCTTTCGGGGGGAGTGGCACCCGCCCACAGTATCCGATACCAGCGGTAACAGGTAATCGGGGTTCTTGGTCAGGCACATGCCGTCCCGGTCGCGACCCGGTAATTTCAGCAGCTACCAACCTGCGCCCGTCGCTGTCTGGAGATCTACCAGCAGCACGGGACCATTCCGGGACTGACTCCGACCGCATGACTCTCGACGGGCATGGCACGGTAGCCACATGACCGATTCCCTGCCATTGTCGGCATCACCGGACGGCACCGCCCGTGCGCTGCGCCTGCGGGACCCGGCCAATCTGGTGAGCTCGAGAGCGATCAGCTTCTGGACGGTCCGGGCCGGTATCGGCTGGCTAGCCCTCGGGGCCCTGCAGGTGGTCATCCTGATCTTCACCGATACCAGCAGCCACCGCTCCGTGAACGAGATCGTGCTCGCCGTGACGGTGTTGCTCGCGACGGTCCATCTGAGCGTGATGCCGAGGTGGCGGTACCGAGTGCATCGGTGGGAGCTGACCGGCACCGCCTGCTACGCCCAGTCCGGCTGGATCACCCGGCAGCGCCGGATCGCGCCGCTGTCGCGGATCCAGACGGTCGACTCCGAACGCGGGCCGCTGGAACAGCTCTTCAGCCTGGCCAATGTCACCGTCACCACTGCGTCGGCCGCGGGGCCGATCAAGATTCGCGGCCTCGATGCCGGGGTCGCGGACCGGCTGGTGGACGAACTGAGCACCATCACCTCGGCCAGCACCGGTGACGCGACGTGACGCCGCCGCTCCCGCTGGTCGAAGTGCCCTGGCGACGGCTCAGCCCACGGATGCTGCTGATCCACCCGGTCCGCGAGGTGATCCGGTTCATCCCGGCGCTGCTGGGGGTCTTCCTGGCCGGACGCAGCAGTGGACAGGGCCATTGGTGGAGTCTCGCCGGGCTCGCGGTCGTGTTGGTGGTCAGCGTGATGCGCTGGGTCTCCACCCGATTCCAGATCACCGAGGACCAGATTTCCTTGAGAACCGGACTGGTTCGCCGACGGACCATCGCCGCGCCGGCTGATCGGGTCCGGACCGTCGACGTCACCGAGCACCCGCTGCACCGGGTCCTCGGACTGGCCAAGGTGAGCATCGGGACCGGTACCTCGGACCGCAAGCGCGAGGGCCTGGTACTCGACGGGCTACCCACCGCCGAGGCCCGGGCGCTGCGAGTCGAACTGTTGCACCGGGGGCAGCCCGCGGCACGTCCGGGCCAGCCGCATCCACCCGCAACCGGCATCCCAGCCGCGACGAACCACGCGGGCGTCGACGAGGTGGAGCTGCTGAAACTCGATCCGTCCTGGGTGCGTTTTGCTCCCTTCACGCTGTCAGGGGTCGTGACGGCAGTGGCCGTTGCCGGTTTCGCGTGGAACATCCTGAACCAGGCTCAGGTGAACGCCGGTCAGCTCGGGCCCGTCCAGTCGGCGTCCCGGTACCTCCGCGACACCCCGCTCTGGCTGCTCGTGGTGCAGTTGGGCATCGGCGTGTTGCTTATCATCACCGTGCTGTCCATCGTCGGCTATCTGCTGGCCTTCTGGGGCTTCCGGCTCTCCAGGCATCCCGGTGGCACGCTGCAGATCACCAGGGGTCTCATCACGACCCGGGCAACGAGCATCGAAGATCGCCGGCTCCGTGGCGCCTCCCTCAGCGAACCCATCCTGCTGAGGGCGGTCGGTGGCGCCCGGATGACCGCCATCGCCACCGGGCTCCGGGTCGGACGGGGCTCGGAACGCGGCGGGACCGTGCTGGCGCCACCCGCCCCGAAACGCCGCATCCAACAGGTGGCAGCACAGGTCCTGCACGGACCGGACATGGCCCGGGTGGTCAGCGGGGAGCTTCGTCAGCATGGCCGCAACGCCCGGCGCCGAAGACTGATCCGGGCGGTTGCGCCCTGCTCGGTCATCGCCCTTGCGTTCGCCGCCCTGTGGTGGTGGGCGGAGTGGTCCGGTTGGCTAGCACTGGCGTCGCTGGTGCTGCTCGCCGTCTCGGCCGTGCTCGGCCTGGACCGGTACCGGTCACTCGGGCACGCATTGCACGGTGACTACCTGGTCACCCGGTACGGCTCATTGGATCGGCGCCGGGCCATGATCGACACGGACGGGATCATCGGCTGGAACCTGCGCGAGACCATCTTCCAGCGCCGGCTCGGACTGATCAGCGTGGCCGCGACGACCGCAGCCGGACGGCAGAGCTACGGTCTGACGGATCTCGAACCGGACGAAGCGATCCGGGTGGCCCGGGCCGCGACCCCGGGGTTGCTGGATCCCTTCCTCGTCGTGGCCGAGCCGGTCAGTCGACGACCATTCCTTGCCCGCTCGCCCCGAGCGAGTTCAAGTAGCCGGTGATCCGGGTATAGGCGGCCTGGTACGTGGCCCGCTGGCCGGCTTTGGTGTTCGGATCGGCCAGCGCGGCCGGCAGATCTATCAGGCGCAGTCGGGGTGTGATGTCCATCCACGTCGGGATGGCTTCGGCTTTCGTCAACGTCCACTTGTGAGAACCCGGCGCGGTTTCGGTGAAGGTGAACCGCGGCATCACTCCCTCACGGCTGTCGTTGACCGGATCTGCGTGGCGGGCGATCTGGTTGCCCATGCCGTACGCCACCCATTTCTTACCCACCTTGGCGAACGGCTGCACGACGTGGGTGTGATCGCCCAGGATCACATCGATATCCGGTGAGGCCAGCAGCTGTTTCGCAAGTGCGGTCTGTTCTGCGGTCGGCGCGTGCTGGTATTCGGTGCCCCAGTGCATGCTCAGCACCACGAGGTCGGCCCCAGCCTGCTTGGCTCGCTTGGCCGCGGCGAGAATGGTCGCCACATCGGTCAGATTGGCCAGCCACGGCTGCCCGGCCGGAACAGGTATCCCGTTGAACCCGAAGGCGTAGGCCAGTTGGGCGATCTTCACGCCGGAGGCCGTGGTCACGATGAGCGGGGTGGCCGCCTCGCGGGCCGACCGGGCGCTGCCGGTGTGTTTCAGACCGGCCGCGTCGATCTCGTCGAGGGTCCGCTTGACCCCGGTGAAGCCCTGATCGAGCGTGTGATTGGAAGCCGTTGT
The DNA here is from genome assembly GCA_030840445.1 of Pseudonocardiales bacterium. GTDB lineage: Bacteria > Actinomycetota > Actinomycetes > Mycobacteriales > Jatrophihabitantaceae > Jatrophihabitans_A. The sequence goes on from JAVEEN010000173.1 coordinate 15,275, forward strand.
GCAGCTGTCGTAACCGATCTGCTTCAGAGCGGTCAGCACCTGGGGCGGCGCGTTGAAGTTCGGCCAGCCG
>JAVEEN010000197.1 GCA_030840445.1 Pseudonocardiales bacterium
ATCGGATAAGCCAGCCCGCGAACCTCAGGCCACCCCGGCCGGCGGTCAACGCAGAAAAGCGCCGGCCAACCCCCGGGAGGGGGGGGGCCGGCGCGTCAGCGACTTTGGGGTCAGTCGGGATCAATCATCCCAGGGACCGTAGTCATCGTCCTTATCCATGGACGTCTCCTCTCGAACAACAACAGCCTTCAGCGACGCTCAAATGAAGAAAGTGGCGATGGCTGTTTCTTTCTACCTGCACCGGGTTTCGCTGAAATGTCAGCTAGGTGACCGGGCGAAGTCCAGATCGGGAATGTCATGAGTCCCAGGATCTGACAGCCACTAGGCGGGCTGCTCACATAAAACTAGCAGAACGGCGGCAATATTCCCTAATCGGCCGCCGATGGCCTAAAGAGCCAGGCCGGTCAGCACCAGAATCCGTTCCTCGGTGAGATCGGCCATTGCCGATCGCAGGCCCTCGCGGCCCACTCCCGAGTCCTTCCAGCCGCCGTAGGGCATCTGGTCAGCCCGGAAAGTGGGGACATCGCCGATGATCACACCACCGACCTCGAGATCCCGATGGGCGCGGAAGGCAACCTGCAGATCGGTGGTGAACACGCCGGCCTGCAGGCCGAACTTGGAGGCGTTGACCTGGGCGAACGCATCATCGATATCGCTGAACCGGGCCACCGACATCACCGGGCCGAAAACCTCTTCATCTGCGACCTTCGTTCCGGACGGCACGCCAGCCAGGACGGTGGGAGCAACGCTGCACCCCTCGCGGGTGCCCCCGGTCAGCACGTCGGCACCGGCATCGCGCGCCTCGGCCACCCAGGCGACGATCCGCTCGGCGGCGGCCTCGTTGATGACCGGACCGACCTGGACACCCTCAGCCGTCGGGTCACCGGTGGGCAGCTTGTCGACCGCGGCCACCAGTTCGCCCACAAAGGTGTCGTAGATATCGGTGTGGACCAGCACCCGCTGGACCCCGATGCACGACTGGCCGGCCTGATAATTGGCGAACAGGGCGATCCGGGACGCGGCGGCCGACAGATCCGGCCAGTCCCGGTTCACCACGACGGCGGCGTTCCCGCCCAGTTCCAGGGTGACGTGTTTGCGTGGCGCCTGGGCCTGGATGGACCAGCCGACCGGGCCGGAGCCGGTGAACGAGATCACCGGCAGCCGTGGGTCCGCCACCAGCGCGGACATCTTGTCGTTGGCGACGGGAAGCACGCTGACCATCCGGGGCGGCAGGTCGGTCTCGGCGATGATCTCGCCCAGCACCAGGGCGCTGAGCGGCGTCGCCGGGGCCGGCTTGACGAGGATCGGTGCACCTACCGCGATCGCCGGGGCTACTTTGTGGGCCACCAGGTTGAGCGGGAAGTTGAACGGCGCGATACCGAGGACGGGACCCAGCGGAAACCGTCGTACGACCCCGAGTCGACCGGTCGTTGCTGCGTCGGTGTCCAGTCGCTGTAGCTCGCCGGAGAAGCGACGGGTTTCCTCAGCGGCCCACCGGAAGGTGGAAACCGCCCGTCCGACCTCGGCGCGCGACCAGACCAGGGGCTTGCCGTTCTCAGCCGTGATGAGGGCGGCGAGCTCTTCTGAGCGTTCCTTCAAGCGGGCCGAGATGTGGTCCAGTGCCCCGGCGCGCACGTGCGCCGGGGTGGCCTGCGCCTCCAGGCGGACAGCATCGAGATCGGTTACGGCCTGCTCGACCTGGGCATCGGTGGGCACCGACACGATGCCGACCACCGAACCGTCCCAGGGGGAGGTGACCTCGAGGGTCTCCTCGCCGACGGTGGCGACTCCGGACAGGTAGAAGGGCTTCACGTCTGACATCGATATCTCCAGGTTCACCGATCAGGCCGCCGTCACTCCGCGCGAGGACGGTCGATGTTGCGCGATTTTCGGATTAGACGGACTGGGCGAACGCGTCGGCAAAGACGTCCAGGCCCTGGGCCACGAGGTCGTCGCCGATGGACAACGGCGGCAGGAACCGGAACACATTGCCGTAGGTGCCGGCGGTCAGGGTAACCACGCCGGCCGCGTGACAGGCCTTGTTCACCGCGGACGCCAGCGCGGCATCCGGCGTCTTGGCCATCGGATCGCTGACCAGCTCGATCGCCAGCATCGCGCCGCGGCCACGGATGTCGCCGATCTGCGGATACTTGGCGGCCAGTTCCTGCAGTCGCGGGAGGAACAGCGCCTCAATCTCGCGAGCCCGGCCGCACAGGTCCTCGGTCTTCATGGTCTCGATCGCGCCCAGCGCAGCGGCGCAGGCCACCGGGTTACCCCCGTAAGTACCGCCTAGTCCCCCGACATGGATCGAGTCCATGATCTCGGCGCGTCCGGTGACGCCGGACAGCGGCAGGCCACCGGCGATGCCCTTGGCGGTGGTGACCAGATCGGGCACCACGCCATCGTGATCACAGGCGAACCAGTCGCCGGTACGGCAGAAGCCGGACTGGATCTCATCGGCGATGAACAGGATGCCGTGCTCGGCACACCAGTCCGCGACCCGCTTGAGGTAACCGTCCGGTGGGACGACGAAACCACCCTCGCCCTGGATCGGCTCGATGATCACCGCGGCGGTGTTCTGCTCGCCGACCTGGGTGTGCACCAGTGTGACGAACTCCGCGAACGCCTCGTCGGCACACCGCCGCGGCCCGGTCGGCCAGCGGTACGGATAGGCCATCGGCACTCGGTAGACCTCGCCGGCGAACGGTCCGAAGCCTTGCTTG
>JAVEEN010000204.1 GCA_030840445.1 Pseudonocardiales bacterium
GGCACCGGCAACTGGCAGCACGTCTACTACGCCGGGATCGGTTCTTGGCTACAAACCCACCGGCCTCACGCCGGCCGACAAGACCGTGCCGAAGGGCGGCACGGGCGGAGGTACCGGCGGAACGTACGTGGCACCCGGCCTCGATGGCTCGATCAACGCCCCGGCACTCGGCGTCAACGGCGGCGATGCCAAGGCAACGGCGGCGAACTCCACGGCCAAGCCGAAGCCGGGGCCGTCGTCAGTGGACCTCGCCTCGAGCACCGACCGCTCAGCCATCTCTGGGCTTCCCTCGCTGTTGGTCGTCCTCGCGGTGATCGCGTTGTCCGCTGCGACGGCCTTTTACGCCCGGACGTTCCTATGGCACCGCCCGCAAGCCGCCAAGCGCGGTGCCTAGGTTCGACGCTCAGCTCCGGCGCTGGGTCCGACGCCCAGATATGGGGCCACCCATTCCAAGATCGCCAGCCGATCCCGCGACGATTTCGTCGTGACGACGCGGGCCGGTAACCTGAAGCAGTTGTCTGTCTTGTGGGGACGTCTGGTGTCCCCCGCTCCGCGGTCCTATCTCGCCACCTGCACATCAGGTACACGCGAAAGGCCCCGGGTCAGCTTCACCCTCCTGCCACGGAGAGTCCGTGGCCGCATAGTCCACAGGAGGCTGGGTTAATCCCATGCGCCATTACGAAGTCATGGTTATTCTCGACCCCGAACTCGACGAGCGGACCATCGCACCGTCCCTGGACACCTTCCTCAGCGTCATCAAGAAAGATGGCGGCTCTGTCGAGAAGGTCGATATCTGGGGCCGTCGCCGTCTCTCCTTCGAGATCAACAAGAAGCCCGAAGGCATCTACGCGGTGATCGACATCAGTGCTGAGCCGGCGTCGGTCATTGAACTCGACCGTCAGCTGAACCTCAATGAGTCCGTGTTGCGCACCAAGGTGCTCCGCCCGGTCCCGAAGAAGGCAAAGGCGAAGAAGTCCGAAGCCAAGGCTGCCGCCAAGGCCGCCGCCAAGAAGGCGCTGGCCTGACATGGCCGGCGAGACCGTCATCACCGTCGTCGGCAACCTGACGGCGGACCCGGAATTGCGATTCACTCCGTCGGGCGCAGCGGTTGCCTCGTTCACGGTCGCTTCCACCCCCCGGACATTCGACCGTCAGTCCAACGAGTGGAAAGACGGCGAGGCGCTGTTCCTGCGCTGCTCGATCTGGCGGCAGGCCGCTGAGAATGTGGCCGAATCGCTGACCCGCGGGATGCGAGTCGTCGTGCAAGGGCGCCTGCAGCAGCGGTCGTTCGAAACCCGCGAGGGCGAGAAGCGCACCGTAATCGAGATGCAGGTCGATGAAGTCGGCCCGTCCCTGCGTTATGCCACCGCGAAGGTCAATCGCACTCAGCGCGGTTCGTCCGGCGGCGGTTTCGGAGCGGATAACTCGGGCGGCGCTCCCGGGGGCGGCGGCGGGTACGCGCCCGCTGACGATCCCTGGGCCTCATCCGGTCCAGCTGGCGGTGGATCCGGCGGTACGTCGGACGAGCCCCCCTTCTAACCTTTCCAACGTGATGATCAAGTCGCGGTAATCGGCGCCCAGGCCCCGAAGAACGCGAGTTGATCACCGGAAGTCAGTCAGATATCAGGAGCAAGAGAGACCATGGCCAAGCCACCCATCCGTAAGCCGAAGAAGAAGTCGAACCCGCTCAAGACCTCGAAGATCGAGGCGATCGACTACAAGGACACCGCTCTGCTGCGCAAGTTCATCTCCGATCGCGGCAAGATCCGCGCTCGTCGGGTGACCGGCGTCAGCACCCAGCAGCAGCGTGAGATCGCCAAGGCCGTCAAGAACGCCCGCGAGATGGCTCTGCTGCCGTACACCTCAACCGCTCGCTAGAAAGGGCAGGACGAATATGAAGCTCATCCTGACCCGTGAGGTCTCTGGCCTCGGACTGCCCGGCGACATCGTCGAGGTGGCTGACGGTTACGGCCGCAACTACCTGGTCCCGCGTGGTGCCGCGATCAACTGGACCCGAGGTGCCGAGAAGCAGATCACCCAGATCAAGCGTGCGCAGGACGCCCGCGAGATCCGCGGCCTCGAGCACGCACAGGAGATCAAGACGCGGCTGGAAGGCCTGAAGGTCACCCTGAATGCCCGCGCCGGTGACGGTGGCAAGCTGTTCGGTTCGGTTACCCAAGCCGATGTAGCCAACGCGGTCAAGGCCGCCGGCGGCCCGCTGGTGGACAAGAAGCGCGTTCACCTGCCTGGCCACATCAAGACGACCGGACCGCACACCGTGACGATCGAACTGCACGCCGACGTGGTCGCGTCCGTGCCGGTGACCGTCGCGGCCCAGTAGCACCCACTCGGTAACACTGCTCGGTTGGACCGCTAGAACCGTCCAGCAGCACTCGAAGCCCGGGTTGTCCGGTCGCCGGACGACCCGGGTTTGTGCTGTCCAGACCCGTTCCCAGGCTGTGGATGATCAATTACGCCCCGTAGTTCGCTGGGACACTTTCGTAAACGCTGCGTGTGTGGTATCGATGTCAAACGCCGGATCCGCTCAATTGTGCAGCGCCTCAAGTTTCTTTTGAAGCAGTTTTTGTCCACAGGCAAGCCGCGCTACAGGCCCCGGATTACGGGGCTGTGCGCATCCCGCGAACTGCTGTACACAGGGCTATCCCCAGGTCGTGAACACCCTCCACCGGCGTTGCCCACACCCTCATCCACAACTGTGTGCACAGGAGGAATTGCTGATCGAAGATCACGTCCCTAACGTAGGCGCGGGCCGTTGTCGCTGAGCTGATCTTCATCGCTTCAGGCCTGCATAGCAGCAGTGAATGACACCGGTGTGATTTCTGTCGTAACCACCCCGTACAACTCATTGCATGGCAGTCATCCACACGCGGGGCACCGGCGCACGCGCGGTTGGTCGAGGTTCAGAGGGGCAGGGGCCAGTGTCCGTCGTTGCAGGCGAATTCGGGGGCGGCGAGGACCGTGGACCGAAGTTCGACCGCACGCCTCCGCAGGACATCGAGGCCGAACAGTCCGTTCTGGGCGGCATGTTGCTGTCCAAGGACGCCATCGCCGACGTCATCGAGGTGCTGCGTAGCAACGACTTCTACCGCCCCGCGCACCAGCTGATCTACGACGCTGTACTCGACCTGTACGGACGCGGCGAGCCGGCCGACGCGGTGACGGTGGCCGGCGAGCTGACCCGCACCGGGCAGATGAACCGAGTCGGCGGCCACCCCTACCTGCACACGCTGATCTCCGGTGTCCCTACCGCGGCCAACGCCGGCTACTACGCCGAGATCGTCGCCGAGCGGTCGATCCTGCGCCGCCTGGTCGAGGCCGGTACCCGCATCGTCCAGATGGGTTACGGCGCAAACGAGGGCGAGGGCTTGGCAGGCACGGTCGATGACGTCGTCGACCGGGCCCAGGCGGAGATCTACGAGGTTACCGAGCGCCGGGCGTCGGAGGATTACGTCTCGGTTGAAGGCCTGATCGAATCCACGCTGGACGACATGGCCCGCATCGAAGAGAGCGGTGGGAAGTCATCTGGCGTGCCCACCGGCTTCAGCCAGATCGATGAGATGACTCATGGCCTGCACCCGGGGCAGATGATCGTGGTTGCCGGCCGCCCGGGATCAGGAAAGTCGACATTGGCCATGGACTTCGCCCGGTCGGCCGCGGTCCGGAACCACCTGCCCACGGTGATCTTCTCGCTGGAGATGTCCAAGCAGGACATCATGATGCGATTGTTCTCGGCCGAGTCCCGGGTGAAGCTCAACGACATCCGCGCCGGACGGATGAACGACGAGGATTGGCGCAAGATCGCCTTGAAGTCGTCGGAACTTGCCGAAGCCCCCCTGTTCATCGACGACTCTCCGAACCTGACCATGATGGAGATCCGAGCAAAGTCGCGGCGATTGAAGCAACGCCACGATCTGAAGCTGATCGTGATCGACTACATGCAGCTCATGACATCGGGAAAGCGCGTCGAGTCACGCCAGCAAGAGGTGTCGGAGTTCTCCCGCGCGATGAAACTGATCGCCAAGGAGCTCGAGGTGCCGGTGGTGGCGTTGTCCCAGCTGAACCGTGGCCCTGAGCAGCGGACGGACAAGAAGCCGATGCTGTCGGACCTGCGCGAATCCGGCTCGATCGAACAGGACGCCGACGTGGTGATGCTGGTGCATCGCGAGGACATGTACGAGCGGGAGTCCCCGCGCGCCGGCGAGGCCGACATCATCATCGCCAAGCACCGCAACGGCCCCACCGGCAACGCCGTCGTGGCGTTCCAGGGCCACCTCTCCCGCTTCGTCGATATGCCCTCCTGACCTGCCCGGCTTCGCACATCTTGATAGTTGAGCGCACTGGTTGATAGTTCGTGATAATCGGAAGCCTTTTCAGCGGTGTTATTGAACGATCATGGCCGGTGCCTGAATATCGGAGGGTGCGTGTACGCCCGAGACCTACAAAAGGGATGTCCAGGCAGCCTTGGCACCACCCACCTCCTCCCGTTTGCAGCAGGCGGACAGGAGCTCTACTCCGCAGAGCTGGAGGGCATTCCCGTCGTGGTGAATGTCGTCCTTGTGCAGAAACAGCGCATGCGGATGAGGTCTTGGAGCGTGCGCGTCGTGCGCCGCTGGACGTGTGGACGCTGATCAGAG
>JAVEEN010000212.1 GCA_030840445.1 Pseudonocardiales bacterium
CCTCCGTCTGCTACCGCCGAGACGCCGAGGCTTATGGCATGCCCCGCGTGGTGCAGTTTGCGGTTCTGGTCGTCGATGACGAGGATGGCCTCCGCCAGCCGTTGACCCGGCAGCGCGGTCAGGTTGAGGGGCTGCGGGTGTGCGGTGCGGTCAGCACCGGTGATGTCGTTCTGACCGTCGCAGCTGTGGAGCGTCCGGCTGTCGTCGTGCTCGACTGGCATGTCCCAGGTATGGAACCGGCGGCGTTGATAGGTCAACTACGGCTGGTGCTACCGCAGGTACGCGTGGTCGTGTCTTCTTCCGATGCGACGGCAGCTCGGGATGCGCTGCGGGCGGGGGCGGACAGCTTCGGTTAGACGCCCTTCAGCTCTCGGTAGTAGTAGAGGAGCGGTTGCTCCTCGCCGGGCTCGCAGTTGGCGTAGCCGTGCCGCTCGTAGAAGCGCCGGGCATCCGTGTCGTCCCCGTCGACGTTGATCTCAAGCAATTCGGCGCCGCGGTGTTGTGCGATGGCCTCGATGCGGGCCAACAGGGCGGACCCGACTCCTTGTCCACGCGATCGCGGCGCGACATAGAGCTCGTCGAGTAAGGCGACCGGCCCGTCGTACCAAACGTTGGGCCGCATGGTGAGCAGGGCGACGGCCATCGCTGGCTCGCCGGCCAGCAGGGCGACCACATCTCCGCCAGCGAGCAGGCCCTCAAGCCGAGTTGCCAGAACCGCGGGCCCGGGCGTGGGTGTGTCGAACTCCCGGTTGAACGCGTCGAGCAACGCGGCGACGATGCCGGCATCGGCCACGCCCGCCGCCCGTAGCGGCCAAGACTGCTGTTTCACCCGTTCAATCATGCCGTGTCTGGTCGTCATGCGACCATTGGACGACCTGCCACGGGGGTTCTGGCGGCACGACGGGCCGATCGCCGTAAGAGGATCGAGCTAGGGGACGGCTGTCGGGACCATGCCGCTGCGTCGCCGACATGCGAAGGTGGTCACATAGGTTGCCTGCCGGTCTGAAGGGCGCAGCGGACCGAAAGGGCGCAGAGGAATCGTGGACATCAAGGAGATCAACGGCGGGTGATCGAGCAGTTCCGGGGCGGTCGCGAGATCGAGGGCAGGCGCAGTGACGGCCTGGGTTGTGCTAACCGTCGAGGTCGGCGGCGAGACCTACGACGCAGCAGCGAGCACAGCGGAGGGCGGGGAGCGGACGCGACTTTGGACCATGCTCAAGCAAACGCATCCGTTCTCGCCGATCACGAGGCGAAAACCGTGAGTGGGCCGGCGACATTGGACCACGCCGCGATCTGCCCGGTCAGGGTCGAGAAGATGAGCCGCGCCGGTCCGGACACGCCACCGTTACTCGTGACGAACGCGCTGGTCGGATTGAACACCTGCCCGGTCGGCAAGCATGGCCTCATCGGTGTGCTGCGCGCACCTGCGGGAGACGGCGACTGAGCGCGTCTCGCGTACTCCGGAGCCGGTGCAGGCAACTGCGCCAGCTCCGGCCAGCTCCGGGCCGGCTTTAGCGTGACGTCAGGTTTGCAACGCTGCGCATCTCGGCGGACTCAGTGCGTGCGCTGGCTGTCATCGGCTGCGGTGAGGGCCTGGCCACGGCCACGGTCTCCTCGGAGGCAGACGGCGCCCAGCGGGTCCGCCACAGCGTTTCGGCGGGCCGGAGGATAGACGCGCATTGACTGACCAGCTCACGGAGACGATGTCTGACCATCTTCGCGCTCCCAACCCCGATAGTGGCCCGCCGTCGCGGCGGTCGCAGCCGTCGGGGTCCATTACAGGTCGGGTCTAGCCGTTCTGCCGTCCCAGTTTGAGACGGCCAGCAGCGGCCCAGGACCAAGCCGGGCTGCGGTCGGCTACGGCCCTCGTGTCGATCGGCGGCCTGGGGTGGCTAGCGGGATAGCCGCCCGTCCCCTCCGGCGGCGCGTCGGTCAGGCGGTGAACACCAGCCCGACCGCGAACGCGACGTAGAACCCAGCCGTGGCGGTGAGCTTGACCGGGGTGAGGTTCCGGGTGCGCAGCATCCACAGCAGGTAGCTGATGGCGGCCGCTGTGACCACACCGGCCAACAGCAGCGGGGCGTCGAACTTCCACGGCGTGAACAGGATGCCGATGCCGGACGGGACGGTCGCCTGGATCATCATGGCGCCGGAGATATTGGCCAGCGCCAGCTGGGTCTTGCCGGCCCGGACCCAGATGATGGCGTTCAGGATTTCGGGGAGCTCGGTGGCGATCGGTGACAGCAGCAGCGCCACGACCACGGGGGACAGGCCGAGCGCCGGCCCGGCCCATTCAAGCTGGCGGACGAACAGCTGCGACGCGCCGAAAATGACCATCAGTGTGGCGAGCGTTTGGGCGATCAGGGCCCACCGGGCGGGGGTGCCCCGGCGACGCTGAAACTTCAACGGCTCCAAGCCCTCGCTTGAGGCGTCGTCGCCCTCGGCGCGCATCTCGCGCCAGAAGTAGACGGCGTATGCCGCGAAAAACAGAACCCCGAGGGCAGGTTTGATCGAAAAGGCGATCAGACCGAGGGCGACTTTGAACGCGAAAATGACCAGGAACCACGTCTGGTCCTTCGCGAGACGTTTGGTGTCGACCTCGGCGAGGCCGCGGTCACGAAACTCCTCGGGAACGTCCGCAGCGGATCCGCCGCCTGCGGTCACGCTCGCCCCGACCTTGGCCCGCTTACGTTTATGGAGCAGCAGCATCGCACCGGTCACCCCATAGGCGATGGTGCCTACGACCAGCGGGCCGCCCATCGCAGCACCCACCGCGATCTCGTTGCTGCCCTGCGCTTTGTTCCCGAACAACACCGCGACCAGGGTGACGACGCTTTCGGGTAGCGCGGTGCCAGCGGCTGCGAGGATGGTGCCGACCGCGACCGCGCCGACCTTGAACTCGACACCGAACCATTCGACAGCGTTGACGAACCACTCGCACGCCAGGTAGATGACCACGGCGCAGCCCAAGAGAAGAAGTACGTGAATCACGGCGAGACATTCCTTTCCCGCTGACGCAGGAGGAAAAGGCCGCTTTCGGCGGACGCTTCGACCCACGACAGCCAGTGAGCTGTCGGATTGGGTCGAAGGTCTCGCCCACCCGCGGGGTACGCGGGCCCGGGGACCGGGAACCTAGAAAAGCGTTCCAGCATGTCGATCCGCCGGCGGGAGGGCTACTCCCCTTCAACAAGATCCACACTACCGGGTGGGGCTCAGACCCCACGAATCATCAGGATGTGCCGTGCGCCACGCGAGGTCGCTAACTTGGCCGCGTCCGATCACTGGCGACGGCGACGATGCCTTCGGCTCGGCACGAGCGAGCGCGACTTTGCGAATCAAGTAATCGACCGGGTGACCACAGGCCGCTGTTGACGTTCCATGTCGCGCTCGGCGCCGCGGTCGCACGGACGCCGATAAACCTGATCCAGCTGCTCATCGACACCCAGGTCCTGCAAGGGATCGTGACCCCAGTCGTGCTCAGCTACATCGACCAGCGGCATGTCGCTGCTGCTGCTCGGCCAGACCGTGTTGAGCTGGTTCGGACTGGCCTGAGCGCGCCGGTACCGAAGTACGCCGTCACCGCCGTGATACGAGAACGGCCTTCGCCGTGTCGAGCCCGACTACCTCGGAATCCATCGACTTCTGCACCGGCCGCCCCATGAGCAGCCCCTTCAAGCCTGACAACTGCGCGTCCAGGGTCATCGTGACGTCGGTGCGCCCGAGCAACGCGACCACCATGACACCGGA
>JAVEEN010000215.1 GCA_030840445.1 Pseudonocardiales bacterium
GTGCCCCCGGCAGGATTCGAACCTGCGCTCCCGCCTCCGGAGGGCGGTGCTCTATCCCCTGAGCTACGGGGGCCTCTCGGCCCGGCGAGACGATTCCCGCCTTCGACCGCCGTGAAGCCTATCAGTCTGCAACCGCCGACCCGGACCACGCTGGTGACCGGCCTCGGACCGACACGCGCAGGTTCAGGCTGGCGGCGCCAGAGGGCTGGCATGGCGCTCGCGCAACATCTGTTCCATCAGGATGATCTCGCCGCTCTGGCTGTCGGCCATCTTCTGTGCCGCCAAACGCACGTAGGGCTCGTTTGCGTGCGCCGCCGCCCATTGGACCATCGGCAGGCCACCCTGATGGTGACGAAGCATCAACTGCAAAAAGTAAATGTCCAATGCCTGGCCGGACAGTGACTGCAACTTGTTGATCTCCGCTGGCGTGGCCATGCCGGGCATCAGTCCATTGGACCCGGTGTGGTCGTGTCCCGACCCGGCCATCCAGGCCATCGGGGGATTCGGATCGCTGACCGGAAGGGACCAGGCGTCCAGCCAGCCCTGTAATTGCCCGACCTGGTTGTTCTGGCTGCTCTCGATGTCGTAGGCGAGGATCTCGATCCTCGAGTCTGTGGTGTGATCCCGCGTGAACCCGGCCATGCTGACGGCCTGTCGGTGATGCACCGTCATGTCCCACACGAAGCCGGCGTCCACCGAAGTCGACCCAGGCAGTGACGGTCCTGAACTCCGATGCCCGATCAGGTATCCGATGCCGCCGGTAAGCACCAGGGACGCGGTGACCAGCAGGGCGATCAGACCGGCTCGGAGCCCGCGACCGTGGGTGTCCGGCGGCTCGAGCAGGTGCTCTGTCGGTTCCACGAGAGTTGACATCGGTTAGGACACAGTCGGCTTGCCCGGCGTGCTGGGCGTTGTCTTGAATGCCGCGTTGTCGCAGGAGGCGCCGTACTCGGGGGTATTAGTCCGGTTGAGCTTCAGCGCGCTGACGAACTGGTTGACGCGCGCGTCGGTCGCCGAGTCGAGGAACAACTGATAACCCCATGCCTGCAGGGACACGTTCGACTTGAGGCCGGCGTACGGGGTGAGCAGGGTGAATTGATTGCCCGCTACCAGCTTGGTCAGCACATCGAGTTGGTCAGCCGCCAGGCCAGGCTTGTAGGTGATCCAGACCGCGCCGTGCTCAAGGTCGTGAACCGCGTTCTCGCTGGCGATCTGGCTCGGATAGACGGTGCCTGTGCAGTCGGCCCAGACGGGGGAGTGATCCCCTCCCACCGGTGGCGATTGGGCGTACTTGACCACGGTCGTGACGTGGTTTCGAGTCAGGTTGGAATAGTGCTGGATCCCGGCGATCGCGTCGGCCGAGACCGAGGGGCCCGACTTCTTGTTGGTCTTGGTCACCGCATACCCGATCACGCCGACGGCGAGCGCAACAACCGCAACGGTCGTGATGATCAAGCCCCAGGGCGTCTGACGCTTGTTCACGATCTTGCGGGACTGCACCTTCTTCGGCGCCACCTTGGCGCTCTTCGGCTTAGCGGCGTCGACCGTCTTCGTGGGCGCAGTGCCACGCTGGCTCTTGTTCGCCCCGCCGGGGGCCGGCTTCGTCGGTTTCGTCATCGAGTCGCTTTCGTCGCTTCTCACGCGGCGGTGCGCCGCACGGTCTGGCCACGAGTCTAGAAGGCGAGCCTGTGGACGCCATTCGAGCCGGAGCTGTGCCGGGACCAGACGCGCCGGCCCGTTCCGGGTGCCGAGTCCGGCGTGCTGCGCGCCGAGCGGCTCGGTGGGCGTAAAAATGGGCCCATCGGCCCCACTAACATGGGTGCGTGACACCAGACGAGCTCATCGATGCCATCAGGTCGGCGGTCGCGCGGTCGGTTGAAACCGGCGCGTTCGCGGCGACGATGCCTGAGGACATCGTGCTCGACCGTCCGAAGAACCGCGAGCACGGCGATTACGCCACGAACGTGGCCATGCGGCTGGCCAAGCCGGCCGGCAAGCCGCCGAGGGTTATCGCCGAGGCCATCGCCGGCAACCTGCAGGACGTCGGCGGCATCGACCGCGTCGTCGTCGCCGGACCTGGTTTCCTCAACATCACGCTCGACTCCGCCTCTCTCGGCGTGATCGCCAAGGCCATCGTCGAAGCCGGCGCGGACTACGGGCACTCCGCCACGCTGGAGGGCCTGAAGGTCAACCTCGAGTTCATCTCAGCCAACCCCACGGGACCGCTGCATCTGGGTCATACCAGGTGGGCCGCGGTCGGCGATGCGATCGGACGGGTGCTCAGCGCCGCGGGGGCGAGCGTCACCCGGGAGTTCTACATCAACGACCGCGGCGTTCAGATGGACCTGTTCGGTGCGTCCCTCCAGGCGGCCGCACTGAAGCAGCCGATACCGGAGAAGGGGTACCACGGCGACTACATTGCCGACCTCGCGGCCGAGATCGTTACCGAGCACCCCGAGGTCCTGGAATTCGAGGGCGATAAGCAGGCCGAGGCGTTCCGGGAGGAGGGCTACCGGCTCCAGCTCGCCCAGCAGCGGAAAACCCTTGAGGATTTCGGTACTCATTTCGACGTCTGGTACTCCGAGCGGTACCTGCACAGCTCTGGAGCGGTCGAGCGCGGTCTGAACCGGCTCAAGGCCCAGGGCCACATTTTCACCGCCGACGACGCGCTGTGGCTGCGGACCACTGACTTCGGTGACGACAAGGACCGGGTGCTGATCAAGAGTGACGGCGATCTGACCTACTTCGCATCCGACACCGCCTATTACGTCGACAAGCGGGACCGCGGTTTCGACATCTGTATCTACCTGCTGGGCGCCGACCATCACGGTTATGTCAACCGGCTCCGGACCGTCGCCGCGTGTGCCGGCGACGACCCGGAGGTCAACATCGAGGTGTTGATCGGCCAGCTGGTGAAGATTCTCCGGGCCGGCAAGGAAGTGCGGCTGTCCAAGCGTGCAGGTGAAATAGTGACGCTCACCGACTTCGTCGAGGCGGCCGGGGTCGACGCGGTCCGGTATTCGCTGTCGCGTTACCCCAGCGATTCGCCGCTGACGCTGGACCTCGATCTGATCACCCGGCGCAGTCCCGACAACCCGGTTTTCTATGTGCAATACGCCCATGCGCGGACCTGCAATGTGGTCAAGAACGCTTCCCTGGTGGGCATCACACTCGATGTGTTCCGGCCTGAACTGCTGGTCCACGAGACGGAGTCGGCATTGCTGACCGCGCTCGGGGAGTTTCCCCGGGTGGTGGCGCAGGCGGCTGAGCTGCGCGAACCGCACCGGGTCGCCCGCTATCTCGAGGCGCTCGCCGGCACGCTGCACCGGTGGTACGAGGTCTGCCGGATCATTCCCAAGGGCGACGAGGAGATCACCGACGTGAACCGGACCCGCTTGTGGCTCAACGTCGCCACCAGAACGGTGTTGGCGAACGGACTGGAGTTGCTCGGTGTGTCGGCGCCAGAACGAATGTGAAGGCCGAGCGCAGTCGATGGCCGGTCAGGTGCGTGACTACCGCACTGCCTGCGGTCTCACTATCTGGACCCCGTTACCGTTAGCCGACGAATCCCGCGGTCGCCGAGCCGCCGCAGCGATCAGACAGGACCACCTTCGATGAGCCGTTACGCGCACCCGGCCGGCCCTCGGCATGCCGACGTGCTGGCAGCCGGCTCCCAAGCAGGTTCGCGCGAGTACACCGGAGCCATCAGCCCCAAGGTCTGGCCCGGTTCGGCGGGTCGCGCGAGCGGTGAGCTGCAGGTAGGCGGCGTCTCGGCGACGAGTCTCGCTGCCGAGTTCGGCACGCCGGCCTTCGTACTCGACACCGACGATCTGCGCGAGCGCGCCCGTACCTACGCCGCCGCCTTCGCCGGGGCCGACGTCTTCTATGCGGGCAAGGCGTTCCTGTGCACGTCGGTGGCCCGGATGATCGCGGACGAAGGCCTCGGGATCGATGTCTGCTCCGGCGGTGAGCTGGCGATCGCGTTGCGTGCCGGGGTCGATCCGTCGACTCTGGCCCTGCACGGCAACAACAAGTCGCCGGCCGAACTCGTGACCGCTGTGCAAGCCGGTGTCGGCCGGGTGGTGCTCGATTCGGCCATCGAGATAGACCGGTTGGCCGAGATCGCGACCGCGGCAGGCATCCGGCAGCCCGTGCTCGTTCGGGTCACGGTCGGAGTCGAGGCGCATACCCACGAGTTCATAGCGACCGCGCACGAAGATCAGAAGTTCGGTTTCTCGCTGTCCAACGGTGAGGCGCTGGCCGCCGTGGCCCGGGTTCTCGAACACCCGTCGCTGGAACTGGTCGGCCTGCACTCCCACATCGGCTCACAGATTTTCGATACTTCCGGCTTCGAGGTTGCCGCGCATCGGGTGATCGGCCTGCTCGCCGAGGTTCGTAACGCCCACGGTATCGAGCTCAGCGAGATCGATCTTGGAGGCGGCCTCGGCATTGCCTACACCGACGCCGACGATCCGCAGCGACCCGGCGACATCGCCGTCCGGCTGCAGACGATCATCGCGGCCGAATGCGCCCAAGCGGGCCTGCGCATTCCGCGGCTGTCCGTCGAGCCGGGGCGCGCCATCATCGGCCCGGCCATGATTACGCTGTATGAGGTCGGCACCGTCAAACCGATCAGCCTGGACGGTGGCTTGGTGCGCAACTACATCTCGGTCGACGGTGGCATGAGCGACAACATCCGCACGGCCCTCTACGACGCGGAATACACCGTGGTGCTGGCAAACCGGGAATCCCTGGTGGCGCCACAACTGTCGCGGGTTGTCGGAAAGCATTGCGAGAGCGGTGACATCGTGGTCCGCGATTGCTGGCTGCCGGCTGACATCGCCCCGGGCGATCTGCTCGCCGTGGCGGCCACCGGCGCCTACTGCTATTCAATGGCCAGCAACTACAACCGGGTCCCGCGTCCGCCGGTCATCGCGGTAGCCGACGGAACTCCCACGCTGATCGTGCGGCGGGAACGGATGGACGAGGTGATGGCCACCGATGTCGGCTGGGCCGATCCGCCCGCTCCTTCTCAACATGCCAGCCGTTCCATCGATGCCGGAGCGCTCAGATGAGCAACAGAAGCACCGCGGCCGACGTCCTCGGCTCAGACACTCGAAAGCCCCTGAAGGTTGCCCTGCTCGGCTGCGGAGTGGTCGGCTCGGCGGTGGCCCGACTGCTCACCGAACAGGCCGACGACCTGGCCGCTCGGGTCGGGGTACCCCTGGAACTGGCCGGTATTGCGGTCCGTCGCCCGAATCGCCACACCGATGTGCCAGCGCACCTGCTCACTACCGATGCCGAGGCCTTGGTCACCCGTGCCGACATCGATCTGGTGGTCGAGGTCATCGGCGGCATCGAACCGGTGCGCAGCCTGTTGCTCGCCGCGCTGAAATCAGGCAAGAGCGTGGTCAGCGCGAACAAGGCACTACTCGCCGAGGACGGCGCCACGCTGCATGCCGCGGCGACGGCCAACGGGGTCGACCTGTATTACGAAGCCGCGGTAGCCGGCGCCATCCCGCTGTTGCGGCCACTTCGCGAGTCGCTGGCCGGTGACCGGATCACCCGGGTCATCGGCATCGTCAACGGGACCACCAACTTCATCCTGTCCCGGATGGCCTCGACTGGAGCCGGCTTCGCCGAAGCGCTTGCCGAGGCCACCGCGCTGGGCTACGCCGAGGCTGATCCGACTGCCGACGTCGACGGATTCGATGCCGCAGCGAAGGCGGCGATACTGGCCGGATTGGCGTTCCACACCAGGGTCACAGCCGCCGATGTGCACCGTGAGGGCATCAGCGAGGTCACCGCCGCGGACGTCGCCAGCGCCGCCGCCATGGGCTGCACGGTGAAATTGCTTGCCATCTGCGAGCGAATCGCCGGCCCAGAGGAATCGGTCGCCGTACGGGTGCACCCGGCCATGATCCCGCTGTCGCACCCATTGGCCGGCGTAGGTGATGCGTTCAATGCGGTTTTCGTCGAGGCCGAAGCCGCGGGCTCCTTGATGTTCTACGGGCGGGGTGCTGGCGGTGAGCCCACCGCTAGCGCAGTACTGGGCGATCTGGTGGCCGTCGCCCGAAACCGGGTCAGCGGCAGCCGCGGTGCCGGCATGAGTGCCTATGCCGACCTGGCGATCCAGCCGATGGGCGAAGTGTCGACCCGCTACCACGTGGCACTGGACGTCGCCGACAAGCCCGGTGTCCTCGCGTCCGTCGCGCGCGCCTTCGCCGACAACGGCGTCAGCATCCAGACCGTACGTCAGGAGGGCCGCGGTGACGCGGCCACGCTGGTCCTGGTCACCCACATGGCGCCTGACGCGGCGTTGGCCTCGACGGTGCAACAGCTTTCGGAGTTCGACTTCATCCGCCGTGCCGGCAGCGTGATGCGTGTCGAGGGGATGCCTACGGACTGAGCCGGACCAGGAACGCTTCGGCGCAACCGTGCGTCGTACAGCAGATTCGCCATACGCCACAGGGAGATTGCGCAGATGACCGGACGGCAGTATCTGGGCTCGGCCTGGCCCGGCCTGATCGAGGCATACCGCGATCGGTTGCCGGTCACGGCAGCTACTCCGGTCGTCACGCTGTTCGAAGGCGGCACACCTCTGGTGCCGGCCACCGGGCTGTCCGAACGGGTCGACGCCGAGGTCTACCTCAAGGTCGAAGGTGCCAACCCGACCGGATCGTTCAAGGACCGGGGCATGACCATGGCGATTTCCAAAGCCGCCGAGGCGGGCGCCAAGGCAGTGATCTGCGCGTCGACTGGCAACACCTCGGCTTCGGCCGCCGCGTACGCGGTGCGGGCCGGGATGGTCTGTGCGGTGCTGGTGCCTCAGGGCAAGATTGCGCTGGGCAAGATGGCTCAGGCCCTGGTGCACGGTGCCCGTCTGCTGCAGATTGACGGCAACTTCGACGACTGCCTTGAACTGGCGCGAAAACTGGCTGTCGACTATCCGGTCGCCCTGGTCAACTCCGTCAATCCGGACCGGATCGAAGGACAGAAGACTGCGGCCTTCGAGATCTGCG
>JAVEEN010000250.1 GCA_030840445.1 Pseudonocardiales bacterium
GACGGATTCCCAATCGACCGGCCAGCTCCCGGATCTCGACCGGACCGAGCAGCCTGGCGTCCTCGAGTCCGGCAGGCTGGTCAGTCACCGCCCCAGTGTCCCAGAGCGGCCTGCCGCCAACGGCCTCGCCGCCAATGGCCTCGCCACCAACGGCCTCGCCACCAACGGCATAGTGCGGCAGGTCGGTCAGGTGGATCAGTACCAGTTGGTGGCTTGGGAATGCGCCCAGGCCGCGCAGGGGGTGCCGTACACCCCGGAGATGTATCCCAGCCCCCAGGTGATCTGGGTGGTCGGGTTGGTCTGCCAGTCCGCGCCGGCCGACGCCATCTTCGATCCGGGCAGCGCCTGTGGAATGCCGTACGCACCACTCGGGTTGGCCGCGTCGGTACGCCAGCCACTTTCCTTGCTCCACAGGCTCACCAGGCAGCTGAACTGATCCGAGCCCCAGCCACGTGCCGCGACCAGGCCCGCGGCAATCTTCTGGGCGCTACCCGCCGGCACGGTGGCCACGAAGGCGGGCGCGGGCTTGCTGCCGACCTTGGTGATCTGGCTGATGGCCGGCGTGCCCGGGACGGAGCGCAGCACGATCTGGCCGGCGAACTTACCGTCGATGTAGAGCAGCTGGTAGGTGACCTGGCTGGTGCCGTTCTTGCCGGCCCGGGCCACCGAATTGGTGCCTACATAGTTCGACGGGTCCTTCTGCTGGACCGTGGCGAACGGGACGGTTACCTGCGTGGTGGTCGTCTTGTGAGTCACCCGCTGGATCCTGATGACCTGGCCGTTGGAGATCTTGCCGGTGGCCGACAGGCGGTCTTGCGGCCCCAGGTACAGGCCGGCGTCGTCGATGGCCTGGTAGACCGTCGGGCCGGCGCTCTGCACCGGGACGCGGCGGCCGTCCACCAGGAAGGTGATTTTCTTCGGTGAATCGATGGCCAGGCTGGTCACTCCGGTGTCCAACCGTTGGGATCGGGATACCGACACGTACTCCGCACCGCCGAAGCCGAGCTGACCGAGAGCCTCGTTCACCGAATCGGCGTTGACCCAGACGTCCTTGGTCTGCCCGTTCACCTTCAGATGCAGGAGGTGCCCACGGCGGACGATGATCTTGCCACCATCGGAAACCGGTGACTTCAGGTCGGGTGCCACGATGTCGTGCTCACCGACGCTGAGGTGCGCCGCGGCGAGTACGCCCCGGACATCGGAGGCGGCGGTGTGTACCTGTCGGTCCTGACCGTCGACGCGCAGGTCGACGGACTTGCCCTTGTCGGCCCAGGCGGCAGTGCCGCCGACCAGGCCGGCCAGCACCAGCCCGTACAGGCCGAATTTCATACTGCGTTGCAAAACCAGTAACTCCTCAGATCGGATCTACCTCAGGCCAGGAAGCTCGGACGGCTACAAGCGCTGTCCACAGACCGGCCACGGGCTCGCGCCCCGGGCGTTGTACAGCTTGGTGGCGATGGCGATCTGCTGCTCCCTGGAGGCCAGATCGGCGCGCGGTGCGTAGGCCCCGCCACCGTTGGACAGCCAGGTGCCGCTGTCGAACTGCAGGCCGCCGTAGAAGCCGTTGCCGGTGTTGATCGCCCAGTTGCCTCCGGACTCACATGCCGCAACCGCATCCCAGTTCAACCCGCTGGTGTTCGCGGGCGGGGTGGCCCCGGTATTGCTGCCACCGGTTGCCGCCGGCGGGGCGGCCACCGGCTGCTTCTTGGTGCCAACCTTGACCACAGCATTGACAGGTGTCGACTGCGCAACGGTGCGCCGGACGACCCGGCCGGCCAGCTTGCCGTCGATGTACAGCAGTTGGTAGGTGACGAGGTTCTGACCCGGTTTGCCGTCGGTGACCACGGTCTGATTGCCCTCGAGCTTCGTCGGGTCGTCCTTGGTCACGGTCTGGAACGGGACGGACACGGGCACCGTCTTCACGCCGTACTTGACCCGCTGGATCCTGATCACGCTCGGCGCGTTCCGCGTCGGGGTGGTTCCCGCGACGGACAGCCGGTCATTCGGGCCGAGGTAGATCGCCGACAAGGCGACCGCGTCGAAAACTGTGCGGCCTGAACTGACTACCGAGACCTTACGACCGTCGACCAGAAAGGTCAGCCGCTTCGGTGAATCGATGGAGACGTTGGTCGCGCCCGCGTCGAGCCGCTTGGCCCGGGAGACCGACACGAAGTTGCTGCTGTCGTAGCCGAGCTGGCTGAGCGCCTCGTCCACGGAGTCTGCGTTGACCCAGACGTCCTTGGACTTGCCATTGACGGTGAGGTGCAACAGGTGGCCCCGGCGGACGACGATGTCGCTGCCGCTCTTCACCTGGGAGCCGAGTTCGGGCGCAACCAGATCATGCGCGCCTACCTGGATGCCCGCAGAGGCGAGAGCGCCCCGGACATCGGCGGCGGTGGTGCGAAATTGTTTGCTCTGTCCGTCGATCCTCAAACCGATCGTCTTACCGTTGTCAGCGGTCGCCCAGGCTGCGGTGCCTCCGAGCAGTCCTGCCAGCACGATCCCGTAGAGGCCGTATTTAAAGCTGCGACGCAAAAGAAGAAACTCCTCGTTTGTCGATTTTCCCGAGCACCTCGTCGTGCACGGTCGAACCGTTCGCGTTCTGCTTGGTCACAGCACCGTAACGGCCAGGTGTCCGAACGGCCAAACATGATCTTGCGCGAACTCGGACAAAAGCCGCGCTAGACCCCGAAATACCGACGTCCGGTGCCCAAAATCGTGGCGCAGACCACCGATTCATCGACTTCTTTCAGCTCCGCGAGCTGTCGAATCACGTGCGGAATGAGATAGGGCGCGTTGGGACGGCCCCGGAACGGGTGCGGGGTGAGGAAAGGCGCGTCGGTTTCGACCAGCATCTGCTCCAGCGGGGTCACCCGCGCGGCGTCGCGCAGCGCAGGGGCATTCTTGAACGTCAGCACGCCGGGAAATGAGAGCAGATATCCCTTCTGGACGCATTCGGTGGCCATCTCCGCATCGCCGGAGAAGGCATGAAGGATCACACCCGCCGGCGGAGCGCCTTCCTCTCCAAGGATCCGGAGCACATCGGCATGGGCGTCCCGGTCGTGGATCATCAGTGGTTTGCCCACCTGCTTGGCCAGCTCTATGTGGCGCCGAAAGTGCAGTTGTTGCTCTTCGGGCGTGGTTCGATCCCAGTAGTAGTCGAGACCGGTCTCCCCCACGGCCACCACCTTGGGATGCCGCAACAACTGCTCGAGGTCGGCATAGTGGCTCTCAGTCAGGCCGCGCACCTCGGTCGGGTGAACTGCGATTGCGCTGTATACAGAAGCATGTTCGGTCGAATCGATGGCCGACTGCCATTCACCGACCTCGCACCCGACGTTGATCACCCGGGTGACGCCGACGGATGCGGCCTGGGCCATCGCCGCTTCGATGAAGCCGGCCGGTGCCGGTTTACCGCGCTCGACTACACCGGCCCGGTGGGCCATCGCATCGAAGTGGCAGTGCGAGTCGAACACGGTGCCGTTCAGCGGCGCCGGCGACTCCGGCGCGACGTCGCGCAACGGATCAGCCACGACCCACCTTCTCCCCCGATCTCCCCCGATCGTGTAACAACGGGCAACCTGACCGTGCCCGATGTTGCACGATCGGGTTATTCGCCGGCGAGACGGGCCAGTTCCTCGTCCACCACCGACACATCCAGTTTGGTGAAGATCGGTGTCGGAGCGGCCAATGGCCGGCCGGCCTCGATCGGGCTCGACGCCCACTTGGCCTGCGTCTGGTAGTCCCCGGTGAGCACCGAATAGGACGGTGAACCGACCGCGGTGGGCTCGTCGACCTCCACCAGCTCCGGCATGGCCGACCAGAGTCCGGTGCCGCCGAGGGCCTCGTGGACTTTCTGGGAGCTGCCCGGCAGAAACGGGGTCAGCAGGGTCTTCACGTCGTCCACGACCTGCAGGGTCGTGTGCAGCACCGTGGCCATCCGCTCCGGATCCTCGTTCTTGAGCTTCCAGGGTGCAGTGTCGGACAGATACTTGTTCGTGTCGCCGACCAGCTTCATGACCTCGCCCAGCGCGGCCTTCTGCCGGTTGCGGGCGATGAGCTCGCCGATGGTGTCGAACGCCGTGACCGAGGACGCCAACAGGGTGCGATCAGCATCGGTCAGATCGCCGGCCGCCGGGATGGCACCCAGGTTCTTGGCCGTCATCGAGATCGTCCGGTTGACGAGGTTTCCCCAACCGGCGACGAGTTCATCGTTGTTGCGCCGGACGAACTCCGACCAGGTGAAGTCGGTGTCCTGGTTCTCCGGTCCGGCACTGGTGAGGTAGTAACGCAGCGCATCGGCGTCGTAGCGCGAGAGCATGTCGCCGACATAGATGACGACATTGCGCGAGGACGAGAACTTCCGGCCCTCCATCGTCAGGAACTCGCTCGAGACCACCTCGTACGGACGGTTCAGTGAGCCGAGCTCGCCGGGTTTGCCACCCTTCGCGCCGAGCCCTGAGTACCCGAAGAGCATCGCCGGCCAGATCTCGGCATGGAAGACGATGTTGTCCTTACCCATGAAGTAATAGGCGTCCGGGAAGGACCCATCGGCCCCGCGCTGCCAGAACGGG
>JAVEEN010000323.1 GCA_030840445.1 Pseudonocardiales bacterium
CGCGTCCCTGTATCGACGACCCCACCTGGCTGGCTAGCGGTTTGCCCAATCGTCTTCGCTCACATACCAGCCGGGCCCGCCGATACCTCCGGGCTTCAGTAGACCGGCGCGGAGCAGTTCAAGTGCTCGCCGGACACCGCCGCCATCTTCGGGCCAGATGCGTTTGCTGGGCTGCTCGCGGGTGATGCCTGGCTCGTGGGTGCCCCAGGACGCCGTCTCCTCTTCCTGTTCCCGGTTCCCGGTGGTGCCCTTCCACGTGGAGACGACGTGTGTCCAATCGAGCGCAGACACGTCGGAGGTCGTGGCAGGACCATTCCCGATGATCTTGATCGTCGGCTCGAGCCGACCGAGGCTACGAGTCTCCAGCGCGGTGATCGCGCGAAGTTCTCCATCCGTGGTCAGCCACAGGTGCGCGTATTCGACTTCCTCGTACCAACCGCCCGGCACATGATTCATTGTCTCGCGTTTCTTATACTTGGCGAGTTGCCAGCCAGTGCAGACCGCGGTCCGCTGGTCGAGCGTTTTTTGCTTTTTCCCAAACAGACCACGGACGGTCACCGTCTCACGCGCGACAACCTCGAACGCTGATGGCGACGCCGTCGCGGACGCGACCTGCCGCGCGAGTGCGGCTAGGGGCTCGTTCACGGTCTGCGACATCAGCCGTTGACGATCTTGCGTGCGCGATTGCCCATCGACCCAGCCTGATTCACCAGGCGGCGAAGCATCTCCTTCTCCTGGCTGTTCAGCAACGCCAGACCGCTCAGCTCGGCCTTCAGCAAGACCCGCTCGTATTCCTGCGCTGTAGCCACGACTTTCTGACCTTCCCCATTTGGCGCACCGTGACCTGACGCCAGACCACAGGAGCATATTTGCGGATCAGATCGACGTTGGCAAGGTAGACATTGCGCGACGCTCTTGATGGCGACGCCGGCATCCTTCCCGCAAAGGAACCGCTCCCGGCGATCGAAGCGGCGCGAAGCTGACAGGCGCCCACCAACTTCGCCATCACCGCAAGCGGATCGGCTTGCGACACACGCCGACCCTGCCAATTTATTGACTCAAGACAAAACTCGCGCGGTAGGGCGTGATCAGCCAATAACCGCCGACGGCCAGCGCCCCTACGGTCACCGCCAGGAAGATCGCGACCCAGAGTAGACCGGGTATCCCGGTCAACTCGGCCAACTGGTCGGCGTCGGACCCCCCGGCAAGCCGGCCTTGGCGTCGCCGCTTGGTCTGCAGCTCCAGCACCGGGCGTGGGGCCGAGAGCAGCAGGAACCAGGTGATGAGGTAGGCGAAGGCCGACTGGCCGCGTTCGGGCAGCCACCACGACACGCTGAACACGGCCAGGCCGGTTACCAGTACCGAGCACAGGCCGAACCAGTTGCGTATCTGCAACAGCAACAACGCCAGCAGGATCAGCGATATCCACAGCACCGCAACCGCTCGGTGAGCTGCCAGCAGGGCGGCAGCACTCAGCCCGAACAGGGCCGGACCCGGATAGCCGACCAGAAAGGTCAGGATCATGCCCGGTCCACGAGGTTTGCCTTTGGACACGGTCAGACCGGAGGTGTCCGAGTGCAGCCGGATACCGGCCAGCCGCCGGCCGACCGCCAGGGCCGCGACACCGTGAGCACCTTCGTGAGCGATCGTGACCAGATGCCGGGTGATCGACCAGACCGGGCGGGGTAATACCAGCGCGAGGGCGAACGCGGCCGCTCCGAACGCGACAGCAGCCTGCGGCGGATCCTGCTGACCGATGGCCCGCAGCCAGATCTGATGAATGACCTCCACCGCCGCAGCATGCCATTGCAACCTTGGCCCTCTCTTTGGCCAGCTCGCCTAGGCCAGCCCCACCTCTGCCAAGGGCAGCCAATCCGATCCGCCGCCGGTCACGAGTTGATCTCAGAAGCAACGTCTCCGAGGCTCCGGTTCATCTGTTCAGATGACGGGTGCGGGCACCAAGCCCGTCACGTACTGCTCGCGTTCGTCAGACAGGGAGAAGCTCGTGATCGCTCTTTCCACCCGCCGTCCAGCCGCGGTCGCCGGTGCGGTGCTCGCCACCCTCCTGCTGATGAGCGGTTGCACCGGCGGTTCGTCGAAGACGGCCTCCGGAATCGCTTCCTCAGTCGCCTCGGGCGGTTCGGAGCAAGGAGCCAAGAACGACGTCGCGGCGCCGGCCGTCGGGCCGGCGTCGGGTCAGCCCAAGGCGAGCACGCCGCTGCAGCAGAAGGACTTCGTGCGTACCGCGTCACTCGATGTCGAGGTGGCTGACGTCGACCAGGCGGCGGACGCGGTGCTGGGTCGGGCGGCCCGGGTCTCGGCGCAGGTCAGCGCGGACCAGCGCACCAGCGACGGCGATAAACGCCACGCCACCCTGGTACTGCGAGTTCCCCCGGCAGCGTTGGACGGACTCATCGCCGATACCGGAAAGCTCGGCCGGGAACTCGACCGGACAGTGAAGGGCGACGACGTCACCTCGGCCCATGCCGATATCAATGCCCGGGTCCAGGCACTGACCATCAGCGTCGGCCGGCTGCGCGACTTCCTCAGAAAGTCCGGTTCCATCAACGACCTGGTGTCCCTGGAGAACCAGCTGAGCCAGCGGGAATCCGAACTGGCCTCCACCATTGCCCAGCAACGCGCACTGGAGAGTCAGATCGCTCAATCGACTTTGACCATTCAGCTCAAGGGCAAGGCGCCCGCGGCCGTGCTGGCGCACCAAGGGCCCTCCGGCTTCGCCACCGCGGTCGGCGGTGGGTGGCACGGCGTGACCGTCGCGTTTCGCTGGCTGGCCGCAGGTCTCGGGTATGCCTTGCCGTTCCTCGCGCTCGCCGCGATGGTGTTGATTCCGCTCGGAATCGTCCAGCGTCGCCGTCGGCTCTCCGACCAGGCCGTCGTGGGCGTCGAGCCGGGTGACCCGTCGGCTACCGCGGCGATCTGAGCGCTGGGGCATCTCCCGCTGGCTCGCCGACCGGGCGGCGCTGCCCCGCGCGCGCGGCTCGTAGCTGGAGGTGGGCCGCCAACCGTTGATCGGCATCGTCGAGATCGAGTCCGGTGAGATCGACGACCCGCCTCAGCCGGTGCCGGACACTGGTGGCGTGGATTCCCACTGCTGTAGCCGTGCTGGCCACCCGCGAACCGGAGTCGAGAAAGTGCAGCAGCGTGTGCGCGAGCTCCGGTTCCTCGTTGCTCAGCCGCAGCAGTTGGTCCTCCAGTAGGTCGGGCCGCTGACGCAACGCTTCGAGTGCCACACCGACGGCGAGTCCAGGTCGTGCGTCACTGAAGCGCGTCAGGCCGTCCGGCCCTGGCTGGCAAGCCAGCGCGAGATCGGCACCGGCACGGGATCTCGCGGCGGCAGTCATCGAGTCCACGAGCGGGCCCAGGGCGCAGCGGACCGTGGGCCGCAGATGTCGGCGGCCCGCTGACACCGCGGCGCGCAAGGCCGGTATCGCCGCATCCGCTGAGGTGAGTGCAGGCAGCAGCAGGTAGAGGCGATCGCCGATCACTTCGGCCATGGCATCGCGACGGAAGGCAACCGCGTGCAGGGTCACGATGGCGTTGAGGTCGTCCACGGCCAGTCCTCGCGCAGCTCGATCATCGCCCACGCCTGCGTCACCGCCGATATCGCCACTGGCTGAGCCGAGCTCGAACACCGCCACCGCACAGGGCTGGCGTGCGGTCCGGACCGACACCTGCTGTCCGCCGGTTGGCCGGCCGGCCAGCAAATTCGACAGCGCGCGACTGGAGTTCGATCGCCCGGTCGGGTTGCGGTTGTCGATGCGGCGGTGTTCGACCAGTTGGGTCGCGGTGACCCGTGCGGCGCCCAGCAGGGCCTGCGCCGCATGCGGCGGAAAGTCCTGCGCGCCCTGCTGCACCCAGATGGTGCCGAGTTGCCGCGGGCCGGCGAAGATGCCAATTGCCAGCCGCCGTCGGATGCCGGACTCGGGATGTTCGGCGATCTCCACGACCTCCTCCGACGCCGCCAGCCGGTCATAGATACCCCATTGCCGAAGCAGGCTCAGGTATTGCGCTGGTCCGCTCCGCCCGAGGATCGACAGCCGGCGCAAGTCGTCCACCTCGTCGCTGGAGCGGGAATAGGCCAGCACTCGCGACGAGGTGTCCTCGATGGTCACCAGGCCTCCGGTGAGGGTGGCGATGGTCTGGGCCAGATCGGCGAGTTCGTCATCGGCGGCCAACTGCGGGGTCAGGGACTCCGACACGGCCTGATGGGCCTGCGCCCAGCTCACCGAGTCCGCGAGCCAGTACAGCGGCACGCCCGCGCGTCCCGCGGCCCGCTCGACCCGCTGGGCGCGGTCGCCGGCGCTGGGACGGCGCAGTATCACCCCCGCACTCCCGGTGGCGGCAACGACCAACGCCTCGGTCTCGGCGAGGTCGCCGCCGGTATTCAGGCCGACGGCGAAGACCACCTCGTCCTCGCCCACCGGGGTCCTGAGCCGCTCGCCGGGCCCGAGCACGATGAGGGTGCGCGCCAACGGCGGACGGCCCAGATCAAAGTCGGCGACGTTACTCGGATCGGAGTGGTCCATACCCATGAGATTATCGTTTTCGAGCGAAGTCATGGGATGCCGGCGGAATATCGTTGAGGCATCGACCCGAGGAGACCGCATATGGACGCCGTCAGCCAGATCCCCGCACCCCGCAACGAACCGGTGCTCGACTATGCGCCCGGATCCGCCGAGCGCGCTGTGATTCAGGCCAAACTGGCCGAGCTGAGCAGCACCCGTTTCGAGCTGACCTGCACCATCGGCGGCCGGCAGCGGATGGGTGGTGGCGAACGCGGCACCGTGGTCCAACCGCACAGGCATGCTCACGTGCTGGGCGACTACGCAAACGCCACGACGGAGGACGCCTCCGATGCGATCAGCGCTGCCCTGGCTGCCGCACCGGCCTGGCGTGCGATGTCCTATGAGGACCGGGCCGCCATCTTCCTTCGGGCGGCGGACCTACTGGCGGGACCGTGGCGGGCGACCCTGAACGCCGCCACCATGCTCGGCCAGTCCAAGACCGCGATCCAGGCCGAGATCGACTCCGCGTGTGAACTCATCGACTTCTGGCGGTTCAACGTGGCCTTCGGCCGTCAGGTGCTGGCTGAGCAGCCAATGTCCTCCCCGGGTATCTGGAACCGGCTGGACCATCGCCCGCTCGAGGGCTTCGTCTACGCCATCACACCCTTCAACTTCACCGCTATCGCCGGTAACCTGCCGACCGCGCCCGCCCTGATGGGCAATGTCGTCCTCTGGAAGCCCTCGGAAACCCAGTTGCTGGCGGCACATCTGACCATGCGACTGTTGGAGGCCGCCGGTCTGCCTGCGGGCGTGATCAACCTGCTCACCGGAGACGGCCGCGCGGTGTCCGACGTCGCCCTCACCCACCCGAAGCTGGCCGGAATCCACTTCACCGGATCTACGGCGACGTTCCACCACCTCTGGAAGACCGTCGGAGCCAACATCTCGAGCTACCGCACCTACCCGAGGCTGGTGGGTGAAACCGGCGGCAAGGACTTCGTACTGGCCCACACCTCGGCGGATGTCGACGTGTTGCGCACCGCACTCGTACGCGGGGCTTTCGAGTACCAGGGGCAGAAATGTTCGGCCGCCTCCCGGGCCTACATCCCGGCTTCGATCTGGCCGGAACTGGCTGACGGGCTGGCTGCCGAGACGAACGCGCTGACTCAGGGCGACGTCAACGACTTCTCCAACTTCCTCGGTGCCGTCATCGACCGGCGCGCCTTCGACCGGCTGGCCGGCGTGCTGGACGACGCCCGGTCAGACCCCGCTCTGCAGGTGCTGGCAGGCGGAACGGCCGATGACAGCGAGGGATTCTTCGTCCGTCCGACCGTGCTGGTTTCGACCGATCCGCATCACAAGATCTTCTCCACCGAGTACTTCGGACCGGTCCTGTCGGTGTACGTGTATGACGATGCCCTTGGTGGCGATTCGGATGCGGCTTTCGACGAGATCCTGGACGTGGTCGATCAGGGTGCGCCGTACGGGCTCACCGGCTCTATCATCGCCAATGACCGGGCCGCGGTGGTCAAGGCCGCCGAGAAGCTCCGGTTCGCCGCCGGTAACTTCTACATCAACGACAAGCCCACCGGTGCCGTGGTCGGTCAGCAGCCCTTCGGCGGATCGCGTGCCTCGGGAACCAATGACAAAGCAGGTTCGATCTTGAACCTGCAGCGCTGGGTTTCTCCCCGCGCCATCAAGGAGACGTTCGTGGCTCCCACCTCGGTGCGTTACCCGCATCAGGCTGGGGACTGACTCATGCCACTGCTCAGAGAACCGTTGCTGGCCGCGGCCCGTTCACCGCGGCTGCGCAGCGTCGCTGAGAGGTCCAGGCTGACCCGTCCGGTCGTCGATCGGTTCGTGGCCGGTCCCACCGAGCCGGAAGCGCTGAAGGTGACCCATGCGTTGCTCGACGCCGGGCTCTGGGTGACGCTGGACTTTCTCGGTGAGGACACCACATCACGCGAACAGGCCGAAGCTACCGTTTCGGCGTACGTGTCGATTCTGTCCGAACTGGCCACGCACGATGTGGCCGACCGGGCCGAGGTGTCGGTGAAGCTGTCCGCGATCGGCCAATCGCTGCCAGGTGACGGGCAGCGGATCGCTTTGGACGGGGCGCGCACAATCTGTGCGGCCGCCGCGGCTGCGGGCACCACGGTCACGGTGGACATGGAGGACCACGCCACCACCGACTCCACCCTCGCGATCGTGACCGAACTGCGCCAGGACTTCGAATGGGTGGGTACGGTGCTGCAGGCCTACCTCAAGCGCACTGAGGGCGACTGCCGGGACCTGGCCGGCGCGGGATCCCGGGTCCGGATCTGCAAAGGTGCTTATGCCGAACCGGAATCGGTCGCGTTCACCGGCGACGCCGTCGACGAGTCCTACGTCCGGTGCCTGAACGTGCTGATGGCCGGAGACGGCTATCCGATGATCGCCACTCATGATCCCGCGATGATCGCCGCGGCCCATACGGCCATCATCGAACACGGTCGTACGTCGGGGACGTTCGAGTTCCAGATGTTGTTCGGAGTCCGGCCGGCTGAACAGCGTGCGATCGCCGCTGAGGGGCATCGGATGCGGGTCTACGTCCCGTACGGCGATGAGTGGTATGGCTATTTCATGCGCCGACTGGCCGAGCGGCCGGCCAACCTGACGTTCTTCCTGCGGTCGCTCACCTCCAAGAAGTAACCGCGACCTGCTGGAGCGCCGGCTACCGGCGGGCATGGGAGATCTGGTCTTGTCAGGATATGGTCGGCCTTCACATCTACAGCGTGAAGGGCTGACGTGGCAGAGGACTACACCGGAGGAGGTTCCGGGTACGGCGGTGACCCGAACCCGGGGCAGGATCCGTTTCGGTCGCCCCACGGCCAGCCTTATGGCCAGCAGCCGTACGGTCAGCAGCCGTACGGTCAGCAGCCTTACTATCCGGGCGGATATCCGACGCCCTATTCGGCCTATCCGGCTCCGCAGCGGAACAACGGGCTCGCGGTCGCCTCGTTGGTGGTATCGCTGTGCAGCATCTTCCTGTGCGGTTTACCGGGATTCGTCGGCATCGGCTTGGGCATCGCGGGTTACCGGCAGTCGAGAAGAACCGGTGTCGGCCGCGGTATGTCCATCGCCGGCATCGTGATCGGCGCTTCGTTCGCGTTACTGTCGATCGGCTGGATCGTCGTGCTGATCGCGGTGAGTAGCAGCAGTTCGGGTTGATCGATCAGCGGTCAGTTACGGGTAACAGCGTCGAGGTACGCCATATATGTCGTAGCTCGCTGGTTTGCGGGTAACTCACGGCGGCCCTCAGTCGTAGATCCCTTCCAGGTACCAACTCTGGTCGGATGCGGTGAAACACACCAGGTAAGCCCGGCCAGTGGCATCGACGAGTTGCAGGCGCACCAGGTGCTGACGGGCATCGGCGTCCCACCAACGTTCATCCACCGGCCATGGACCCGCCCAAGCGGTGATCGTGCTATTTACCGGGCCAAGGGCGAAGCGTGCAGGTGAGGTAGGGATTCCGCCGCGAGCGGTGACGATCACCGTCCGGCCGGCTTCGTCGAGAACCTGAACCGGTCGAGGGGGGTCGACGATCACCGACGGGGCCGGCGACGGTAACCGGCCCGGCCAGGGCTGGCCGGCCAGGCTGTTGTCAGGACGGTCGTCCCCCCAGGGGATCAACCGCGTGCGTTGTGCCGGACCACGGCCACCTGACACGACGGGAGTGCGTACCGACCCGTGTCCGAGCAGGGTCTGGACCCGGGCCAGGGCACGATGGGCCCGCTCATCGACCGCTCCGTCACCACCCCACAAGGCTCGCTGATGGGCCCCGGTGGGCACGGTGTCGATCGGGATCAGCCGAAGCAGATTCACCGGTCCGGACGGGGCATTCGGTTCTCCGGTACGTCGGCTCAGCCAGCCCTCGAGTTGCCAGCGAACCCGGTCGGTGACATCCACCGCAGTCAGGACACCGGCGTGCCGCCAACGCCGAACGGTCTCTTCGCCCCGATCTGTCTGGGCGATCAGTTCGAAGCAGGTGCAGGCCAAACCGTGGTCGGCGAGGTCGGACACGAACCGTTCGACCGTGCCCCGGACGCTGAATGCGATGGTGTCCACCCGATCCAGCGGTGGCTCGAACTCGATGCTCACCTCGAATTCCACCGGCGGCCGGCGCGCTGCGATCGGACGGGCATCGACACCGCCCGATTGTCGGTGGGCCCAGGTGCCGACCGGGCCGAAGCGGGCCTGGACATCACCGGACGGAAGGGCGGCAAAGGCACCGAGGGTGCGAATCCCCAGCCTTTTCAGCAGATCGACCAGCTCAGGTTCGTCAAGGGTCTGGATCGGCAGGTCCGCGAGGAACTCAGCTGAGGTGCCTGGCGGGATGATGCTGCCGCGCCGAGCAGCCTGTTCGGCCGCGAACGCCCCGTCGGCCACTCCGATCAGAACATCCTCGGTGTGCTCGGCGATGGTCCGTGACAAGGCATGCAGTACGGCGGTCTCACCGCCGAAATATCGGGTGGGCCCCTTGATCCCGATCGACGCGAGGCCGGGACGGCCCACCTCGACCCCGGGGGCGATCGCCTCGATGGCGCCGAGGATCGGCTCGAAGGCGCGGGCCTCAGCCGCCTCGTTGCGGGCGAGCACGATCAGATCCGGGCATCTGCCCTGGGCTTCCCGACGGCGCAGTCCGCGAACGATGCCCTGCTGCCGAGCCGTTTGCGAGCAGGCCACCACCCGATTCGCGGTCAGCACCGCGATGGGCGCGGCCGGGTCCAGGCCGTTTTCGGTACGTACGGTGGTGACCGGCCAGTCCGGGCACCACACGGCGGCCATTCGTGGTGGTTTCAGCTGCGGGGGAGTGCCGCCAGCCACAGTGTCCCGCGGCAGCTGAGCGCTGGTGGTCATCCCGCCTCGGGTAGCTCGTCGTGGTTCCCGAGGGAGGTAGCTGGGGCAGCCGGGGTAGCTGGCGTGCTGGGTTGAACGTCGGCAGGCAACCAGAGCTCAGTGGTACGAGGCCGAGCCGAACGACCTTTGCCGGTGGCCGACACGGTGAGCCGACGGGCCCGGATCCGTCCATAGCCATCACCGATGCCGGTCCAGTGGCTGTGCTGAGCGGACAGCTGTATCTCGACAGCCGGCCAGGCCGCGGCTTGTTGGCCGAACAGCACCAGGACCGCGTCCTTGGTCCGAGCTCGAGCGGTCAGCCGACGGGCATCGCCGTCATTGATGCCGGTGTTACCGGTGCTAGCACCGTTTCCGTGTGCCTGATAGATCGCGGTTGTTCCCGGCCGGGCCACCACCACGTCGACGGCATCGAGGAGGGCGCCGACCGCCGTGGTCCAGGACGCCGAGGTCCAGCCCGACTCCGGAGGGCTGATGATGGCCAGTCGCTCGAGGTCGATGCCTGCTTCGTCGGCGGCCTCGGCGCTGATGGTCGGCATGCCCACCATGGCCGTCCAAGCTCCCCTCGCCGAGGGACCACCGAGGACGGCCAGCAGCAGTGAGACCGAATTCGTGACCGCGATGGTGCTGCCTCGGCGCAGGCCGGCCGGCAGGACTGGCTCCAGCCCGGGGAGTACCGGTAGCGGTGGCAGAGACGGCCGGGACAGGGCAGCGATCGGTCCGGCCGGCGTCGTGCTCAGCTCGACCCGCAGCGACGGATGCCGGTGTGGCGCGGCGTTGCGGTGGCCGGGAGAGTGCTGGCTGGATGAGTCGGAAAACGGATCCGGTTCGGCGATGGCGTACGCGCCGTCGGTATCGTCGAAGTGGGCTGCCTGTTCGTCCGCCCCGGAATGCACTGCCCCGGAATGCACTGCCCCGGAATTCATCGCCCCGGAATTCATCGCCCTAGGGCTGAGATTGAGGGCGGCAGTCACCCCTCTATGCTCGAACACCTGTTCGAATCTGTCAACTCCGCGCGTCCGGGGTGATCCACTCGCATCTGTGGGGCCCTGGGCGCGGGTTAACGCGAGATGATCACCACCGGAAAGGGGCTGCCGCTAGGTGATCTCGGTGGTGAGCTGGTTGTCGTCCGGCAGCCCGGCCGCGACCCGATCCGGATGCAGGAAGACGAACCGCTTGTAGGCCCAGAAGCGGAAGATGGTGCCCAGGCCGATGGTGACCAGGTTGACCACGTTGATGACGAGGTGGTTGTCCCGGTAGTGCAGCGGATAGGACGCCAGGGCCAGGATCAGCTCACTGAACAACAGGGCAATACCGTTGATACCGAAGAAGAACGTCGTTTCCCGGCCGATACTGGTTCGGGCTCGGTGGGAGAAGGACAGGTAGCGGTTCCCGAAGTACGCGAAGGTGGTCGCGACGATGGTTGCCACCAATTTGGCCTTCAGCGGCCCGATGTGCTCCTGGGACAGGATCAGATTGAACAGGCCCAGTTCGATCACGAAAGACACGGCGCCGATGAGACCGAACGCCGCTACCTCTTTGACCAGGATGCGCCAGGACCCGCGGACATGGTCGATGAATGAACTAGACATTAGGAGCAAGTGTACGGCCCTTGATCCTGTGCATCAGTTCAGCGCAGGCCATCGAGTAGCCGCCCGGCCGCCTCGCGGACTCACCGTGGTCGGCGTCAGGCCCGCTTCGGGGGACGTGGCAGGAATCCCGAGGTCCGCTCCATGTACTCGCGGTACCCCGGCCGTCGGGCCATAGACCGTTCGAGCACTCGCTTGCCCGAACCGAACGCCAGCAGGTAAATCATGATCGCGGGCGCGAAGATGGTGAGTACGCCAGGCCAGCGCTCGACAGCGACCAGGAAGATCCCGACCCACACACAGGCATCTCCGAAGTAGTTCGGATGCCGCGTGTAACGCCACAGACCGCGGTCCATCAGGGCGCCTTTGTCCAGTTCACCACGGGCCTTCTGAGCTTTGAACCGTTCCAGCTGCCAGTCTCC